>PBRZ01000080.1 GCA_002726085.1 Acidobacteriota bacterium
GGAACTCCCCCACGTGAGCCGCAACGCATCACGAAAGGGGAGTCCCCATGACGAACTATCGCAGTCTAAATCACTCGAAGTGGGCATGTCAGTATCACGTCGTGTTCATCCCGAAATACCGCAAGAAGGCGATCTACGGGGAGCTGCGGCGGTATTTGGGGGAGGTGTTCCGGCGATTGGCGCGGCAGCGGGAGAGCGAGGTGGAAGAAGGGCATCTGATGGCCGACCACGTTCACATGATGTTGTCGATTCCTCCGAAGTACGCGGTGGCGCAGGTGATCGGGTACATCAAGGGGAAGAGCGCGATCTACATCGCCCGGGAGTTTGCCGGGCGGTCGCGCAGCTTTGTGGGGCAGCATTTTTGGGCCCGGGGCTACTTCGTGTCCACGCTGGGTCGGGATGAGCGGGCGGTTCGCGCGTATATCCGGGCGCAGGAAGTGGAAGATCGTCGGCAAGAGCAGCTCAGGTTGGATGCACGCAGCCACCCGTAGGGTGGCCCAAGTGGACGCGTAGCGGCCACGTCAGGCCGCTTTGAGCGGCTCACAACTAAAGCCCCCGGCATTGCCGGGGGATACGATTACTAGTACTGGACCGCCGTGTCCCAGTCACCAGCCTCGGCGCTGTGCTGCGCCTGCCTGGCCGCGCTCGCGCACGCCGCCGTCAGGAGTGCCACGGTCACCAGCGCCGGCCAAAAAGGTCGCGAATGCGACGGGACATGCGTGTGGGTCCTCATTTGCCGCAGATCACTCGCCGGGTGGCAGCCGAAGTGTCTGACGGCCCCGACCATCAACCCGTTCCACATCGACCGATTCGAGCCCGACCCCGACGATGCGGTAGCGCCCATCGATCACGTCTCCCACCCGGCCGTGAAACAGGAGGTCTCCGTCGGTCAACACCACGACGCGCCCCTCGATGCCAGGGCTCTCGACAAAGCCAATGAAGGTCAGCGGGACGTCGCCCGCCCCCCCGTCGGCTGCGCCCCCACGGGGCATCTCGCTCGGATCTAGACCCGGGGTTTCAGCACCGGGCACCGAGACGACCGACCGGTCGATGTTGACGCCGTCCGGCCCGGCCAACGGAGCCGCCGCCCCGCCGCGCCGAACCGGATTCGATCGGTCTACCGTCATCCCCTCGAGCCGCACCCCTTGCCATGCATCCGAGGCGTCGGTCTCGGTGGCAGCCTGGGGCGCCCGCGCCTCAGGCACCGGATCCGAGAGCTCCGCTGCGCAACCTGTCACGATGACCAGCACCCCGCCAACCAGCGACATCCGGCCACAACGACGTGACCGGCCCTCATCACGATGCCGCATCAGGTCCAGCCCAGTAGTAGGTCGACACACCAAGTGTGAGGACGAGCTCTTCGTTCGACGCGTCTCCCTGTCTCAGGATGACCTCCTCGATCAGGATGAACTCCGGCGCCGTCTCGAGCTCGAAGATAAACCGACGGATGTCCTCGTATGCGCCGGCCAACTCCATGGTCGTCCGGAGTCTGGCCAGCAGACTCTCTCTTTCTTTGTCGGGCGCACTGCTCCGCCGCTCCAGCACTAGATTCGTGTCTTCGGCTAGCTGAACCAGAAACGGGGCGCTGATCTGCCTGGCGCCGGCCAGATCCGCGGGTAGTACATCTTCGTAAAACCGCTGCAACTCGTTGTCGACAAACAGTTGGCTTGATCTTGCCTCGCTGGCGGCCGCATAGCTGGCCCTCGCCTGGCCAAGCCGTGCCTCATCTGCGGCGGCGCGTGTTTCAGCCTGAGACACTTTGTTCGACCATGGGTAGACCGCAAAGGCGAACAGCCCCACATCGAGCGCCAGAACCATCGTGACAATCGTGACCAGCGGTCGCTTTTCCTGAAGAATCCTGTGCAACAGAGTCACAGTAGGTCTCTCCCTGGAACCAGCGGGTCCGGCTCCGGCTCGACGTTCGAATCGGCGGCTTCAGGGCCTGCCTCGTCGACCCCGTCACTTCCGTCACGCTCGCCCGGACCGACCGCCCCGGGCAACAACGCCTGCAGATACTGGCCTCTGAGCACCGCGCGGTACATCCCGTCTTCGGTGATTTCCGACTGCCTTTCCAGCAGGTCCCTGAAGGCACCGGACTCCTCCAGAGCGCGGATGAACTCATTTATCGCGTCGAGACGACGCCCAATCACGCCCATCGTCACCTCGATCGATCCAGGCTCGATGTCCGGACGCACCTCGGTCATCATGACGTCTGATGGGAGAGTGACTTCGATGCGATTGAAGAAGTCTGTCCAGGAAAAGACCCGCTGGTCGATCAGCAAATTGGCCTCGCGTGCCGCCGCGGCCACGTCTTCGAGTGCCCGTGGGCTCACCGTTCGCTGAAGTTCAGCCGCCTGCGCAGACAGCTCGGTGCCCTCGCGCCCCGCCCGCTCGGCGCGCGCGGTGAGCTCCGTGTTGCGTCGAGACAAATCGACGATCTGGAGCACCTCGGTGGACATCACAGCGAGGCCGACCACCGACACCACCCCAAGCGCCAGGTAGACGGCGCGCTCGTTATAGAAAGGTCGGGTGGCGAGATTGGTGCGGAGCATGGTCTCCCTATGCCCCTGTTTCGGCCGCCAGGCGCTCGCGCAACAGGAGACCGAGAGGGGCCGCCATCAGATCGGGCCTCACTGCGCCGGGGTCCTGCCCATTCGCCACCTCGACTCCAGGGATGATCGCCTCGACGCCGATGCTCAGCCGCGTCTCCAGCGATTGCCTCAGGCTGACGGCCTGGTCCGCATCGCTGTCGGGGGCACTCATCACCAAAAACACCCGACCAAATCCGGCGCCATGGAGACGGTCCTCGTAGTACATCGTCGTCTGGTGCACGAGATCGGACAGATTGCCATCGCTCTCGGCCGGTCGGTTCCGGAAGAGAATCACCTGCCCCTGGCGCACGACCGCGATGGTGCTGTATCCCTGGGCGATATGCACCAGCAGCCAATCGGCATTGGCAACGTCGTTGCCGCACAACACCGCGTTGACCAGGCTGAAGCTCGCCAGATCGACGACCCCGGCGTGCCCCCCGGCGCTCGCGCACACCGCCTCGTACTCTTCGACAATGTCGCGACGCATGAGACTGACGATGAGCTCCTGTCCCCCGCCTTCGGTCGCGAGGCCGGGCGAGTAGGCGATCTGCGCATCCTCCACCTTGAATGGCGCCGACTTCCGAGCCTGCCATCTCACCAACTGATCGAGATCGGCCTGCCGCGCAGGAATCTGCTCAAACGTCATCAGCGAGACCTTCGCGGCGCTGTCCGGCACGACGAGCGCCACCTGCCTCGGGGTCCCGGGCAGCTGCTTCAGGACCCGGCCCACCGCCTTACTCACCGCGCTTTGGTCGGTCATGTTCGTCGCGTTGGCGGTCGGTGTCAGTGCCCCATCCGGAAGGAGCTCCGTCACGGCGCCGGTGATGGCCCTACCAGATCCACGGCCAAGCGTGAGCCCGGTCACGCGGCCGGGTGCGATCTCGAGACTTGCAGAGGGCGGATTCGAGCTGAACAGGCGATGAAGACGAGTCAGAACTGCCATGGTCACTTCACGAAGGTCACCTTGTTGATCTCCTGCAGCGTGGTCAGCCCGGAGACCGCCTTCTCGACCGCCGAGTCGCGCAGGAAGCGCATCCCTTCAGCGCGCATCGCTTGCTTGATCTGCGAGGCTGGCGCCTGAGCCAGAATCATCTCCCGGAGGTCGTCGGTGAGATCGAGCAGCTCACACAACGCGGTGCGCCCCCGGAATCCCGTGCCGCCACAATCAATGCACCCGGCCCCTTCGAAGAACTCGTGCGTCTCGGCCAGCGCGGGATCCAACCCGGACTCGCGCAGGTCGTCGGCGGTAATCTTGGCGGGGCGGCGGCACTCGACGCAGATCAACCGAACCAGCCGTTGCGCCATCACGCAGTTGAGCGACGACACGAATTGATAGGCCTCGACCCCCATGTTCAAAAAGCGCCCGAGCACGTCGAGGACGTTGTTGGCGTGCACCGTCGTGAACACCAGATGCCCGGTCAAAGCGGACTGGATGGCGATCTGTGCCGTCTCCGAGTCGCGAATCTCCCCCACCATGATCTTGTCGGGGTCGTGCCGAAGAATCGACCGCAGACCACGCGCGAATGTCAGCCCTTTCCGCTCGTTGATCGGGATCTGTGTAATGCCACGCAGCTGGTATTCGACAGGATCCTCGATGGTGACAATCTTGTCCTCGGGCGAATGAATCTCCGACAAGGCGGCGTACAGAGTCGTGGTCTTGCCGCTCCCGGTCGGCCCGGTGACGAGCACCATGCCGTAGGGCTCCAGTATCGCCCGCCGGAATCTCTGCAGCTCCGCTTCGGCAAACCCCAGAATATCGAGTCGCAATTCCCGGAATTGCTCGCTGATCGTTTCCTTGTCGAGAATCCTGATGACCGCGTCCTCGCCATGCACCGTCGGCATCACGGAGACACGAAAATCGATCGTCTTGCCCGGCACCCGCACCTTGAAGCGCCCATCCTGCGGGACGCGCTTCTCGGCGATGTCGAGCTCCGCCATGACCTTCACGCGCGACAAAATGGCGCTATGAAAACGCTTGTCGACCGGCCGCATGGCCGACTGCAGGGTCCCGTCAATCCGGTATTTCACCGACACGGCATCCTCCTGCGTCTCGATGTGAATGTCGCTGGCCCGGCGCTGGAGTGCCGTGTAGATCATCGAATCGACCAGTCGAATGACCGGGCTGATATCACTCGTGAGCCGTTCGACCGTCAGGTTGTCTTCGCCTCTCTCGTCCTCGTGCAGAATCTGCAGCTCGAAGCTCTCGGTCGCTTCGTCGAGCACGCGCTGCGAACCCTCGCTCTTCTTCAAGATCGATTCGATTGCCGACGAGGTCCCCACCGTGACCCGGATCGACGTATCGAGCAGCAGCGCCAATTCGTCGATCATCGGTAGATCAGTCGGGTCGGAGACCACGATGACGAGACTCTGACCTTCTCTGCGATGCGGCACGAAGCCATATCGGAGCATCAGATCGGCTGGTATCGACCGGAAGAGCTCCGCGTCGATCCTGAACTTGTCCATGTCCAGGAACTCCAGCCGATACCGATCGGCCAGCCGCCGCGCGCGCGCAACCTCGGCGTCAGTGGCAACCGCGTCAACCGAGTCGACTGGGTCGACCGCCTCACTCTCCCCGCCCAGATAGAGGTCATCCGGTTCGGCCGACGTGACGGTCGGCGTGGGGCGGTCGTCTGGAAGCGAGGACGCGTCCTTCGTCATGACAATACGGAACCCAACTGCAGCAGCGGCATGTAGAGAGCGATGAGCAGCGCCGCGATGACGACACCCATGATGACAAGGAGCACCGGCTCGATGATGGTGATGAACCGGCCGAGCTGCGTGTCGATCTCCTCGTCGAAGAAGTCGGCAACGCTCGTCAGCATCTCCTGGAGCGCGCCGGTCGATTCGCCGACCTCGACCATCTTGATGGCCACGGCCGGAAAGACACCGCGGTCGGCCAACGCCACGGCCAGTGCCTCGCCCTCGCGCACCCGTTGCCCGACCACACGGAGCTGATCAGCGAAAAACCGGTTACCCAGCGCGCGCGACGCGACATCGATCGCGTTGACCAGCGGAATGCCGCCGCTGAGCAGCGTCGCCAGCGTCCGCGTGAGCTGCGATGTCGCAAATCGCCCCGCGATGGTGCCGACCGCGGGCAGCCGGAGAATCAAGCGATCCAGCATCGCCACACCACCCGGTCGACGCAGCCAGGACCAGACGGCAGCCACCGCCCCACCGAGTCCCAGCACGACAAAGAACAGATAGCTCCGGAGGAACGCGGAGACGGCCACGATCATCCTGGTCGCGATCGGCAGCTCGGCGTCAAAGCTCTGATAGAACCCCTCGAACTCCGGCACCACTCGCAGCACGATGATGCTTACCACGACGAGCGAAAGGAGCAGGAGAATGGCCGGGTAGACCAGCGCCGAGAGCGTCTTGCGCTTCACAGCGGTGATGACCTTCACATGTGCAACATACCGTCGAATTACCTCTTCGAGCCCGCCGCTCTTCTCCCCGGCAAGCAGCGACGCGGTGTAGATACCAGGAATCGTCTCCCCCTGGGCCTCGAAGGCCTCGGAGAGCGCCGCGCCTGCGCTCACCCGGTCGTGGACGTCGTCGAGCGCCGCCTTGAAACTCGGGTCCTCCACACGCTGGCGCAAGATGTCGAGCGACTGGACCAGCGGCATGCCGGCCCGCAGCAGAGTGGCCAGCTCTTGGTTGAACACCAGGAACTCGCGTGTCTTGATGCGGCGGCGCTTCGCAAACGAGAGCCCTGGCCATCCGAGCGCGCCGCGACGGCTGAGCGAGAGGACATAGAGCCCCTTGGCCTCCAGCTCCTGACGGAGCTTGGACTCGCTCTCGGCGACATGCATTTCCTCGGTCACCTCTCCGGTCTGGGTGCCGAGTCTGCAACGGAATTCCATCGTCAACGTCCTGGCACCGCCAGAACAGAGCCCGGCAGCGGCTACAAGCCCTTGTCAGATATGAGATTATCGGCTTCCTGTCCCATAAAAATTATACCAGGGGCGCGAGGGGACCGAAGTCGGCAGCAGGACGACGGCATCTGCCACGCCGCGAGGGGCGCGATCGGTAGGCGAATAGCTGACGCGGCGCTACTCGGTCCCAGCGGCGTCGAGCAACTTGCGGATCTTGGCGACGTAGCGGCGGGTCTCCGGGTATGGGGGCACCCCGCCGAATCTGCGCACAGGGCCCTCTCCGGCGTTGTAGGCCGCGAGTGCAGAACTGACGTCGTAGCGATCCAGCAGCGACCGCAGGTGCCTGGTTCCGGCTTCAATGTTGGCCGACGGGTCGAAGGGGTCGCTGACCGCGTATCGCTCCACCGTGGCCGGCATCAGCTGCATGAGGCCCATGGCCCCCTTTGGTGAACGGGCGGCCGGGCGATAGGCAGACTCCACTTCAATAAGCGCGTAGACCAGAGCTGGGTCTACCGCATATCGCACCGACACGGCGTCGATGATCTCCGCGTAGGGCCGAGCGGGTACCAGCGGCTTCGACTCGACGACAGCCTGAATCGGCGGACCCGGGGCCGCGTCTGGCTCGATACGCACAATGAGGGCCCGATCGCAAACTAGCTCCCCGCCTTTGCGGAGATAGAGCACCACCCGGTCCCCCTGAAATTCATGGCCACTCACCGCGAGTGTGCGTCCTGTGGTCAGCAGCACGAGCTCTGCCGAGGCCGGGGCGGCGGCCGGTCGCACAACGAAGAACAAAGCGAGCAGAGACAGAGTGGCGGCTCTCGACACGGACAGCATCTTCTCAGAATAGCACAAACTTGCAGGCCCATCGGAAGTCAGACCGCGTCGACTCGGTTCGGTCGGCGACCCAGCCGGACGCGCAACTTGGCCAGACAGGTGTCGCATAGTTCACGTTTCGGCTCGGTGGGGTGCCCACCTTAGGCCTGTCGGCTAAGTAAGTTACAGAACGATAGGTCGCATGACCTACCGAGATTCCAGGAAAGCGTAAAACACCTGCATCCCGAGCTCTCGATCGTCGGCGCTCTGCCCCCCGGTGACGACAGCCGGCACGAAGGAGGGCTCAACGTTCAGCGACAACGTCACGGTCTCTGCCTCAGCCAGGCTCACGGCCGGAATGGCGACCATATGGTAGGTGGGCTCTTCCGACGATAACTCGAGCGTCTCGACCACGGTGTCGCCAATCGCCAGCGTCAGGATTTGCGGAGCGTCGAACAGTTCCGGACGCCCGCCCACCTCGAGATAGAGGGTCGAATCGGCACGAGGATTGCGGAATGAGAGGACCGCGCGGCCCATGGTCCACCTCCATTCGCGGCCCGGGTCCTCGGGCACCCGCTCGCTGTCGTGCCAGCCTTCGACGAACACAAGGAATCCGCTCTCGGATTGCGGCGCCATCTCCATCGTCGCGACCCGATAGGCTCGCTGCCCGAGGTGCTCAGCGGCCAGTGACAGCCGGTCGCCCGAGGCAGGCGAGTAGAGTCCGACCGCGACCGTGACCTCCCCGATGTAGGGATAGACCGGTACGATCATCCGCCGCTCGTAGGTGATCTCCTGCCCCTGCTCCCAACCGCGTGAAGACTCGGACGGCTCGTGGTCGTCAGTGAACATCAGCTCTCCGTCGCCGTCGAGGAAATGCACGAACACACGGTAGTCCTCGGCAAACGCGGGGGCATCCGCGGCGACCGTGAACCGATAGGTCATCTCCAGCGGACCCCCCAGCGGAACCCGCGTCCGATTCAACCCGACAGCCGCCGTCGCGACCGGCTCGGCCGAATCGGTCAACCCACAACCGATGCCGCAGAGCGACACGATGAGACAGCACACTAGAGCGGGCGTACGGAAAGTCATGGATTTGGTCTCCGGCAGCAGCATCGAACAGTCGGGCATCTTAGCGCGGTTGCCGCATGTTCCGCAATATGTTACATTTCCGGCGCTTTCTGGCGCGCTCGCCTGGCCGCCGCGACCCCCGCGACGGCAGAAGCGGCGACAGTCACAGCGCTGCGGACCGGTCGTCCGTAGCGCCTGCACAGTTTCGGAGAAAACGATGTCTCTCGAAGCGCTCGGCATGGTGGAGACCAAAGGCTTGGTCGGTTCGATCGAAGCGGCCGACGCCATGGTGAAAGCGGCGAATGTGCTGCTGATCGGCAAAGAGTACATTGGCGCCGGGTACGTGACGGTCTTTGTTCGGGGTGACGTCGGCGCCGTGAAGGCGGCCACCGATGCGGGCGCCGCCGCGGCGCGCCGCGTAGGCGAGCTGGTCTCGGTGCACGTCATCCCTCGTCCCCACGGCGAGGTCGAGAAGATCCTGCCGAGGGCGAAAGAGGCAAAGTAGTCAGCCCTCTTGGACCCTGCCAGCGGCTGCTCTCCTAATCGCCTCGACGTCTTCGAAGGATGCGGTTGTAACGTGTGCAACGAGTGTCGTATTCGCGTTGGAAGAATGTCCAAACCCCGCGTAACGGGGCTGTAAGAAACGCAGCCTTGCGGCGTTGTGCCGACCACTCATCTGGCCGGTTTGAGGCGCAGCTCCGCTAAGTGCCCATGGCTGAACCAGCCGCATCGACGGATCGGGATCTCGACTCGATTCGAGACGCCCGCACGCTCGCGCGCCGCGCGAAGATCGCCCAGACTCGGCTGGCCGAGCTGACCCAAGATCAAATCGACCGGATTGTGGACGCAGCGGCGGCCGCTGCTGCCGATCAGGCGGAGCCATTCGCGCGCATGGCGGTTGAGGAGACCGGCTACGGAAACGTGGCGGACAAGGTTCGGAAGAACCTCTTTGCGGCCGAGACAATCCATCGCTTCATCCGGCCGATGCGCACCGTCGGGGTGATTGCTCGACACGACACCGAGCGCGTGGTCGAAATTGCCGAGCCGTTCGGCGTCGTCGCTGCTGTCGTCCCGTCCACAAACCCCACATCAACAGCAATTTACAAGATTCTGATCTGCTTGAAGGCCCGGTGCGCCGTCGTCCTGAGCCCTCATCCGTCGGCCGTCCGGTCGATCCGGCGCGTGACAGACGTCATGACCGAGGCGGCTGTCGGGGTCGGTGCCCCGGAAGACGCCGTCAACTGCATGACGACGGTGACACTGGAGGGCACCCAGGAGCTGATGCGCTGCCGCGAAGTGGCGCTGGTGCTCGCCACCGGGGGCCTGGGCCTCGTGCGAGCCGCCTACAGTGCCGGCAAGCCGGCCTATGGCGTGGGCCCGGGCAATGCGCCCGCCTATGTCGAGCGGACCGCAGATGTCCCGAAAGCGGTCGCCGACATCATTACCGGCAAGACGTTCGACAACGGCGTGCTCTGCTCGTCGGAAAACTCTGTCGTGACCGACGATGCCGTTGCCGGCGAGGTGCGGCGCGAATTCGAGCGCCAGGGCGGCTACTTCCTGAGCGCCGACGAGGCGAGTCGGCTCGCGGCCCAACTCGTCACGCCAGAGCGCCTGCCCAACCCGAGGCTCGTCGGCAAGACCGCGCTCGAGATAGCCGCAAGTGTTGGCATCGATGTGCCGGCCGAGACGCGTGTGCTCATCGCCCCCCTCGACGGCGTCGGACGGGAGCATCCGCTCTCGATCGAAAAGCTGTGTCCAGTGCTGTCCTTTTATGTGGTGTCCGACTGGCGGGCCGCTTGTCAGCGCTGCATGGAAATTCTGCGGTACGGCGGCATGGGGCACACCATGTCGATCCATTCCCGAGACGAACAGGTCATTCTGGAGTTCGGGCTTCGCAAACCGGCCTTCCGCATCGTGGTGAACACACCGACGACGCTCGGCTCGATCGGCATGACGACCGGTCTGGCGCCATCGATGACGCTGGGGTGCGGGGGCTATGGCGGCAACATCACCTCGGACAACATCACACCGCAACACCTGCTGAACATCAAACGTCTGGCCTATGAGGTGCGCTCAGTCAGCCGCACCACCGAGCTGGCGCCGACCGCGCCGGCAGTGCCATCGTTGCCAGAGGCCCCGGAGAAACCGGCCTCTGGCGGTCTCGATCGAGGACTTCTGGCTCGTCGAATAGAGACGTTTCTCGCCACCCGGGGCATCGCCTCGGCACCGCCGGCCGAACACGACGGGAGGCCACACGGACAACCGAACGACACCGCTTCCATCCAGCCCCTACAAACGCCCAGCGTGACTCCCCCGCCGCAGGCCCCGGCGCCGGTCGAACACCCGGTCGAGTTCGTGTGCGAGGACGATGTTCGTCAGGCGGTGCGCGCAAACCAGCGCATCGTCGTCAACGACCGAACCATCATCACCCCTGCCGCGCGCGACCTTGGTGTGCAGCATCGGGTGTTCATCGAAGCCGAGCTTCCCCGATAGGCGGCATGCTCGGGTCGCCGAGAGCCTCACACCCGCAGACGCAGCAGTGTCCAGACCGCCGACACGAAGTCGCGCCAGTTGATCTTCTTGCCCTCGGCGTATGGCCGCCCGACGTAGGAGACAGGTACCTCGACGATCTCCAGCCCCTTCCGCAGCACCTTCGCCGTCAGCTCCGGTTCCACGTTGAAACGATTCCCGGTCAGCGTCATACCGGATACGACCTCGCGCGCGAAGAGCTTGTAGCAGGTCTCCATGTCGGTCAGCGACGCTCCGTAGAGCAGGTTCGTCAGCATGGTCAGGACCACGTTGCCGACCCGCTGCGAAAAGAACATGCGCGGGTTGTTCCCAAGGAACCGCGACCCGTAGACGACCCGCGTATCACCTTCGACAAGCGGCGCCAGCAGCTTCGAATAGTCCGAGGGGTCGTATTCGAGGTCGCCATCTTGGATGATGACGTAGTCGCCAGTCACCTCCCGCAATCCGGTCCGAACCGCCGCCCCCTTCCCCTGGTTGGTGACATGTCGTCGCACCGCAACCCAATCCGGCTGCCGCCGAACCCAATCCTCCAGCAGCTCGGCGGTGCCATCTGTCGATCCATCGTCGACGACAACGATCTGCTTCTCGAGATCGACCGCCAGAACGCGCGTCAACACGTCGATGATGGTGTACCGCTCGTTGTAAACGGGAACGATGATGGAGAGTCGCAACGGGTCTCCTGGCTCCGACGGTGACATCGGCCGGCACAGTATAGCGTGGCAGTTCCTGCAATCACTCCCGCCGCAAGATGTGCCGAAATCCGCCACACTCGACCGCCGCGCGCTGCGTTCCGCCGGTATCGACGACGGCCGGCTGTTTGCAAGGTCGGTCTCCCATGCTAGCCATCGTGCGTACCGCCGCGATTTTCGGCGTCGAGGCGTATCCAGTCTGTGTCGAAGTCGATGTCTCAGACGCGGGGCTGCCGGCGATCACCCTGGTTGGACTGCCGGACGCCAGCGTCCGCGAGAGCCGTGAACGCGTCCAGAGCGCCATTCGGAACTCCGGCTTCGACTTCCCGCGGCGCCACGTAACGGTCAACCTCTCTCCGGCCAACATCCGCAAGGTGGGGTCTGCCTTCGATTTGCCGATCGCCCTCGGCGTGCTCGCAGCGACCGGTCTTCTCCCGACCCGTCAGTTCGAGGACACGGTGGTACTCGGCGAGCTTTCGCTCGACGGCGCAGTCCGCTCCGTCGCTGGCGCGCTCCCGATCTCGGCTCAGGCGCGTCGCGACGGCGCACGAGGCGTCATCCTTCCCCGTGCGAACGCGGCCGAAGCGGCCATTGTCGCGGGCCTCGAGGTGGTCGCAGTCACTTCGCTCGAGGAGACGGTCGCCATCCTGACCGGACGACGCCCCACCCCGACACACCCCGAGCCGCCCGCCAGGCCTGTTCGCGCCACGGCCGACCTCGTCGACGTGCGGGGCCAGGCGCTCGCTCGGCGCGCGATCGAGATCGCCGCGGCCGGTGGCCACAACCTGCTTTTCATCGGCCCGCCTGGCGCCGGCAAGAGCATGCTGGCCCGTCGCCTGCCCGGCATCCTGCCGCCCCTCACCTTTGAAGAAGCGCTGGAGGTGACGGCCATCCACTCGGTCGCCGGGCTCTTGCATCCCGGTGCGGGTCTGTTGACCGCTCCGCCCTTCCGAGCGCCGCATCACACTGCCTCCGATGTGGCACTCGTGGGCGGCGGCCCCATCCCACGCCCCGGCGAGATCTCGCTCGCACAGAATGGCGTGCTCCTCCTCGACGAGACCGCGGAATTCGCTCGGCACACACTCGATGCATTGCGACAACCGCTCGAGGAAGGCACCATCCGAATCGCGCGGGCGGCACGCACCGCCGTCTTCCCCGCCCGGTTCATGCTTGCCGCGACGATGAATCCCTGCAACTGTGGGTATCTAGGAGACCCTACCCGCGAATGTCGCTGCACGCCGCAACAGATCGACCGCTACCGGGGTCGGCTCTCGGGGCCGCTCCGCGACCGGATCGATCTCAGCGTCTGGGTGCCGGCGGTGCCGTTCAAGACGCTGACCGAGGTCGCGCCAGGCGAGGCGTCCGCGTGTGTCCGGCGACGGGTAGCCACAGCCCGAGCGCGACAGACGGCGCGGAATCGGTCGCCGCGCGGCGGGGTACTGAACGCCCGCCTCCAGGGCCGGGCGCTCACCCGGCACTGCGCCCTCGACCCAGCCGGGCTGCGCGTGCTCGACGCCGCCAGCCGGCGATTTCACCTCAGCGCGCGCAGCTGTCACCGTCTGATGAAGGTCGCCCGCACCATCGCGGACCTTGCCGGCGCGGAGCGGACTGCGGCCGAGCACCTGGCCGAAGCGGTGCAGTTTCGGCTGGAGGGGAATTGATACGGAGAAACGTCGCGGATGACTTGTCCGCGCTGGCGTGCCGATGCCGGCGTCTAACGGCTACCGTTTGGCGGCTTTCTTCTTCCGCGCGGCCCAAGACTTTTTCATCCGCTCCGACACCGCCCGCCTCTGCGCGGGGGTCATCTTGCGTCGCTTCCGTCGCTTGGCCTTCGTGACCTGGCCAACCTTCCCGGTTGCCTTGCCGCCTGTCAGGGCGGCGATCGCGGCATCGATTCGGCCCAGTTCCTCGAGCAACGTGGCCCGTTGACTCTTCAGCTTTGCTACGATCGCATCCATTTCAGCAGCACCTTTCACAACTGTAATTGACCAGTCTGACGCGTCACTTCAGCGGCCCATGGAGCCTACCGCCGGGTGCGCAGATGTGTCAATCGACCGATGGCTGAGCCACTGTTCGTGCCAGAGCACGGTGATCGCCGACAGCCAGAACGCGGGTCAAAATGGGCATCGACGACATTTCGTCACTCTTTCGCCATTAGGCTTCACATGGTTTCCATGGTAAAGTGCGAGGGTTTTTGCCCTCGGTCTATTTGCCACGCGCATGCTGTCGAAACGCTACTCCCTCATCGTCGCTGATCGGTCCTCCGGGTCTCTCCGTCGCTTCACCCTGGCGGTGCGGCCGACGCTGGTGCTGATTGCCGCCATCCTGGCGGTCCCCGTCGGGTGGACTGTGCACTCGCGTTGGAGTGCGGCGTCCCATATCGGGCAGCTCCAGCTACGCAACGCCACCCTCGCGGTCGAGAACGCCCGCTATCGCTCTGCAACCACCGAGCTTTCCGGACGCATCGCCGCCTTGCAGCTGGCGATCGTCGAGTTGCGAGACCGCTCGCTCGTCGACCCCCGAGTCCGCCGGGCAATGGGTCGGCTGCCGGACGTTGAGGCTAATGACGTTGCCGCCGCCTCGTTGCGGTCCGTGGCGCTGAGCTCACCTACCGAAACATTCAATCTGCTGAACGACCTCTTGAACATGCTCGACGCCCAGCTCGCAGTCGCAAGCCATGGGGTCGAGCAGCAACAGGCGTTCGCCGCCGCGACGCCAATCAACCTACCGTCAGACGGTCGTGTCACGGGACGATTCGGGTTCCGGCCGGATCCGTTCACCGGTGAACGCTCGTTCCATCCGGCCATCGACATCTCGACCGGATACGGAGAGCCGGTCTATGCCACGGCGAACGGAAGGGTCGATTCTGCGGCCCAGAGCGGCGCCTACGGCAATCTGATCGAGATCGACCATGGCTTCGGCCTCGTCACGAGATACGGGCATCTTTCGCAACTCGCGACGTCCGTCGGTGAGGACGTGGATCGGGGCGACGTCATCGGCTACGTAGGGAACACCGGCCGGGCGACCGGCACGCACGTGCACTACGAAGTCTGGGTGAACGGTCGCGCCATAAACCCGTTGCAGCTGGGTGCCGAACCCGGCTCGCAGTCTGCAAACTGACCCAGGGAGCCGCGTCCGGCGATTCCCTGCCCAATCCGAGTTCTCGACGGTGACCTCGCCTTGACGGGTCCTCACTTGCTTCCCTACAATCGGGAATGCAGTCCTGGATGGGCCCCTTCATAGCACCACGCGTCCAGCCGTTGATGCCTCCCACCCGTTGCGGGACGCCCCCGCCGTCTCCGGCCCACACCAACGCCGCCGTCGCCGCGAGAACGGGTTGCTGACCTGATGCTGCAGAACGTTCTCAAGAAAGTCTTCGGCACGCAGAACGAACGCGACCTCAAACGGCTCCAGCCGATGGTCGCTGCCATCAACGAGCGAGAGTCGAGCGTCCATACCCTCAGTGACGCCGACCTGCGGGGTCGCACCAACACGCTCCGCGAGCGGGCGGGCCAGGGTGAATCGCTCGACGACCTGCTTCCAGACGCCTTCTCGGTCGTCCGTGAGGCGGGCCGTCGCGTGCTCAGCATGCGGCACTTCGACGTGCAGTTGATCGGCGGCATGGTCCTGCACCAGGGCAAGATCGCTGAGATGAAGACCGGCGAGGGCAAGACCCTCGTGGCCACGTTGGCGGCCTATCTGAACGCTCTTGGCGGTGGCGGAGTGCACGTCGTCACGGTAAACGACTACCTGGCGCGGCGCGACGCGGAGTGGATGGGCCGACTATACCGGTTCCTCGGCATGACGGTCGGTGTCATACAGCACGACATGCGGGACCCCGACCGGCAGGCCGCCTACGCCTCAGACCTCACATACGGGACAAACAACGAGTTCGGCTTCGACTACCTGCGCGACAACATGAAGTTCGACCTGTCGCAGTTCGTGCAGCGCGGGCATCACTTCGTGATCGTCGATGAGGTCGACAGCATCCTGATCGACGAAGCCCGGACGCCTCTGATCATCTCCGGGCCGGCCGAGCAGTCGACCGAGCTGTATTACGAAGTCGACCGCCTCATCCCTCGTCTCGAACCGGGCGCGGTCACCCAAGGCGACGTAAAGGCCGAAGACCGCGAAGCGCTCGAAGCCACCGGGGATTTCCTGAAGGACGAAAAACACAAGACCGTGACGTTGACCGAGAGCGGCATGGCGAAGGCGGAGCAACTCCTCGGTGCACGCCTCAACCCGGGCGGACTGTATGACCCCGCCAACATGCCGCTGTTGCACCACATCAATCAGGCACTCCGAGCGCACGCGCTCTTCAAGCGCGATGTCGAGTACATGGTCAAGGATGACCAGGTGGTCATCGTCGATGAGTTCACTGGCCGCCTCATGCCTGGACGCCGCTGGAGTGACGGGCTGCACCAGGCGGTGGAGGCGAAGGAGAAGGTCAAGATCGAACGGGAGAACCAGACCCTGGCGACCGTCACCTTTCAGAACTACTTCCGGAAGTACGACAAGCTGTCCGGGATGACCGGCACGGCCGACACTGAAGCCCCGGAGTTCAACAAGATCTACAAGCTCGACGTCATGGTCATCCCGACCAATCGCGATCTTGTCCGGGTCGAAGAACCGGACTCCATCTACCGCACCCAGCGCGAGAAATACGACGCGATCGCCGACGACATCATCGAGCAACAGGAGGCGGGCCGCCCGGTCCTCACTGGCACCATTTCGATCGAAAAGTCCGAGCGGCTGTCTGGCCTGCTCAAGCGCCGCGGCGTCAAGCACGTTGTGCTGAACGCCAAGTATCATGCGCAGGAAGCAGAGATCGTTGCACAGGCGGGCCGCAAGGCAACGGTGACCATCGCGACCAACATGGCGGGTCGCGGCACCGATATCGTGCTCGGGGGCAACGCCGAGTACATGTCACGGCAACAGACGCTTGCCGAAGAGGTCGCCGAGCGTCTGCCGAAAGAGGAAGCCAAGTTCGTCGACGACGAGGAGTTCGTCTACTTCTACCACCTCGAGCACTTCTACCGCGTGCCCCGACCCGACTGGGAGCGAATTTTCACGACGTTGTCAGAGCAGACCGCTTCTGAGCACGAAGAGGTCGTCGCTGCCGGGGGGCTGCACATCGTTGGCACCGAACGGCACGAATCACGGCGAATCGACAATCAGCTCCGTGGCCGTGCGGGACGCCAGGGCGACCCTGGGTCCTCGCGGTTCTACCTCTCCCTCGAGGACGACCTCATGCGCATTTTCGGGTCGGACCGCATCTCTGGCCTCATGGAGAAGCTGGGGATGGAAGAGGGGGTCCCGATCGAGCACGGCATGGTCACACGGGCCATCGAACGGGCTCAGAAGCAGGTCGAGGCGCAACACTTCTCCGTCCGGAAGCACCTGCTCGAGTACGACGACGTCATGAACAAGCAGCGGGAGAACGTCTACACGCTGCGACGCGAAGTCCTCGATGGCCAGATTCACCTCTCCGACGACGAAATCGTCGAAAGTCGCAAATACCTGCTGAGCCTGGCCGAAGACCTCGTCGATCAGGAGGTGGAAGCCAGCTGCGGCCGCGACGTGGACCCGGAGGAATGGGACGTCGAGGCGCTGAAGCGGTCGGTCGGCGAACTGGCCGGGCTTCCTCCAGAGCCGCTCGGAGCGCTCGACCTCGACGACAAGAGCCCGGACGAGATGCACGACGCGTTGTGGGCGATGGTCAAATCACACTATGAGGAGAAGGAACAGGCGGTCGAGGCTGAGATTCTCCGGCGTGTCGAACGCGATGTCATGCTGCAGATCGTCGACACGCAGTGGAAAGACCACCTCTACAGCCTTGACCACCTCAAGGAAGGCATCGGACTTCGCGGATACGCCCAGCGTGACCCGCTTGTCGAATACAAACGCGAGAGCTTCGAATTATTCCAGGCCATGAAGGAGCGGATCGACCTTGAGATGGTCCGCTATTTGTGGCGGCTGCGCCCGGTCCCGCAGGGCGAGGGCGCCGAGCCCACGCGGCCGGCCCTGCGCCAGCGTGCACCGGTGACTTTCAACGATCCCGGTGCCGCCCCCGCCGCCTTTGCGGGTGCTCCTGGCTCCGGTCGTGGCCCCCAGCCAGCACGCACCGGCGGGGACGACGCGGCGGTCCGCACCATGCGACGCGAGTCCCCCAAAGTCGGGCGCAACGAGCCGTGTCCATGCGGGAGTGGAAAGAAGTATAAGAAATGCCATGGGGCCTGACATGAAGCTGGATACCGAGACGACAGCTACGCGGTTTGCCGCGACCGAGATCGCGGTCGCGTTGACGTTCGACGATGTGCTGCTCGTCCCGCGGCACTCCGAGGTCCTGCCAAGCGACGTAGAGGTCACGACGCGAGTCACCCGCAACATCACCCTCAACGTTCCGATCATCAGCGCCGCGATGGACACCGTGACCGAATCGCGTCTCGCGATCGCGATGGCGCAGCTGGGCGGGATGGGGATTGTGCACAAGAATCTGTCCATCGAAAATCAGGCCTCTGAAGTCGACCGTGTGAAGCGATCAGAGAGCGGGATGATCGTCAACCCCATCACGCTGTCTCCCAACGGTCGGATCCACGAGGCACTTGCACTGATGCGAAAATATCGCATCTCGGGTGTGCCCATCACCGAAGACGGCAGCACCGAAGGCAAGCTGGTCGGGATCCTCACGAACCGCGACCTTCGGTTCGAAGGCAACCTCGACCGGCCGATTGCCGACGTGATGACCAGCGAGAATCTGATCACGGTGCCGGTCGGCACGACGCTGCAAGATGCAGGGACCATCCTGCATACCCACCGCGTCGAGAAACTGCTGGTCGTCGACCAGGACTTCATGCTCAAAGGCCTCATCACGGTCAAAGACATCCAAAAGGTCATCACCTACCCGACGGCATCCAAAGATGAGCTTGGTCGGCTGCGGGTCGGCGCGGCGGTCGGCGTCGCCAAGGACACCGAGGAGCGGGCCGACGCGCTGCTTGCCGTCGGCGCCGACCTGCTCGTGATCGATACGGCCCACGGCCACTCCCATGGTGTCCTGAAGATGGTGCGACGGCTTCGGAACCGGTTTCCGAGCATCGACCTCGTCGCCGGCAACGTCGCGACCGCCGAGGGCACCGAGGCGTTGATTGATCTCGGAGTCGATGGCGTGAAGGTCGGTATCGGCTCTGGCTCGATTTGCACGACGCGGGTCATCGCCGGCATCGGGATGCCGATGATCTCGGCGTTGGCCGAATGCGCGGAAGTGGCCAGCCGGCGGGGCATCCCGATTATCGGCGACGGAGGTGTACGCTATTCGGGCGACATCACCAAAGCACTCGCGGTCGGAGCGAGCACCGTTATGATCGGCAGCCTGTTCGCCGGCACGGACGAGAGTCCAGGCGAGCTGATCTTGTATCAGGGCCGCAGCTTCAAGGAATATCGCGGGATGGGCTCGATCGGCGCAATGCGAGCCGGCAGCCGCGACCGGTACTTCCAGGAAGACTTCGATCTGGCCAGCCCGACAGAAGATAGTGAAAAGCTGGTGCCCGAAGGCATCGAGGGCCGCGTCCCGCACAAGGGGTCGGTCGGCGCGATGATTCACCAGCTGGTGGGTGGCCTCCGTGCCGGGATGGGCTACTGCGGATGCGGCACTATCCCAGACCTGCAGCAGGATGCGCGCCTGGTCCGCATCACACCGGCCGGCATGCGTGAGAGCCACGTGCACGACGTGGTCATCACAAAGGAGGCCCCCAACTACCGCTCCGAGTAGGTCCCCCCTCGATCACCAGTTCCCGTGTGTCGTCCCCCTGGTCGCTGATTCGGACCGACACCGCCCCCGCCATCGGTCGCGGCAAGCGCTCGGCCCACTCGATGCACACCAGCCCGCCATCGTCGGGAAGCTCCTCCAGACCAAGGTCCTCGACATCGGCTGACTCCAACCGATACAGGTCCACGTGAGATACGCCCCCGTCACCACCATACTGCTGGATCACGGTGAACGTGGGACTGCTGACCTCCTCGGGGTCAATGCCAACCCCGGCCACGAAACCACGCACGAATGCGGTCTTTCCGGCACCCAGCTCACCATGGAGCAAGACCACCGTACCGGGGGCCAACCGCCGGGCCAGCGACGCGGCTACCCCGGCCGTCTCCTCCTCGGAATGGGTCAGGTAGCGCTCGGCCACACTGTGTCGTCCGCGTCGCCCGGGTCATGCAAGCCGCCCGGGTCGTCCGCCCCCAGGCTGAGTGTCGCCGGCCCCAGCTGGTTCGCCAAATCGCTGGCGATCATCGCCACCTCACCCTGTTCGGCGGCAGCACGGTCTCCGGCCAACCCGTGCAGAAACACACCCAGCGCACACGCCGCCTCGGCATCGAGCACCTGGGCCAGCCAGGCGGCCACCATGCCGGCAAGGACGTCACCGGTGCCACCGGTCGCCATCCCCGGGTTTCCGGTCACGTTGATCGACACGGCACCCTCTGGCATCGCCACGACGGTGCGTGCGCCCTTCAGCACGACATAGAGCTTTTGCGTCATCGCCAGTTCGCGTGCCACCTCGACGCGATGGGACTGGACGTAGTCAACCGTGGCACCGGTCAGCCGGGCCATCTCCCCTGGATGCGGTGTGATGATCAGATCCCGCCCGTCACGACCGACCAGGCCCGCTGCGGCATCGTCGGCACCGGCAAACGCGTTCAGACCGTCGGCGTCCAGCACGAGCGGCATAGGTGCCCGCTCGACGAGCCCGCGGACCAGCGCCCGGACACCGGCACCCTGACCAAGTCCGGGCCCGACCACCAGCACGTCGCACCGCTCGGCCAGGACCGTCTCGATAGCATCGGCCGACACCATCCCATCCGCCGTTTCGGCGAGCCCGATGGTCATGTACTCAGGCATCAGGGACGCGACCACGGCTTGGCAGGCTCGCGGCGTCGCCACCGTCACGAGCCCGGCACCGGAACGCAGCGCTCCTAACGCCGCCAGACGCGCGGCCCCCGTCTTGCCGGTCGAGCCGGCAACGATCAGGACGCGACCACAATCGCCCTTGTGCATCTCGTCCGGTCTCTGCCCGATCTGCTGCTGTGCCCACTCGCGCGTGATGACCTCGACACGCGGCCCCTCGACGTTTTCGATGACCACATCGGGAATGCCGATATCGGCGACCACCACGTCGCCTGCGTGGGTCGCCGCCGGTGGCACCAGAAGCGCCAGCTTCGGCGCGCCGAGCGTGACAGTGAGGGTCGCGTCGATCGTCTCGCCGATGAGTCGGGTCGTGTCAGCCGAGAGACCGGAGGGCAGATCGACCGACACGATGGGCACTCCGCACGCGTTAAGGTCCTCAACGACCGTTTTCCAGTGCCCCTCGAGCGGTCGCGCGAGCCCGGTTCCCAGCAGCGCATCCACCACCACATCGCTGGCTACAATCTCGGCCAGGTGCGACGCCCACGCATCCGGCTCCGCCACTTCGTGCACGGGCACACCCAGCGCCTCGAGCGCCGACAGGTTAATGCGCGCGTCCCCCTCGACGTCCGACGTCGACGCCAGCAGAAAGACCCGCGCCGTCACACCGCTGGTCTCGAGCGCGCGAGCCACGACGAAGCCGTCGCCACCGTTGTTCCCCCTGCCACACACGACCGCCACACTGCCGTCATCCAGCACCGGCAGATATTGTTCCATCGCCGCCACGACCTGCCGGCCGGCGTTCTCCATCAACACGGCCGACGGAATCCCGACTTCGTCGATCGTGCGACGGTCGACGTCCCGCATCTGGGTGCTATTCAAGACACGCATGGAAAGAGCGAGCGCAACCTCCGGTTCGGACACTGAGCCGGTACCCCGCCTATGGTACCCTGTCGCGGCCAGAACGAAGACGTCACGGGACCATTGGCAGACGGGACACGGGCCAGCGAAGCGGCTCTCGGAATGCAAGGAGAACGATGGACGCGACGGTCAATGTGAACGGCGTCGTGACCGCCGGCGACCAGGCGGTCGTCTCGGTCTTCGACCACGGGTTTCTTTATGGCGACGGGGTGTATGAAACCCTGCGCACATACAACCGCCACCCGTTCTTACTGGACCGGCATCTCGCCCGACTCCGAGCCTCAGCGACCCGGCTCGCGCTCGATGTGCCACCGACCGATCATGAGCTCGAGACCAGCATGCGGGACACGATGAGCCGTGTGAACCCCGAAGGAGAGGTCATGCTGCGAATGCTCGTCACACGCGGCGTCGGCGACCTGACCTACGACCCCGCGTCCTGCCCCCATCCCACGATCGTCATCATCGCGCGCGCCCACCGCGACACCCCGGAAGAGGTGGTGCGCATCGGGGTCCACGTGGTTCTGGCGAGCGTGCTACGGAATCATCCCCGCAGCGTGGACCCCAGCATCAAGTCCAACAACCTCCTGAACAACGTCCTCGCCATGCAGGAGGCGATTCACCAAGGGGCCTACGAAGCCATTCTTCTCAACCACCGGGGCGAGCTCACCGAATGCTCGCAGTCCAACCTCTTCGCCGTCCGGGACGGCGTCGTGCTGACGCCACCACTCGATGCCGGGCTGCTCGAAGGGGTGACGCGCAACTTCTTGTTCGAAGTGGGCCGCGAGATTGGCGTGCCCGTTCGCGAGGCGGTGTTGCGGGAGCCGGACCTGGACCACGTCGACGAGCTGTTCATCACCAGCACGACCCGCGAGGTAGTTCCGGTGGTGCGGGTCGGCGAGCGACCGGTCGGGACCGGACGGCCGGGACCGATTGCGTCGCGCCTGCTGGTCCGGTTCCGCGAGCTGGCCGAGGCCTTGACCGGCGCCCACGTCGGTGACAGCTAATCCCGGTATGCCTCGATTGGCGGACAGGTGCAGATGAGATTGCGGTCACCGTGCGCGTTGTCGATTCGTCCAACCGCCGGCCAGAATTTGTTTGCCCGAACGAACGGTCTCGGATACACGGCCTGCTGGCGGCTATACGGATGCGACCAGGTATCGGCGGTCGCTTCGTCGACTGTGTGCGGCGCGTTTCTCAGCACGTTGTCGTCTGCATCGGCAACACCGTCGACCACCGCCTGGATCTCGGCACGAATGGCGACCAATGCCTCGCAAAACCGATCCAGCTCGTCTTTGGGCTCGCTCTCCGTCGGCTCGACCATCATCGTGCCAGGGACCGGAAACGACACCGTCGGTGCGTGAAACCCATAGTCCATCAGACGCTTGGCAACGTCGAGCTCTGTGATGCCATGGGGCTTGAACTCGCGCAGGTCGAAGATGAGCTCATGCGCCACCCGCCCGTTGTCCCGGGTGTAGAGCACGCCGTAATGTGACTCGAGTCGGGCTTTGAGATAATTGGCGTTGAGTATCGCCACCTCGGTCGCACGACGCATCCCTGCGCCCCCGAGCATCCGCATGTAGCCATGCGAGATGAGCAGAATGCTCGCGCTGCCCCACGGAGCCGCCGCGATCGCCGAAATCGCCCGCTCCCCTCCCACCGGCACGACAGGATGCCCCGGCAGATACGGAGCCAGGTGCGCCGCCACGGCGATTGGGCCCATCCCCGGACCACCCCCACCATGCGGAATCGCGAATGTCTTGTGCAGGTTGATGTGACACACGTCGGCGCCGACCGACGCCGGGCTGGTCACCCCAACCTGCGCATTCATGTTGGCGCCATCCATGTAGACGAGACCACCGTGATGATGCACGACGTCGCAGACCTCACGGATGGCGTCCTCGAACACGCCGTGCGTCGACGGATAGGTCACCATCAGCGCGCAGAGGGTCTCACGGTGCGTCTCGGCCTTGGCACGCAGATCGGCCACATCGACGTTGCCGTGATCATCGCACTCGACGACCACGACGCGCATGCCCGCCATTGCCGCGCTGGCCGGGTTCGTCCCATGCGCCGAGGCGGGGATCAAGACAACGTCACGGCTCCCCGTCCCCACATCGCGCTGATAGGCCCGGATGACCATGAGCCCCGCAAACTCACCCTGAGCTCCGGAATTCGGTTGCAGCGAGACGGCCGAGAGCCCCGTGACTGCGCACAACGACGCCTCCAGCTCTCGAAACAGCTCCTGATAGCCCTTAGAGGTCTCCACCGGTGCGTACGGGTGAAGCTCAGCGAACTCCGGCCATGTGACCGGACGGATCGCCGAGGCAGCCGTGAGCTTCATGGTGCAGGACCCGAGCGGGATCATCGACGTATCGAGTCCGATATCCTGACGCTCGAGCCGCTTGAGATAGCGCATCATTTGCGTCTCGGACCGATGCCGATTGAACACCGGGTGCGTGAGAAACGGGGACCGTCTGATGAGCGGCTCGGGCCAGTCGGGGGCCATCTCGGCAGGCTCGGTGTCGACGACCGGCGCGGGACGATTCATCGCCCCGGCGAACACCGACACGATCTCGGCGACGTCACCACCGGTCGTGGTCTCGTCGAGGGCGATGCCGACCGCGAGCTCGCCCCCGTACCGAAAATGGAACCCGGCCGCGATGGCCTCCTTCCGGAGTCGCGCCACGCTCGCGCTCGGCAGGGAGAACTCGAGGGTGTCGAAGAAGTGGGGATGCAGCGGCTCCACACCCACAGCGCGCACCCCGTCGGCAAGCCGCCGCGCCAGTCCATGCACACGCCGCGCGATGCCACGCAACCCGTCTGCGCCGTGATAGACGGCATAGAAGCCGGCCATGTTGGCCAGCAGCGCCTGGGCGGTGCAGATGTTCGAGGTGGCGCGCTCTCGCCGGATGTGCTGCTCGCGAGTTTGGAGCGACATCCGGTATGCCGGATGGCCGTGCCGGTCTATGGAGAGCCCGATGATCCGCCCGGGCGTCTGCCGCACGAACTCCTGGTGAGTCGAGAAGAAGGCGGCATGCGGCCCGCCATAGCCCATCGGCACGCCGAATCGCTGCGCGCTGCCGACAACGACGTCGGCCCCCAGCTCCCCCGGCGGCGTCAATAACGTTAGGGCAAGCAGATCGCTACAGACGGCCACCAGCCCGCCGGCCTGGTGAACGCCGGCGATCAACTCGCCGACTGGCATGACGGCGCCGTCTGCCGCAGGGTACTGGAGCAGCACGCCGAAGACCCGATCGTCGACCCTCATCTGGGATGGCTCTCCCACCACGACGTCGATGCCGAGCGGAGCCGCACGACCGGTCACGACGTCGATCGTCTGCGGGAAACAGGCAGCGGAGACCAGGAACCGCGTGGCGGCTGGCCGCTTGCGAGCCTGCAGTCGATGCAGCAAGGCCATCGCCTCAGCCGCCGCCGTCGCCTCGTCGAGCAGCGAAGCATTGGCCACCGCCATCCCGGTCAGGTCGGCGACCATGGTCTGAAAGTTGAGGAGCGCCTCGAGCCGACCCTGCGCCACCTCCGCCTGATATGGGGTATAGGGCGTGTACCACCCGGGGTTCTCGAGGACGTTCCGGAGAATGACGCTCGGGGTGATGCAGCCGTAGTAGCCGAGACCGATTAGTGCACGCCCGGGCCTGTTCCGGAGACCGACCTGGCGAAGCCTGATCAGGAATTCCGCCTCGGTTTCCGGCCCTGGCACGTCGAGCGGCGTGTCGAGCCTGATGTCCGACGGCACCACCTCNTCGATCAGGCCGTCGAGCGACGTGGCCCCAACCGCGGCCACCATCGCCTCGATGTCGCCGCCTCGCGGCCCGATATGTCTGTCGACAAACCGNTCGGCACCCGACACCTTCACTACGACACCAGTTCCGCGTAGGCGGCCGCAGCGAGCAGACCCGCCGTCTGGTCCGGGTCGCTCAGCTCGATCGCGATAATCCATGCACCATGCGGATCGGCGTTGACCGTCTCCGGACGGTCGGCCAGCGCGGTGTTGACGTCGACCACCTTCCCCGCCATCGGACAATACAGATCCGACACAGCCTTGACCGACTCGATGGAGCCGAACTGTGCCCCCTGCTCGAACGCCTGCCCCACTTCCGGCAGCTCGACGAACACGACGTCGCCCAGCTGCTCCTGCGCATAGTCTGTTATCCCGATCCGCGCCGTCGTGCCGGAGACCAAGACCCACTCATGTTCCTTGNTGTACTGCCTGTCGCTGGGATACATGCTGGTCACCCTCTTGGACGCTTGTAGAACGGTAACGGCACGACGCGGGCACGCACCCGCCGGCCACGAATCTCGATGGCACACTCGGTTCCCGGCGCGCTCGCGGTACTGGGCAGGTAGGCCAAGCCGACCGCTTTCTCGAGGAATGGCGTCCGGGTGCCGCTCGTCACCACCCCTACCTGCTCCTCACCGACGAACACCGGATACCCATGACGGGCGATGCCGCGCTCGACCACCTCAAACCCGATCAACTTCCGCCTTACGCCATCCGCCCGCTGACGGACGAGCACGTCGCGACCGACGAAGTCCGGCTTCTCCCAGCCCACGNTCCACCCAAGTCCTGCCTCCAGGACACTCGTCGTCTCATCGATGTCCTGACCGCTGAGCCGCATGGCCGCCTCGAGCCTCAACGTGTCGCGGGCGCCGAGCCCGGCCGGGAGCAACCCTGCGGGCGCCCCGGCCGACAGAAGCTCCGTCCAGAGTCGTTCGGCTCCCTGCGGCGCGACGAAGAGCTCGAATCCATCCTCGCCGGTGTATCCAGTGCGCGAAATCGTCGCGCGGACGGCTGCGACCTCGCCGGCAGCAAACCAGTAGTAGCCAATCGAGGCCAGATCCACGTCGGTCAATGGCTGCACGATTTCAAGGGCACGGGGCCCCTGCACTGCGATCAGCGCATAGCGGCTGCTCGTGTTCACCGCAACCGCGTCACCGATGTCCTGAATGCCGTCGGTGATCCACACGAAGTCTTTGGCGATTGTCGCCGCATTGACCACCAGCAGAAAGTGCTCTTCGGCCAATCGGTATACGAGCAAGTCGTCTACGAAGGTGCCCTCCCGTGTCGTCAGCGCCGAATACTGCGCCTGCCCTACCGCGAGACGGGCGGCGTCGTTGGTCGAGATCCGCTGCACAGCGGCCAGGGCATCCGCCCCGGCCACCTCGATCTCGCCCATGTGACTGACGTCGAAGAGCCCTGCATCCCGACGCACCGCCAGGTGCTCCTCGGTGATGCCGGAATACTGGAGCGGCATCTCCCAACCGCCGAACGACACCATCCTCGCCTCGAGGGCAAGATGGGCACGATGCAGTGGCGTTTTGAGCAGTGCGGCAACTGGCGCGTCGGTCATGGACGGTGGCGTCGGCCGCCTCTTGCGGCGCGGACAGCGGGTCTCCGGGTCGTGGTGAGATGTCCGGCGAGCGGGCGTGACCCCGCACCGGCCACGAAGGCGTCGAAAACCCGCGTAACCGTACTATGGCACCACGGGACGGTCAAGACGGCGCTCATTGGCTCAAATGATCCGCGACGATCTGACCCCGAACAGGCTATAATCCGGCTCCTCCAATGCTTACGCTCACCTTACTCCTCGCGGGGCTCGCGCCGGCGCCTGTAACCCTGGACGTCCCGATTTATCTTGGCGCCGATCTCAGCGAAGACATCGTCGCCAGCGCACTCCACGAGACCGAGCGCATTTTCGAATCTGGCGGCATCGCGCTACGATTCGACCTCTCGCCGAACGGCCACTCGAGCCCTCCGCTCGTGACCGTGGTCGTGCTGCCCCGGCCGGCCCGCTTCAAAGTGTACGGATGTAGCCGCGACCGCCACGATCACCGACTCGGCCATACCCAACTGCGCGCGCGGCGTATCACGCTCTGGTCGGAGCAGCTGATGCGCGCCGTCGATGGGGACTGGGACCGCACGGAGCTCCCCGATGTCGACGACCACGTCTATGCGCGAGCATTGGGACGGGTCCTTGCTCACGAGCTCGGTCACGCACTCCTGGGTCTGAACGGACATCGCGACGGGGGTCTGATGCGGTCGGATTTCTCGCATCGAAGCCTCACCGCACGTGGACGCCGCGCTTTCCGCCTCGCCGAGGAAGATTTGCAGGCGATCCGAGACACGCTGCTCGACGCAGTCGCCAAGAACAAGAGCGCTGCCCTTCGTCTCCTCGACGGCGCATGAACCTCCCCGAGACCGCCAGCAGCTAACCGAACCACCCCGCGACGACCCTCTCGCCGACAACCTGAGCGTCACGATTGGCACGGTGATTTCGTGACCGATCCAGCTCGGAGGGGCTACCTTTCCGCATTTGAGGCCGCGATCGGCCCGGCCGGTGACATAATCAGCGGATAAGGGCCCGACACGTCCCAGGAGAGGGCATGCGCGGGGCGCGTGAGAACAGCCTCGACAGCACGTTGACATCCGATCGGTGCACGCGCGGTGGACAGTTCCTTCACGAGAGCCGTTGTCGTAACCAGCACAAGGAGTAAGAACCGATGTCTCTGTTCATGATCTTCCTTGTCGCGCTGAAAGCACTCGGGCGGAACAAGATGCGGACCGCCCTGACGATGCTGGGGATGATTATCGGCGTCGCCGCCGTGATCACGATGGTCGCCCTGGGCAACGGGGCGCAGCGGCAGATCGAGGAGCGAGTCCAGTCGGGCGGAACCAACCTGATCACGGTCCGCGCCGGTAGCTTCAACCAACACGGCATCAGTGGCGGCATGGGATCGTCTCCCCGTCTCAAGGCGAAGGACGTGGACGCACTGCGCGAACAGGTAGCGGGGGCGCAGTACTTGACCGCCAGCGTCAGCACCCGCGACCAGGTGATTGCCGGCGGACAGAACTGGCAGACCCGTATTGAGGGCTGTGACATCGAAATGCCGCTCATTCGGTACTGGGACATCGACCTCGGGACCTTCTTCACCACGACAGAGGTGAACAGCGCGGCCAAAGTGGCGGTGCTCGGGTCGGTCGTCCGCGACAACTTGTTCGGCGAGGGAACCGACCCCATCGGCCAGACGATCCGCATCCGCAACCAGTCCTTCAAAATCATCGGCGTGATGGCGACGAAGGGCTCCGGCTCATTCGGCGAGGACCAGGACGACACGATCTTCGCGCCCTACACGACCGTCCAGCGAAAGCTCAGGGGACGGGACGGCACGAACATCTCCGGGATCACGATTTCGGCGCGCTCGGCGGACGAGATGACCCAGACGACCGCGCGCATCGAGGAGGTCCTCCGCGCTGAGCACGAGCTGATTCAAGGGGAAGAGAACGACTTCATGGTGCGCACGCAGGACGACATGATGAGCATGCTCACCGGGACGACGCAGACGATGACCATGTTCACGCTGGCGATCGCGGTCGTATCGCTGGTCGTCGGCGGCATCGGCATCATGAACATCATGCTGGTCTCGGTGACCGAGCGCACGCGCGAGATCGGTCTGCGCATGGCGGTCGGCGCCAAGGGACAGGACGTCCTGTGGCAGTTCCTCGTCGAAGCCATGGTGCTCAGCCTTGTGGGCGGGCTGGTCGGCGTGGGGTTCGGGTTCGCCGTTTCGCAGGGCCTCACTCAATTCCTCGAGTGGCCGACCAGCGTGCCGGCAGACGCGGTTGCCGTCTCGGTTGGCTTCGCCGCCGTGATCGGCATCGTCTTCGGCTTTTACCCGGCCTGGAAGGGGGCGCAGCTCGACCCAATCGAGTCNCTTCGTTTCGAGTGACCGCAGTGGCCCCGTGTTCCTTTGCTGTGGGCATGGGCCCATCCGCTTATCAGGGGCCATGTGGCTGCAGGACCGGAGGGAATTATTTGTTGCGCGTACCAGGGGACACAGATGATGAAAATTGCGCTTCGACCCTTCAGTTTGCAGACTCTCGTGCTCTGCCTCGTTCCGGCAGTCTTGATGTTGACGGCTGCGGCCCCATCGGCACAGCGTCTGACCGGGACCGAGAACGGCGAGTGGCGGTATCTCGGCGGCGATGCCGGGCACACCCGCTCCTCGCCGCTGGACCAGATCAACGGCGACAACTTCGCCGACCTGGAGGTGGCGTGGCTCTGGCGAGGTGACAACTTCGGACCCAACGTCGACTACTTCAACCGGGCCACGCCGATCTACGTCAACGGCATCCTCTACACCGTCGCCACGCCGCGACGACAGGTGGTGGCAATCGAGCCGGCAACTGGCGAGACGCTCTGGACGTTTCGTGAGCCGGAGACCATTCGGCACCTTCGGTCGCCCAGGCAGGCCTACGGGAAAGGGGTGGCCTATGCCGAGGTGAACGGTCGCGGGGTAATCTTCGTGACGAGCCCCGCGTTCTTCCTCTGGGCGCTCGACGCCGAGACCGGTCGGCCGCTCGAGAACTGGGGCACGGCGGTGCCGCTGGACGGCTTTCCAGACACGGGAGGCCTCGACCTGATTCCGCCGCTGGTGTCCGATTGGGGCCGGTGGCAGGACCGCAGCGCGACCTACGACGCCAACTACGGCATCCCGCGAGAGCTGGGCATGGTTACCGCCTCGGCGCCGCCTATTGTGGTAAACGGGGTGGTCGTGGTGCTGGTCGGGCACCAGCCGAGCTACGGTCAGACCCGCATCGAGAACGTCCCGGGCGACATCATGGGCTTCGATGCGGCCACGGGCGGGTTTCTCTGGAAGTTCCACACCATCCCGCGGCCCGGTGAGTTCGGGCACGAGACCTGGCACAACGACGCCTGGCAATGGTCTGGTGACATGTCGACGTGGGCGCCGGCCTCGGCCGACCCGGAGCTGGGACTCGTCTATCTCGTGACCAACGCCTCGACCATCCAGACCTACGCGGGCCATCGGCCAGGCGACAACCTCTTTGGCGGCTCCGTCCTCGCGCTGGACGTCCAGACCGGCGAGCGGAGATGGCACTTCCAGATTCACCGCAGCGACCAGTGGAACTACGACTTGCCGACCCCGCCCATGCTCATGGACTTGACGGTGGACGGGCGGCGTATCCCCGCGCTGATCCAGGGCACCAAGCAGGGCTTGATCTTCGCCTTCAACCGGGAAACCGGCGAGCCGATCTGGCCCATCGAGGAACGCGCGGTCATCCAGACCGAGGTCCCCGGCAACTACACATCGGCCACCCAGCCCTTTCCGACCCGGCCCGAACCGGTGGACCCAATCGTGTGGGACGGGCTGACCGAGGAATTCGTCATCGACTACACGCCGGATCTGCGGCGAGAGGCCCTGGAGATCCTGAGTCACTACCGGATCGGGGGACTCTATGTGCCACCGCTACCACAAGACCACGACAACGAGTTCTATAACAACGTCGGCTGCCTCGGGGGCGGCAACATCATTCCCCATCCGCCGGTCGCGGACCCGAGCACCGGCCTGATGTACACGTCACATAGACGCACCTGCAGCGCCCCTTCNTTCATGTCACCCACGGGCGGCGTGGACCAGGACAACCCGAACTACGCCGCCCCCGGCGCGGGCGGGGCCACCCCCAACACCACACCCACCACCGGCACCACGGTGGCGGCCTGGCTGCCACGCGGCGCCAGACGGCCGACCGACGCGCAGGACACGTTCGTTTCGCCCACGGGGCTACCCACCGTCGAGGGGCTGCGGCTCTACAAACCGATGGACAACCAGCTCTCCGCGTTCCAGATGAACACCGGCGAGCGGTCCTGGTCGTTGGCGGTCGGCGAGACTTCAGAAAGGCTCGCGAACCATCCTCGTTTGGCGGGGATGGAGCTCCCCAACACCGGAGGCGCCGGTTGGTCCATCCAGATGGTCGCGGGAGATCTCCTGGTTCAGACACGGGCGCTCAGTGAAGGCACCCGCCAGATCAGGCCCGATGCCCCGCTGCAGCTGCATGGCCGCGACAAGCTGACCGGCGAGATTCTGGGCAGCGTCGAGCTACCGGCCCCAGGGCAATACGGCATGATGACCTACATGCACCAGGGCAAGCAGTACATCGTGGTGCAGATCGGCAGTGTCCACACTGGATTTCCCGGCTCGCTGGTGGCCTACGCGCTGCCGTGACTCTTTCACCAACCCTTCTGGCGGGGGGAGCGAAACACCATTGTCACTTGAGCAACAGCTCGCGGCCATACGGGACGGCGCCACAAAGCGAATCCCAGCCGAACGCCTTGCGANCATGCATCGCGCGACTGAGCAGTTGCAGCAATCTGGTCTGGCACAGCGAGCCGTGGGCGTTGGCGACCACATGCCGGAGTTCTCGCTGCGTGGTCAGGCCGGGAACGAGGTGCGTTCGTCCGATCTTCTGACACGTGGGTCGCTGGTGCTCACGTTCTTCCGTGGCGTCTGGTGACCATACTGCAACGCAGAGCTGGTAGCTCTCGAAGGTGTGCTTCCCGCGATCGAGTCGCTCGGTGCCACGCTCGTCGCAATTTCGCCGCAGTTGGCCGAGCATAATCAGGCGCTGGTCAGTAGGCACGGCCTGGGCTTTGAGCTGCTCTCGGACCGGGGCAATGTGGTGGCGTCCGCGTTCAGGTTGACCTTCCGGCTGACGGATGCCCTGGAAACCGTCTACCGCGCGTTCAAGATTGAACTGCCAACTTACAACGGTGACGACAGCTGGACCCTACCAATGCCGGCGCGATATGTGATCGATTCGGGTGGTCAGGTCCGCGCCGCGGACGTGAACGCGGACTACACACGTCGTCCCGAGCCGGAAGAGGCCGTGAACGCGGTGAAGGCCCTCGCACGAACCGGCTAGCGACGCGAAAGTATCTGCCGTCGGTAGCGGAAGAACCCCCAATCCATGCGGTGCTCCATGCCGTGACCGCCCGGAACCGCACACCCGCGTGGGCACAACGCTTGCATCCCTGAACCGCTAGGTCACCCAGCGAAGGACCGGGTGGCATTCGGAGAGGCTACCCATGGCGAGTCCCATGAAGATGCGTCCCGACACAGGCCTGACTGCCACGGAGACGGAGGCCCGGGAGAAGACCTGCCCGGGAGAGCTCGTCCGTCGGCACCGCACGCTGGATGGCTTCATCGCAGCCGTGTCCCAGACGGATGGCATCGACTTGATCGAGGTGGACGCCCTTTCGACACTGGTGGTGCAGACCGACAACTCGGTCTACCGGATTACGATTCTTACGCCACACGCCCGCGAGGTCTTGGTCCAGGGTGGTAGGTTCTTCCCAGAGCGCACGCGCGCCTGTCTAAACGGGTCGAGTTTCGGTGGGAGTTGTTTGAAGCTCGGCTGGGTCGGCCTCGGCCTGCATCTGGAGTTCCACGCCGGGGACCAGTGGATCATCACGTCACAGGTGCGCGCGATCTCCCTCGAGCCGTTCGCGGCAGGGCCGGCGTGCTGACTGATCTGGTCAGCGACCGCACGCATGCTACTCGCAAGCTGGCTCAGCGTTGGGACATCCACGTCCATATGACAGGTGTCATATCGACCTGTGTCTCGTTCCTCTAGTGTCTAGTCAGTATCCTGAGGCGTAGGCTGGCAGGCTCGTGTGCCTTCCGCTTATGCATCCGGCGTGGAGCGGCTGAGTCGGTCGCGAGGGCGCTCGGAAGCGGACACCGGAGGTAGCGGGCGAATTGGGAGGACACTGTGAAAGCTCTGCTGTGGGTAGTAGCCGTGATGGTTGCGGCGGCGGCATTGGTGACCGGCGTGCCGGCGCGTGCGCACCACTCGCACTCGCCGTTCTACGACGACTCGAAAAGTGTCGAAGCGATCGGCACCGTGACCAAGTTCGTATTCCGGAACCCTCATTCGTATCTTTACGTCGAAGCGCCGAACGCCGAGGGAAAGACGATCGCCTGGGAGATCGAGATGGGCGCCTCGGTGACGATGAGCCGGCGGGGCTGGACACCGGAGACGATCAAAGCGGGAGACCAGATCAAGGTCACCGGGCGGCCCTCACGCGCACCGGGCACTTACGGCATGTGCTGCGCTCAGCTGACCAAACCGGACGGTAGCTCACTCCGGCCGTAACGCGACCAAGCGCCTCGTTGCCCCCTCTATCTCCCGTATAATCGGCCTGGTTCCAGGCCACCATGTCTCTGAGCTCCGGCAGCCGCCTCGGCATGTATTAGGTTGCCGCCCTCATTGCCGAGAGGGCATGGGACAGGTCTATCGCAAGCCGCCTCCCGGTCACGCGAAGATCCCATAAGGGATCCTGGAGAACGACGATGATGAAATCGCTGTCCCTTGTCGGTCTGATGTTGTTCGTCTCTGCGGCACCGCTCGCACAGCGGGACTGGAACGCCCCGTTTCCGGCTCACCGCGTCATCGACAACATCTACTTCGTCGGCACCGAAGCACTGGGCACGTTTCTGGTGACCACGTCCGCGGGCCACATCCTCATCAACTCCGACTTTGAAGCGACGGTGCCGTTGATTCGCCAAGGTGTTGAGGAACTGGGTTTCGCATTTGACGATATTCGCATCGTCCTCGGCAGTCACGCGCACGGTGATCACATGCAGGCCGATGCCCTGGTGAAGGAACTGACCGGTGCCCAAGTGATGGTGATGCGGGAAGACGTTGAGCAGCTGCGCGCGATGCAACCAGATGGCAAGGAACATCCCATCGATCGCATCTTGGAGGATGGCGATCGCGTCACGCTGGGGGACACCGCCCTCGTGGCGCACCACACGCCCGGCCATACGAAAGGGTGCACGAGTTGGGGGCTCGAAGTGGCTGAAAACGGCGTGGCCTACGATGCCCTCATCGTGTGTAGCTTTGGGGTCAATGCCAACTACATCCTGGTCGACAACCCGGATTACCCGCAGATTGCGGACGACTATCGGGCCACATTCGCGAAAGCGCGCGCCCTGCCCGTGGACGTCTTCCTCGGCGCACACGGGTCCTGGTACGACCTCGAGACCAAGTACGAGCGGCTGCAGACTCGCGATCCCGAGGAGCCGAACCCGTTTGTTGATCGGGCTGGATACTTGGCCCATATCGACATGCAGGAGCAAAGATTCGAGGCGATGCTGGAACGGCAGCAGGCTGCCAAGCGTGAGTGAGCGTGCGGGAGATACCCCCTAAGGCTCATCGCCCTGTCTGCCGGTACCCGCAGCAGTATTGAGCACACATGGCCCCCACCTTGGAGACAGCCAGGGCGCCAATGTGGGTCTTGTGGAGCTCAGCCTCCTGCCGCACACACGGCATCGGCCATCGTGCGTGCCCGGGTGGTGATGAATGGCGACAGGCGTCTGGTGTCTCGTCCGTCGGAGACGACGATGTGCTCCCTCCTAGCGGCGGAGGTCAGACCGAGGTGGGGATCCTCCATCCAGCGTTGTAACTCCTCGCTCTCTTCGCCGGGTAGCGCCCAGGTAAACACCCACTCAGGATTCCACGCCATGACGTCTTCGCGCTCGATTCTCTCGTAGGTATGGAGTCCGCCCTCGGCGGCAACGTTGATGCCCCCAATCAGGCGGACCACATCGTGAAACAGGGTCTGGTCGCCGTAGCTGAATCCGGTCATGGAATGGCCGAAGATGCGGACTTCCGGATGAGGAGCGGCGCACTGAATCGCGATGTCGGCGATCTCGCCTTCAAACCGCTCCCTTGCCTGCCTGGCTAATTCGTCCCGGCCGGTGATATAGCCGAGTACGGTGATGTTCTCGGCCACCTGATCGAGTCGGGTCACCAGCGTGTCCAGACGGAACACGGGAATCCCCGCAGTCTGGAGCTCGAAGACCACCTCCGGGCTCGATGAGAGTGTTCCAATCACCAGGTCGGGTTCAAGAGCCAGGATGCTCGCCGCATCGGTTGCGATACCAGGATCGTACGGCGCTATCAATTCCGGCAACCGGCTGAATTCTTCGTCGTAGGCCGAACTGCTGACACCCACAATGCGTTCCGGTGGAACGACCCCGTAGAGGTACTCGTCGGTGTTGGCGTGCAGCGACACGATCCGTTCGGGCGGGGCGTCAAATTGGATTGTGCCCCCCTGGGGGTCCATCGCCATTCGTGGATACGCAGCAGGTCCCAGCCGTCCACGCGCCACGTCGACGCTCGGGATTTCCAGTTGTCCCTGCGCCTCGGCCGGGGTGAGAGCCACGCTCCACACGACGCAGGTCGCGCCGAGCATATGGGTCAGAAGCAGGTCACGATATCGCACGATTGGTCCTCCCGAACGCTCAGTTCGCATCGGTTCAAGGCTGTGGCGCCAGCGTGAAATATTCTGGCAGACCGGGCTTGGTGTCGACCAGGATTTCCAACAGATCGCGCCGACGCGCCGCATCGAGCTCGTCATCGTCACCGTCATAGCCGCCGTCGGTGACACTTCCCGTCAGCACTTCATAGAGCCGGCGGTAGATCTGATCGCGTGCCGATTGGGGCAAACCGTCGAAGCGCGCACTGTAGATCATGTAGGAAAGCGGATACTGGAACAGCCGCGTCTGGAGATCGAACGCGCGGAGTGACAGGCCCTGACTGTCGAACGGACCACGGGCGGGAAACGTTTCGCTGAACGTGGACACGCCCCCGATCGGCGATCCCAGTCTCGCCTCACCGACAAACAGCATGTAGGACACCAGGCGGTCGACCTCGGCTGCGAGCTCCGCCTCGGGCAAGGGAAAGGTCTCCGAGGCGCGAAACTGCGCGCCCACACTGTTCAGCAGGTTGATCATGCCGGTCTGATGCCCCAGCGTCATCAGGGCGACGATATCGCCCGTTGACTCGAGATACTTCGTTACGTCGAAGCGGTCCTCCAGCGAGGTGATGTTGCCCGTGTCGGCGGTGTCCAGCACATACGGGTGCTCGAGATCGGGGGCAACCGCGTTGCCGCGATGCGTGATCTCGCCATGCGTTCCCGTGACGTAGAAACCGCCCCAGCGTTCCTCGAATGGCGTCCGGTGATCGGTCAACTGGAAGATACCGTCCGCGGTGTGACGCGCAGTTCCGGTTGGCGCCGGAAACGAGGTTGCCACGATCAAGCCGGGCGCATACTGGTTGACTGGACCATGACACGATCCGCAGTCGGACCGACGCACGAATCGCGGCTCCGTCACGAGGCCCCGATCTTTGACCGATGCCGGGCTGCCCGCCGCTGGGTCATCGTCGCCCACGGGCGCGGCCTGGTCCAGTGTGTAGAACAGCAGCCCCTCGGTAGGATCGAGCGACGTGAACTCCAGCAGCCCGCTGTCTTGCACGATGCCCATCATGACGTCGTCGTTGAAGTACAGCGCCCGCGGCTTTTGCGGGGAGATCAGCGTGGCCTGAAGACTGGTCTTGGACAGAACCAGGACCTGCGAGTCCGGATACAGATCGAGGTGCTCCATCAGGCTCCGCGCGTAACCCCAGTCGCCCTGCCCTTCGAGCTCCATCTCGCCGGCCGCGAGCTCGTGATTCAGCTTCCCGACCGGATCGTTGACCGGCCTGGTGGTCTGCGCCGACAGTGCCGATGCCATCGGCAGCGCCAACAGGAGAGAAACGGCTGGAACGGTTGGCCGCATCGATAGGGTGCTCCCGCGTTATCCCGGTCCCGAACGAGCGCCTCCGGGCGCACTACTTCTTCTATGACCTGACACTAGTCGAGGCTGGAAGATCGCCGACTGAAGAATTCCTTAATTCTTCGTCAGGAGGGATCTCACAATTGTGTGCGTCAAGTGGTGCAAATGGGTATTTCCGGTTCGAATATTCACAGGGAGAGGCTTCTCCCGGTGCCGTACGGGGGGGGGCTATTCGCCCAGCTTACCTTTTCTGAATTGAATCACAGACCCTTCGGCTGGAAGATCGGCGTGCCACGCGTTGCTTGACCCGATGTGCTCGATGTGAATGTGTGCGCTGGCAATCCCCTTCTTGGTCTTCACGTCGAACTTGGAGAAGCTCACGCCCCCGGACAGGTTGAAGTCGACCGTCGCCAAATCGACCTCCGAGGTGGGAAACGTCCCGTTCTCGTTGATGTACATCACGATCGCTCTCATCGTGCTCTTCAAGTCGGACTTGGCCGAGGCGTCGCTGGCGGCCGCGCGCGCCTGGGCGAGCACCGGGACCGCGATGCCGGCCGCAGTCCGATCACGGCCACCACGATGAGGAACTCGTTTAGCGTGAAGCCGTCGTCGGGCCACCGATGAGGGTGGTCAACCAGGCGGCGAACTCGCCCCGAGCGATGCGATGAGCCGGTTGCCAAGACGTACCTCCCGAAAGCCTAGGAGCCTATCGGACTCCACCGCTACTGGGCAGACTCCACTCAGACAGCGTCCACGGATCCGCCGAGCAGACTCGCCCGTATGGGACACGTTTCACTGCCATTTCGGTAATCGGCTCAGGAAGCTCCCGTCTTGAATGGATGGCCCCATGACGTCAGGACCCACTTGACCTCCCGTCCGCGAAGTCAGCTTGCTCGACGTGTGACTCGGCGTCCGGATTTGGCCTTGACGTCCGCCCACGGTGCGCGCATTCTCAGCACGACGTGCGCGGTCGGCGTGGCAACCCGTTTGTGGGCGTGGGGCCGATCCGCTTGCGGCGGAGTGGGTTCGGGAGCCCCGGCCCTTCGGGGGGCTCTAGCGCGGTCAAGCGCGCCATTTCCTGAGATGACACACATGACCCAAGACAACGACCGTGGGCCTTTGAGGAAGGCCTGGAGCAATCGACAGAGCTTGCCTCGACTGAGTGAGTATTATCGTCCCAACAACCTCATACTGATAATTCCGGCCATCTTAGGTGCTGTACTTATTGGCCCACTGGCTATCACGATAGGCATTCTACTATTGTGGTTCTTTGGAGATTTTGATCTTACGGACTGAGGCTTGAGCTACGGTCCCCACCTGCCGAGTGCGCGCTGCGCCTTTTGTTCCGACAGCGATGCTGCCTGTGTCAGCACCCTGGCGGGGACCCAGTCGGGGAACGGCGTCTCCTCCACGCGGTGATGGCCGGCCGTCGCGTGAATCTCGACAATCCAGGTGAGGTGCGTCGATGGAAATCGGTCGGCGACGCGCACCACCGCCGGCCACAGCCGCTGATGAACCAATGTGACCTTCCCTTTGAACAGCCGGCACACCAGAATGGACTTTGACTTCCGCACCGCCCGAGTGATCTGGAAGATCTGCTGACCCTGCGGGTGTCCCCACCAGCTGCCGCGAATGGGCTCGCCGACGATCGCCGCGGCCAGCGATGGGAGCGGTCCAGAGGCTGACTCAAGCACGACGCCGTGGCTGCACACGTACGCAAGAGCCTGTGCGGTGGTCACTGCCCTCTCACTTTCGCACACGCGCAGTCTCAGAGAGAAATGCGCGCATTGACATGGGCCGATTCGCGTCGCAGTATGGGTCCCGCGCCTTCGAGCAGTGGCGCCACCGCCGGCATGAGGCTCTGTCAGCCGCGGATCTGGTCAGACGTTCCAGTCGTCAGGTGCGAGTTAGCCATGAGCATGAGATCGATGCTTCTCGGATTGGCCTTGATATGTCTGCCGATGGGCGGCCCCAGCGCTTCCCAAACGAGCCAACCCGGTATCCCCCTGGACATTGACCAACTCGAGACGATTGCGAATCGCGTGCGGGCCGGGCGTAGCCTGCAACCCGACACGTGGCCGAACGGTGCGCGCGTCGCGGTCCTGCTGTCGTTCGACGTCGACAACGACACGATCACCATCGCTCGGAGCGAGACCCCGTCGATCGGGGCGATGTCACAAGGCGAGTACGGCGCGCGGGTCGGACTGCGGAGGGTCGTCGAGCTGGTGGACCGATACGAAATCCCGGCGTCGTTCTTCATTCCTGCCGTCAGCCTGATCCTGGCGCCGGACATGGTCGACACGATCCAGTCTTCAGGCCGACACGAGTTCGGGGTGCACGGGTGGATTCACGAGCTGAACACCGCTCTCGACGCCGAAACGGAGCGGGAACTCGTCATGCGGGCGCTCGCCTACCTCGAACAGGCAACCGGCACACGACCGGTCGGCTACCGGGCGCCCTCGTGGAACTTCAGCCCGAACACGCTGAGCATCATTCGCGGCCTGGGGTTCCTCTACGACAGTTCGCTGATGGCGGACGACCGGCCCTACGAGCTACTGGCCGATGGTGAGCCCACCGGACTAGTCGAACTGCCCGTCGAGTGGATTCTCGACGATGCCCCACTGATGAACCCCCGCGGTGACAGCTATACGCCGCCGCGCGAGCTGCTGCAGGTCTACATTGACGAGTTCGACAAGGCCTACGAAGAGGGGACGATGTTTCTGCTCACGACCCATCCCCACATCATTGGCCACCGATCGCGGATCCTCATCCTCGAGGAGCTCATTGCTCACATCCAGGCGAAGGGCGACGTTTGGTTCGCCACCCACCGGGAGGTCGCCGAGTACGTCCTGGGCCAGGCTGGCGTGCAGCGTCCGTGACCCCCATCCGGACCCGAGTGGGCCCCATTCGGCGGTGACACAAAGGCAGCTTCTCGTTCGGATCGCCCTCAAGCCACCTCGATCGGTACGGAAACTGTGGGACCGTCGAGAAACTGACCCATGGGCTGCTAGCTTCCGGGCGGCGTCGCGGCCGTGTTCGGGTAGAAATGCACGTCGCGCTGCGGAAACGGGATCGTAATTCCCTCGGCGTTCAGCGCCTTGTAGATCGCCGTGTTGAGACCGTCCACGCACTCACCGCGCAGCTCGGGGAACTCGATCCAGCAGAGTACGCGAAACACGAGCGCGGAATCGGCCATCTCGGTGAACCGGATGCGCGGCTCGGGATCGTCCGCGACGAGTTCGACGCCCCGTGCGGCGCGCAGCAGGACTTCGCGCACCTGATCGACGTCGGAGCCGTAGGCTACTCCCACCAGGACGCTCACCCTCGACTTCCTCGAAGGCCCGCCCGACTCGTTGATGATCTTCCCGCTGGCGATGGCCGCGTTGGGCACCGTGATTTCGACGTCGTCTCGGGTCATCATCCGCGTGCTGCGCAGCCCGATCTGGGTCACACGTCCCCGCTCGCCGCCGTCGAGATTGACCCAGTCCCCGACCTTGTAGGGCGCGTCGGCGATGATCGACAGTCCCCCAAAGACGTTGGACAGCGTGTCCTGCGCCGCCAGCCCGAGCGCGAGGCCGGCAATGCCGGCCGAGGCGAGCCAGCCGCTGATGTTCAGATGCCAGGCCAGGAGCAGGAAGTAGGCTGCCGCGCCCAGCAGGATCAGCCGCGCCAGGTTGTCGAACAACGGCAACGTCCGCTCGTCGATCCACTCGCTCCGGCGCACCGCGCCGCTCATGCTCCCGCACACCAGAGAGACGACCCGAAGGGCGGTGAGGGTCCAGACGAAAATCACCGCCGTCTGGACGAGGCTGTCCGTCCAGCCCATCACGGCCTCGGGCGGACCGAGAATCAGTACTGCCGTCCGCACGCCGACCAACACCACGCTGAAGAAGATCGGGCGGTGCAACGCATCGATCAGCTTCTCGTCGAAGTCGGTCCGCGTCCGCCGGGCCAGCCGCTGAAGAACTCGGCACAGCAGCAACTCGACGAGCTTGGCCAAGGCCAGCGAGGCCGCCGCGACGATCAGCGCCAGAATCGCGGGGTGCCTCAGACTTTCTGGCACCAGGGAGAGCAACGTTTCCACGATCGTGATCCTATGCGGTAAGAATGGCGCGGGACAAGGGCGCTCGGGGGTGCGATGACGTCACGACCTTGGTCGTCGACTCGCAGTGCACGAGGCCGTCGTCTAGGCCGCTGTCTCGGTATAATGGGCCGTTTCCTGGCACCATGTCTCTCGGCTCCGGCACACGCCTCGGACACGACGATGTGGCCGGCCCTCGCTCGCCGATGCGGTTGCCGGCGGTTCCTGAAGGGGCCGGTAATCGGCTAACCTCACACTGAGCCGTGCCCTTGCAGCCCGGTACTACGCTGGCGTCATCAGCGCGGAAGGATTCTGGAGGGGACCTGAGCAGATGACAGATCCGGACACGACCCGTCGGCAAGGAGAAAGCGTCCTCCTCGGTGTCTTCCTGGTCGCCCTCGGGGTCTGGTTCTTGGTCCGAAACCTAGGCTTCGACCTTCCAAGTCTCGGCGAGCTCTGGCCGATCTTTCCTTGTCTGGCAGGAGCTGCCTTCTTCATCTCCTCCATCGCTAGAAAGAATCCTCGCCTGGCCTTTCCGGGCACGGCGGGTGTCCTAGGAGGCCTGTTCTTCTTCAGCTTCACCGTGGGTCCTCTGGAGTGGTGGAGGATGGAGGATTACTGGCCCGCCTTTCCCCTCATTGCAGGATTGGCCTTTGCGGCTACCTGGGGGGCAGGGAGATTTCGCGAGTCGGCACTTCTGGTGCCCGCCGCCGTCGGACTTGTGGTCGGAGTGGTTGGCTTCTCCTTCACCTTGAGTTGGTTCGAGGGGTGGGTGACGCCGGTGATCGAGAATGGCTGGCCCCTTGTCCTGGTCGCCATTGCCCTGCTCATGGTCTTTCGCGCCATCGTCTCCGGGCTGAAAGCCTGAGCACCTTGGCCTACCGACACGTTCGAGAATGGCTATGGGGCGTTCACTGGAACGGGCGCAGAATGGCGAAATGGCCGGCCTACTGTCTGCTCCAGCGACATACGCTTCAGTTGACCATCGGGCCTTGACGTCAACCCTCCGAGCGGGCATTCTCAGCACGAAAGGCTCGGTCGGGGTGGGAAATCCGCTTGTGGCGGCTATGGGGAGGCCGTGTAAGCTACAGAGACCGTGGTGATCGGTAACTCGTAAGGGTGGCGCGTCGCGGCTTGGCGTCGAACCACCGAGGCCGGGGCGTGTGACGACCCGGAAGGAGGGCCGCATGGGCACACAGGTAGCGCATCGGATGACGAACGGTATGACAGTCGGGTCGCTGGCAATCGTCATGCTCGCGATGGGGCTCGTCAGCGTCAGCGCCCAGAACCCGGCCGATGTGGGGGGCGACTGGGCGTTGACCGTCGATACCGAGGCCGGGGGCACCACCACGCCCAGTATTACGCTGGTGCAAGACGGCTCGGAGCTGACCGGCCATTACTCGTCCGACACGCTGGGGGAGGCCGATGTGACTGGGAGCGTCGACGGTAATAACGTGAGGTTCTCGTTCGACGCCGAGGCGGGGGGCTACGCCCTCGAGGTGACCTACACCGGCGCCCTGCAGGAAGATGGCACGCTCTCCGGCACGATGTCGCTCGGAGGATTCGGAGACGGCACCTTCACCGGCAAGCGCCGCTGACCCAGTGAGCTGCCGGTCCCCGAACCGTTTGGCGCGACAGTTCGTCGCTGGTCGGTAGGCTTTCGGGCGGCACTCGACCTTCTTCGATTCTGCACAGCGACTCATCACGCCGTGGGACGCCTCCTCCTCCTCTTCATCGCCATTCCGGTCATCGAGCTGTTCCTTCTCATTGAGATCGGCCAGCGCGTCGGTACCCTGACCACCGTCGGCATCATCATCGCCACGGGGCTCGTGGGCGCGTCGCTGGCCCGGCAGCAGGGCATGAGCACCCTGGCGCGTCTTCGAGCGGACCTCGCCGCAAGCCGATTGCCCGCCGAACCGATCGTCGACGGCGTGCTGATCCTCGTCGCAGCGGCCGTGCTCATCACGCCTGGCCTGCTCACCGACGTTGCCGGCTTCCTGTGCCTCATCCCAGCCTTCCGGCAACTCGTGAGGCGCTACCTGAAGCAGACCTTCGAGCGCGCCGTGCGCGAGGGCACCATCGGTATCCCTCAAGCGTTCGACGGTGCGGGCACCTCGTCGCGACGACCGCCGATGAAGGACGTGACGCCACGCCGACCCGGCGATTCCGGCAGAAGGGGAAGCTGACCAAAACTCTCGAGGTCTCCCAAACTGCAACGTGTCTCTCGATGGGCAGCGTTTCTTGATGGTAGCGACGGATACTGGCGACCCGGCGACCCTGACGACGGTGTTCAACTGGCTCGACGAACACCAGCGCCTGGTGCCCATCCGGTAGCCAAGTGGATTGATGAGCTGAAGAACTGGGTGCCGAACAAGTGAAGGGGCACCGATGAACGACGGGGTGCTTCTCTACATCGACCTGGATTCGTGTGCGCGACAGCGGCAGTCCGAACCTCAACGCCACTTCGTCACCGTGTGTCGCGGTGAGGCTGCGCCAGAGACGACGCCGGTGAGGCCGCTGGTGCGCTGCCCGAGCCAGCGACGCTCGTGCCCGTGGACCTTGTCTGGTACCGCAGATACGACTGCAGGGTGTGGTAGCTAATCCCAAGCACCTCGCAGGCACGCCGCTTGTTGCGACCGCACCGTTCCAGCACGAGCCGCGCGTAGCGGCTACCCCAGGCCCGCATCGTCTCGGCGTGGGCGATCGAGGGTTGCAGCACTTCGGCGTATGTCCGGGTGAGCTCCGCTGGCAGATCCGGAAGTCCGACCACGTCTTCTCTCGACAGCGCCAGCGCGCGTTCGACCACACGTTCGAGCTCGCGCACGTTGCCAGGCCAGTCGTAGGTCACCAACGCCTCGGCGGCGCTCTCCGACAGCGCCAGCCGACGCAGGCCCAGATGCCGCGCCAGAAAATACTCGGCCAGCTCCAAGATGTCTTCGCGACGGCGCCGTAGGGGCGGCACCTCCAGCTCCACGCCGGCGAGACGGTAGTACAGGTCGGCGCGGAACCGGCCGGCCCCAACCAGCCCCCGCAGGCATTTGTTCGTCGCCACGACCACCCGGATATCAACCGGCCGGGGCCCCTGCCCGCCGACCCGTTCGACGGCGAGCTCCTGCACCGCCCGGAGCAGCTTGGCCTGCGCCGCCGGCGACAGCTCGGCGACCTCGTCGAGGAAGAGCGTGCCCCGATCGGCCGCTTCGAACTTGCCTCGTCGGGCGCGCACTCCGGTGGCAATGCGGTCTTCGATCCCAAACAGCTCCGCCTCGAGCAAGCTCTCGACCAGCGCCGCGCAGTTGACGGCCACGAAGGGGCCTTGGTGGCGGACGCTCAGGTCGTGCACCTGTCGCGCAACGAGCTCTTTTCCCGATCCGGTCTCTCCTTCGATGAGCAGAGTGAAGTCGGTGGCCGCGACCCGCTCGATCTGCACTCGCAGCCGTTGCATGCAGGCGCTCGACCCGATGAGCGGCGCTGCGCCGTCGGCCTCGCGACCATCGGCAAGGACACTCGCCTCCCGGCGTGGCTCCAGCATCAGCCCGAGCACGCGCCCGGCGTCACGCAGCGACTGCCGGTCCCAACCATCCAATCCGCACGATGGGTCCAGTTCCACCTCGAGTTGCAACCCTGGCCGAGCAGGCGTTGGCACCGGAAACCGGAGCACGCCGGCAGCACCCCCCTCCGGTGTGACGCTGACGGCGGCAAGTCTGGTCGTCAAACGCACCGAGCGTATCGGCGCCAGTGTGCGCACTGCGGCCACAAGGTCGTCGTCCAAGTCTCCGGGGCCGCCGCGGCTAGCCGGCCGCGGCACCCCAGACCGACGCGACGCCAACATCGCAAGAAACACGGAGAACCGGTGCCTGCGCTCACGGCGCCTTCCACGCGGCTGAGGGACAGAGGTACGGGAGGAGGAGGGGGGCGTGACCATGGCAGAAGAATCCGTCGCACACATCGTGGGAGATCTGCTCGTGCGACGTATCAAACGCAGTGCCATCGACTGTCGGCGCTAGAATTCTTGCGATTCATGCACTGCCAGCCCTAACGCGCTCGTCACTCCCGCATCATTGTTCGTCACGGGGTCTGTCCTGGGTAGATGCTGCCCGGCCAACCGCTCGGAAGGTCCCATGACAGTGTTAGTCCGTTCCTGTCCCCGGAAGGTCAAGTGCGTTGTCGAACTGCACCGCACCTCGATAGACGACCCCGCGCTCGCGCTCGACCGCCGCCACCCAGGAACGCGACACGGCTCCGGACACCGTCCAGACACGCGCCGTGGAGGTCAGCCGCAACACCGCACGGGCGCCCGGTCGCAGGCGGGTCGACGTCTCCACCAGGGCGCCTCGAAACGAAAGGTTCACCAAAGCGGCGTTGAAGCCAGGCCGAAACTGCAGTTCCCGCAGCCAGGGCAACTCCAATCGGCTCCAGCGGACGTCCCGACGACGATCCGGTATGCGCTGCAGCCTCAGCGGGCCGTCCACGTCCCGACCTCATGTCGAAACGCCAGAACCCTCGTGCGTCCGGTCGCTCCGAGCACACGAACGGCGTATTGTCGGCCCCTGCGGCTACGTAGAAAGATTGTGCCGCTGGTCGCGGTGCCGAGCGGACTGAACGTCAGCGTATCCGCCGAACCCAACCGGATCGGGTCGGTACCCCCTGCTAGTGGTTGCCCGCCGTCAATTGCGGCCACTCCCGGCACGATACCAAGCGCGACCCCGGGAAAGCGCTCGCCAAGCCGTTCCGGGGGGGTAATCGCTTTGTCGACGCCACGACGGATATCGCGACTACGTAGCCCGTTGCCGTTGCCATCGACATACACCGAATAACGATACGCTGCGCCCTCTCGTTCGAACCGCAATCCGACACGAGTCGACCGCATTGCGGCTTGTACCCTGGTCAGGCGCGCCAGCCCGGCGACGTGACGCGCCGCTGCCATCCCTCGAGCGTCGTCCAATCCACCCAGCATGGAGGGCAGCGCCAGTGCAGCCATCAGTGCCACCAGCCCGAGCACGACAAGTAATTCCAACAGGGAGACCCCTCCGGCATGAAGAAACAGCTGGCCGCCGAGCAACGGGGCCGTCTTCAGAGTGGACCAGGTGGGCGGCGCGCCCCGGCCGTGTTCCCCCAGGACGCGCCGACCTGGCGCACTAGTCGCGCGTGCCTGCATCTGTCTTCGGCTCGCCAACTGTAACCAGTGGCCGCAGTCTGAGAAAGCTGCGCTCGCCGATTCCGCGCACGTTCATCAGCTCTTCGACCTTCTTGAAGCCGTCGTTCTGCCGGCGATACTCGATGATTCGCTCGGCCGTCCGCTCACCAATGCCAGGCAGGCTCTCGAGCTGAACGGCACTGGCTTGATTCAGATCGATCAGATCGCCGGGTGCCCGCTGCCCGGTTCGGGCAGCCGGCTCCTGCACTGCCTCCACGCGCTCTGAAACCGAGCAGCACGCCAGAGCCACCATGACACCGCACATGAGTCGTCGCATCTTCTCTCCTCCTCAGTCTGGTTGAGTCGACAAGGTCACCGACCCATGCGGGGTCAGACGACCGTTACCGGTGGCCCCGCCGCCCGCGGCGTCAGCGAGGTCGGGCACAGACGCCGACGGGCATCAGCGGAGCCGCTAAGGATGCTCGCAAGAACACCGCCAGCGGCACCTGAGGCAACCGCGCGCGTCTAACCTGCCAACTTACGGTAGTTTAGAGAAGACGATGCCAAGCGCATCGTTGCAGACTCGGGCAGCGGCCCAATCGACATGACTACCCCAGTTGCTCTGCCTGCCGCTGCCGTGAACGGTGTTGCGGGCGCCCCGAGATCACCCGGTACCCTCGCAGTTGTCACCCGTGCCGGACCCGGCGATGGCGCATGAGGAACACACCAGCCAGCGCGAATGGCCCCACGATCAGCAGCTCATACCAGACTGACCACGCCAGCCTGACCCAGCAGTCGAACAGCCAATACTGACGACAGACCGGATAGAACACCTGCAACGAGGATTGATAGTACGTAGAATCGAACGGCCAGAGCGCCATGAGGCCAAAGGGCGCAACTGTATCCATTCCGAGCCAATCGAGCAGCACATGCGTGGCATAGGCGGCGGAGCTGGCCAGCCAGAGCAAGGGACGCCCCTCGGCGACGAACACGGCCACCACGCCAACCGCCCCAGCCGCCGCCAGCGAATGCGTGGCATGCCGGTGGCCCTCCTTGATCACAAAGTCGACATCGGCCAGCATTCCCAGCAACGCAAAGACTAGAACGATGGGGACACGGCGACCGGCCAGCCGACACGGCCAACCCGCTCGTCGCACGATGAAGGCCCCGGCCGCGATGCCGCCCAGCGCATGACCGATTGGTGTGGGCATGGAGGTGATTCGAGAGAGCCGGCAGTGATCGCTCGGCTGATCTGGTTGAGTATGATTACCATACTCGCCCCGAAGAGGAAATGAGGAAACGATGACGCGCCTGCCAAACACGCGGCACACGGTCGCCACCGCCTGCAGGGTCGCGACGCTCGCCGCCGTGGTGCTCCTGACCCGACCGGCCTTCGTACACACACAGGCGCCGGCGACACTCGACATCTACTGGATCGACGTGGAGGGCGGCGCGGCGACCCTGGTCGTCACCCCTCAGCGCGACGCGGTGCTCATGGACACCGGGTGGCCCCGAGCAGACGCGCGGGACGCCGGGCGCATCCAGGCAGCCATGCGCGACGCCGGCATCACCGAGATCGACTACCTCCTGATCTCGCATTTTCATTCGGATCATGTCGGTGGGCTCGCGGCGCTGGCCGCACGCGTGCCCATCGGCCAGATCGTCGACCACGGCGACAGCGTGGAACGCGACCGCGCACAGGGTCAAGCACTCTGGGAAGACTACTTGGCAGTCGCCGAGGCACGTCGGCGGACGGTCGAACCGGGCGACAAGCTGCCACTCCGTCGAATCGAATTCTCGTTCGTGGCCTCACACAGCGCGTTCATCGACGCACTGGAGCCGCGTCCGCCGAACCGGCTATGCGAGAGCGCGGTTGCCGGCCCGATCGATCCGAACGAAAACGGCAAGAGCCTCGGCTACGTGTTGTCGCTTGGCGGATTTCAGTTCGCGAACCTTGGCGACCTCTCGCCGAACCACGAGTACGACCTGGCCTGCCCGGAGAATCGGCTTGGGGTCATCGATCTCTATCAGGTGCCGCACCACGGCGGCGGTGGCGCGGCGCGCCCGGAGCTCACCTGGGCGCTTCGGCCGACTGTAGCGGTCATCAACAACGGTCCGCGCAAGGGGGGCGACCCCGAATCGTACTCCGTCGTGCGGGACACACCCGGCATCCAGGACATCTGGCAACTCCACCAGGCGCTCGGCTCCGATGCCGCCGCCAACACAGACCCGCGACTCATCGCGAATCTCACCGAGGAGGCAGATTGTGACGGGTACTGGATCAAGGCCACGATCCCGCCCGACGGGCGTAGCTGGACGATGACCAACGGTCGGACCGGGTACAGCCGGAACTATCAATCGAAGTGACCCTCTCGAGGCGAGCACCTCATGGGTCGATCTCGATCTCGATCACACCGGCGTGCACACGGACCGGGTAGCCGCGCAGCTTGCCACCCGCTGGCGGCGTCAGCGGCTCCCCATCTGCGATCCGAAACTTCGCGCCATGCCAGAGGCACGTAATGGTGCCATCTTCGCAGAGACCTTCCGACAGCGGTCCGCCCACATGCGTGCAGGCGTCGTCGTAGGCGACGAGTGTGCCGCGCTCGTTGAACAGCGCGATTCTCCGATCACCGGTTCTGACGCACTTCACCGTGCCCAGCGCCACGTCCCCCTCGCTGCCCACCTTCACGTAGCTCCCCATTCTCCAGTTCCTCCCCCGGCCGCTAACCGTCGTCGGCGATCAGAGCCGGTCCAGCGGCGTGTGCTTCAGACCATGGGCGTCGGCCACGGCAGGATGCGTGACACGCCCTTCGACGATGTTCACCCCAGAAGCCAGCGCCGGATCGTTGGCAGCCGCTTTCCACCCGCGATCGGCGATCTCGAGCGCATAGGCCATTGTCGCGTTGGTCAGCGCATAGGTCGACGTATGCGGCACCGCACCGGGCATATTCGACACACAGTAGTGTACGACGCCATGTTCGACATAGCGGGGAGCGTGGTGCGTAGTCGGCCGGCTCGTCTCGGCACAGCCCCCCTGGTCGACCGCCACGTCCACCAGCGCCGAACCGTCTTCCATCTGACTCAAGTGCTTCCGAGAGACCAGTCGCGGCGTTCTTGCGCCCGGAATCAGAACCGCGCAGATCACCAGATCCGCTTCGCTTACCGCGCTCTCGATATTCGCCGCATTCGACATCAGTGTCGTCACGTGCCCCTGCACCACATCCCGCACATAGGCCAATCGCAGCGGATTGATGTCGACGATCGTCACATCCGCCCCAAAGCCGACCCCGACGACACAGGCATTCAGCCCAACGATGCCGGCGCCGAGAATCGTCACCCGGCCCCGTCGGACGCCGGACACGCCTGGCAGGAGCAATCCCTTGCCACCCGCGATCATCTCGAGCGACGTGGCGCCGGCCTGAATCGCCAACCTTCCGGCGACCTCGGACATCGGGACCAGCAGCGGCAAGGTGCCGTCTTCGAGCTGCACCGTCTCGTAAGCGATCCCAACGACCCNTCGATCGAGCAACCCTTCGGTCAGGCTCTTCGACGCCGCCAGGTGCAGGTAGGTGAAGAGCACCTGGGTGGGTCGCAGCAGCTCGAGCTCCGCCTCTACCGGCTCCTTCACCTTCAGGACGAAATCTGCCCATTGCCACACCTCGCCCGCCGTCCCGGCGATTGCGGCGCCCGCCCGTTGGTAGGCCGTGTCAGGAATCGAGCTCCCCAGCCCGGCGCCGGCCTGCACCAGGATCTCGTGCCCGTGGGCGCGAAACGCTGTCACGCCCGACGCCGTAATCGCTACCCGGTTCTCATCCGCCTTGACTTCGGTCGGAACCCCTACACGCATCTCTGTCCCCTCCCGATCGAGCTGCACTCGCCCCGCCCGACTGCCCCATTTTCCCTCGACGCCCACTGCGTGCGCTACAATGTCGCGGCCGGCACACCCACAGCATCGAGACCCCGGCTCGCGAGGACTCGTGTATGCGCATAAAGCAACGGACCTCCGGTCCGGTCGTCATTCTCGACCTCGACGGCCGTATGACCCGCAATGACGGGTTTGGCACGGTCAAGGCGGCGGTCGCTCCACTCCTCAAGCAGGGGCATTCGCAACTCCTGCTGAATATGGCGAACGTCACCTACATGGACAGCACGGGCATCGGCGAGCTGGTCAGCGTCTTCATCACCACCCGCAACAATCACGGCAAGCTCAAGCTCGTCAATCTCACCGACCGGATGCGGGAACTGTTCGAGGTCGCCAAGCTGGTGCACGTGTTCGAAGTCTTCGACGACGAGGCGGACGCGCTTCAGAGCTTCTAAGGAAGGAGCCCCGATGGGCACGATGACGTTGGCGTTTCTGTCTCTGTTGCCGATCGCGACGGTCGCGATCTTCCTGGTCCTCCTACGCTGGCCTGCGAGCCGGGCGATGCCGTTGACCTATGCCGTCGCCACCGTCCTTGCGCTTTTCGTCTGGCAGGTCCCGGGCATGCAGGTCGTCGCGGCTACGATCAACGGCATCGTCGTCGCACTGACGCTGCTCTACATCATCTTCGGAGCCATTCTGCTCCTGAACACCTTGCAGGAGAGCGGTGCCATCTCGGCGATTCGCCAGGGGTTCACCGACGTCAGCAGCGACCGGCGGGTACAGGTCATCATCGTCGCCTGGTTGTTCGGGTCGTTCATCGAAGGCTCGGCCGGCTTTGGAACACCGGCCGCGGTCGCCGTCCCGCTGCTCGTCGGCCTGGGCTTTCCGGGCATGGCGGCCGTCATGTCCGGCATGATCATCCAGAGCACGCCGGTCAGCTTCGGTGCGCTGGGCACCCCGATTCTGGTGGGCGTGAATACTGGGCTCTCGGCCGATCCGGCCATCGCAGAGTACGCCGCCAGCCTCGGCTACGCCCAGTGGAACGACTTCCTGGGTTTCATTGCGTTCCGCGTGGCATTGCTCCACGCCATTGCCGGCACCTTGATCCCGCTGATCCTGGTCTCGTTCTTGACCCGGTTCTTCGGGAAGAACAAGTCCTTCGCCGAAGGGCTGCGTGTCTGGCCGTTCGCGATCTTCGCCGCGTTCTCGATGACCGTCCCGTATCTCCTCGCGGCGCGGTTCCTCGGTCCGGAGTTCCCGGCGCTGGCCGGCAGCCTCGTCGGACTGGTCATTGTTGTCTCGGCGGCCAGGGCCGGTTTCCTGGTGCCAAAGGCCAGCGACCACTGGGACTTCGACGACAAGAGCACCTGGCCGGCAGAGTGGACCGGCTCCGCCGTGTTCAAGGACAACGAGGGCGGACCGCGGATGGGTCTGGCCATGGCGTGGATGCCTTACGTGATCGTCGCGCTGCTGCTGCTGACCTCACGGGCCGTCCCCTTTTTCAAGTCCTTCCTGCAGCAGTCGATACGACTGACCTGGGACGGCATTCTCGGCAGCAACATCAACATGACGACGGTCGAGCCGTTGTACCTGCCGGGCACGCTCTTCATCGTGGCTTCGCTCATCGCGGTCGGAATGCACGGCCTATCGCTACAAAAGTACGCCCGCGCCTGGAGCACATCACTCAGGGTATCCGCGGCGGCGTCCATCGCACTCATCTTCACGGTGCCGATGGTGCAGGTGTTCCTGAACACCAGCGGTGGCGCTTCGGGTTTTGACCAGATGCCGATCGTGCTCGCCGACGGCGTGGCGTCGCTGGCCGGCGGCGCCTGGCCGATTTTCTCCCCATTCGTCGGCGGCATCGGTGCAGCGGTGGCCGGAAGCAACACGGTCAGCAACATGATGTTCTCGCTCTTCCAGTTCGGCATGGGCGAGCGTATCGTGGCCGACCCGGTCTGGATCGTGGCGCTGCAGGCGGTCGGCGGTGCGGCCGGCAACATGATCTGCGTCCACAACGTGGTCGCGGCCTCGGCGGTCGTAGGACTACTGGGACGGGAGGGGTCGATCATCAGGATGACGATTCTTCCCTTCACCTACTACGCGCTCCTGCCAGGGTCGGTCGGCTATCTCATCGTCTCCTATGGCAGCTCCGGCTTCCTGAACATCGGCACGCTGCTGGTGGCGCTTATCGCGGGTCTGGCCATCTATTTCATCGCGCGGTACGGCCGCGCACCCTCGGAGGCGGTCTAAGCACATGCGCGTGTTCACGCTCGCCATGCTCGACAGCGAACCGTCCGACCCGAACACCTTCGTCGGTCGGGCTCGGCTCACCCGAATGAACGATGCCGCCGGTCAGCCGCAGACCAACGTCTATCGGGTGGCGTTCGAGGCTGGCGCCAGAACCAACTGGCATGCCCACACCGGCCCACAGCTGCTGCAGATCCTCGACGGCGTCTGCCGTTACCAGGTGGACGGTGAATCGGTGCGTGAGGCTGGGGTCGGAGACCTGATCGCCTTCGACCCAGGTGAACGGCACTGGCATGGCGCCACCCCCGGCGGGCCGATGANACACGCCGCCATCAATATCGACGCGACGACCGACTGGTTCGAACCGGTGACGGACGCACAATACGGCGGGTAGACGGCGCTGAAACAAAGCTCCGTGACACCGCCAGTCACGGCGCCTCAAGCGATGTCTATCGTCCAGACCGCTTTGAGTGCCTATCTGCCAGCCTGAGATCCTCAGCAGAAGAACATGGAATGGANCGCGGTCGTCGCAACAGTCACCGGAGTGTCGGGGAGTCTGCTGGGTCTCTTCAAGTACTTCAACTACAAGAGTCACCAGGACCAGATGGCAGAAGTTGGAAAATCCTTCAGCACTGTGATCGAAGCGCTGGCTTCGAAGGAAGAAGTCAAGCAGCTTTCTGCGGCGATCTTGCTGCGACGATTCTTCGATCCCAAAACCGAATATGGCATCGCCGGCACTCCCTACGCCACCGAGGCCGTCAATGTCATCGCTTCGATGCTGCGTTCGGAGACCCTCTCGCAGAAGATGCAAAAGCTCTTGGCCGATGGCCTCGCCTACGCTCCTGACCTGCGACACGCCGATTTGCAGAAGGCCAATCTGACGGATGCCTATCTGGGAAAAGGTGTCGACTGTTCTGGAGCGGACTTTTTTTGCGCCGACCTGACTCGAGCCTCACTCCAACGATTGACAGGCGTGAAGACCGTCTTTTATGGTGCCACGTTGCACAAGACAGTCCTGGCGGGTGCCGACCTGCGCGGCGCCAACTTCAAAGGCGCCGATCTTCAGGGCGTCGAGATCGACCCTACCGCACCGTTCCGCCTGTGATCGATGCCACGTCAGAGGAGATGGAGCACCGGCGGTGCCCCACCGAAGGCCTCTAGTACCCTTCTACCTTCTGACTTCTTCGCGGTCACTGGTATCGGTTCACCGGGGACGGACCGTAGGAGAGCCACGTCCTGGTGTTCGGCACCTGGCCGACGCCAGGCTTGGACCAGTCGCAGACACCATCCGGGAAGATCGACTCCAGCCGTGTCGTCTCTTCCGATGTGAGTGGAACCGCATAGTCAGCTGGGTCGATCGGCTTCAGCTCGCACTTCAGGACGTCGCTCGTCAGCGGCCCGCCGGCGACAATNCGCGCCCCGGCATGGGGTGGAAACAGCTCGTTGCAGCGCCCCTGTGTGTTGTTGAAGATGGCACCGCGGTCGAACACGGCCGGCTCGACAATTTCGATGCCGTCATCGTTCCAACAGGCATCCCGCAACGCGGCTGGCTTCGCGCCCACTACCTTGGCTGCCGCGTGGTCGGCCGTCGCATCGAGCGCAATCGCCACCAGCCACTCGTCCATCAACGCCAGGTTCTCGTCGGCCCGCGACAACGGCGCCATACGGCGTTGCAGAACATAGTTGTCAGCGTGCCCGTTGTCCCGGACCAACCGCTCGCGCATCACGAACGAGTAGTAGCTCGCATGGAAATTCGCCACGTGGTCGAGATAATTGCGCTCGTCGATGATCGGGGTCGTTGCCAGGCCGCCACTACCGCTGGTCACCCGACCGGTCTCATAGGCGATGCGGAGCGCATCGGGGTCGGCTGCGGCACGCTCTCGGCGCCACTGGAAGTCGATATCCCAACCACCCGCCTGCTCGTTCAGCTCGAGAAACAGACCGGTGTCAATCAGGCCCCGGTTCAGCGCCTCCAGTCCGTACTGCACACCTACGTTGTCCTGCGGACTGCGACCGAACGGCTGCACCGGCGTCGGCTCCACCTCGTCATACGCACGCGTGCCGAACACATTGCGCATCCCATCGTAGATCGAGCAGCGCACACCACCCGGGTTGTCGACCGGGTGATAGCGAGCGTCCAGCGGAATGGAGGCCGGACAGTCATCGGGGCCGATGCGATTGGGTCGCGGACCGAGCGACCGCTCGCAGACGTCCCAGTCCGCCCACCCTCCTATCGCGTTCTTGACGTCGTCTGACAACGGTGGGTTCCTACCGTTGAGGAAACGCCGTAGCGGGAGCCGACACTCGGCCGTGTCGATGAAGTAGCTGATCGCGTCGGGAAACGTCAGGGTCGGGAGAATACCGTCGAGAATGCCGGGATACGCCCCGGCGATCAGCAACTGCTGCATGGCGCCACCCGACCCGCCCCACCCGATCGTATGCACCGGCGGCCCGTAGGTCTCGGCGAACCGCTCTTTCACCATCATCGTGGTCTCGGCCGAGAGGACGTCGTTGCAGCCACCCTGGGCGTTCACGTTGAGTGTCGACGACGCCACGGCGTAACCAAGCGACAGCATGTTGTCCCGCAGGACCCCGCCGGTGCTGGTGCCCTGAAAGAACCCTGCCTCGCAGCCACCGCCATAGGTGTAGACGAGCCGCCCATTCCAGCCGGCGGGCGGCAGCCAGGGTGACGGCGCCGGAGCGGACGGATCAACCAGCGCNGCGGTCTGATAGATCGCGCGATTGATAGTGCCGGTTTCCAGGCGCACCACGTAGGNCACGGCGCGTCCCTCCATGGTCGTGGTCTCGGCCAGGTCCTGGGGTCTCGACCCGTCGTCCGGCCACGGCGCGAACGCGGGCTCTTCCCCCGTCGTCCGATAGACGAAATCCACCCGCGTGTCGAACGAACAGTCCGCGTCCATCCCATCGCCCAGTAGCAGGTCGCCGTTGCCAATGGCGAATTGTCTGGCCTCGCCGTCACGCCCCGAGCCAAGCTCTCCAAGGCAGAAGTAGGGCTCGAGATGCTCGCCAGAGAAGATGGGCCCCGCGAGCGGGTAGCTTGTTATCGTCAGTTTCGCCTGTGCCTCCCCCAGGCTCACCTGTAGGGTGCTGTCACCGTCGGCGAGTCCCTCGAGCAGCCCCAAGAGCGCGTGGCCCGGGCGACCCAGCCGGTCGACCGGTGCCTGGCGAAACGCCCTAGTAACATCGGTCCCGTCGAGCGCCATGGTTGCCGCCGCGGCATCGCCGTTGGGGGGAAGCTCCACACGAATCAGCGTGTCCCCTCCACTGACCAGGTGTGCAGGGGTCGGCACGGTCGTCACACGCAGACCCGACACGGCCTCCTCGACAGGTGCCCCGTCGATGCACGCGCCCGCGCCAAGGGCGCACGCCACGGCCACGCCCACTATCAGACCATCAAAGCGTCCACCGTCACTCGTCATCGACTCGCTCCTACCACCCGCACGACCGGCCCGCGTTCTGCTCGTCCAGCCACGCCTGCAACGGCGCGAAGTAATCCAATATCGCCGTGGCGTCCATCTCCCGCTGTCCTGTCACCACTTCCAGCGCGTTCGGCCACGGCTGGCTGGCACCCATTTCAAGCATGGTGTTCAACCGCTCACCCGCTTCCAGACTTCCGAAGATCGAGCACCGATGCAGCGGCCCGTCGACATCGGCGACCTCGCACAGCGCCCGATGGAACTGAAACTGCAGGATGTGCGCAAGAAAGTATCGGGTATAGGAAGTGTTTGCCGGGATGTGATACTTGGCGCCCGGGTCGAAGTCTGCCTCGCTCCTCGGCACCGGCGCGCGGATGCCCTGATACTCCGTCCTGAGGTCCCACCAGCCCTCGTTGTACTCGTCGGGACCGATCTCGCCGGAGAATACTTTCCAGCGCCACTGGTCCACCATCAGTCCGAACGGGAGGAACGCGACCTTGTCGAGCGCCAGGCGCATGAGCAAGCCCAGATCCCGGTCCGCCTCGGGCACACGCCGAAGCAGCCCGACCTCGGCCAAATACTCCGGCGTCATCGACAACGCGATGGTGTCACCGATGCCCTCGTGAAATCCGTCGTTGGCGCTCGTGCGATGCAGCGGCGACTGCTGCTGATAGGCGCGCTGATAGTAGTTGTGCCCGAGCTCGTGATGAATGACGACGAAGTCTTCACCGTTGACGCCGATGCACATCTTGATTCGAACGTCCGACTCGAAGTCCAGATCCCAGGCGCTTGCATGACAGACCGCGTCCCTGTCGACTGGCTGGGTGAAGAGCGACCGATCCCAGAACGTGTCTGGCAGCGGGGCAAAGCCGAGCGAGCTGAAGAACCGTTCCCCGTAGCGCACCATCTCGAGCTCGTCCACCCGGTTCGATTCGAGCAGTTGAGTCAGGTCGTACCCGGGGTCGGACCGCGCCGGGCCCACGATGTCGTAGATGTTGGCCCAGGTCTGGCTCCACATGTTGCCGAGCAGGTGGGCCGGAATCGGCTCGTCCGGTGGCACCACCGCCGTCCCATACTCCTCCCCGAGCTCGGCGCGCACATGACAGTGGAGCGACTCATAGAGCGGACGCACCTGCTGCCAGAGTCGCTCGAGCTCCGCCGTGAACGCATCAGGGGGCATGTCGTAGCCGGCCCGCCAGAGCTCGCCGAGATCCGCGAAGCCGAGGTCGCCTGCACCGGCGTTGGCCAGCTCGACGAACCGCGCATACTGCGCACGCATCGGCGGCGAGATGGTGCGCCACCCGGTCCAGAGGTCGAGCAACTCGTCGGTATCGCGGCTCTCGGCGATCATCCGCTCCATCTGCGGCAGATCCAGGCAGTCCTCCCCGTCGCCCGGGCAAACCAGCCCCTTGCCGTAGGTGCTCTCCATCCCCGTCGTGATTCTGGACAGCTCCGCCTGGAGCGCCGGATCCTCCGGCGCCGCCAGCCCCATCGACGTCTTCAACAGCATCAGCTTGCGCCGAATCTCCTCGGGCAAGGTAACGCCATCGAAACGGGCCGCCTGGCTAGCCAGCTCCATCGTCGCGCCGATCAGGGCCGTCTGGGCATCGGCCGCAATGGCTGTCGTGTCGTCGGTAATGAACGTGCTCTGCACCCACGCCGCGCGCTCGGCAACAATCCAGTGCTCCAGGAGCCGTATCTCGGCGTCGTCGACGAACGCCCGCGCCTCCTCGACGGACGGTCCAGGCGCGGCACACCCAGCAGCCAGGATCAACATCACCAGACCACCGAGAGGCGCGAGACGGCTTCCCCCCGTAACGTGTCGCATACCTGTTTCTTCTGACTTCTGCCTTCTCGCTCCTCGACAGCGTTCTACGACGCGGACGTCGACATCGCGCGTTCCGCTTGCCAGCGATCGATCAGCCCCCCGGCCACGAGAATGGTGTCGGCGCGGTCTGACCCGGTCGAGACGATCGCGATGGGAACACCCGTGACCTCCTCGATCCGCTGGAGATACGCCTGCGCTTCAGGCGGCAGGTCTTCGTACCTGCGAACGCCGGCGGTCGGGCTCGTCCACCCTGGCAGCTCTTCATATACCGGCTCACACGCGGCCAGCGTTGCGCCGTTCGACGGAAACTCGGTCAAGATCTCCTCCCCGTGCCTGTAGCCGGTGCACAACGGAATCTCGTCGAGCCCATCCAACACGTCAAGCTTCGTGACCGCGAGCGCATCCAGCCCGCTGATCCGCACCGCGTAGCGCACCGCCACCGCGTCGTACCATCCACAACGACGTGGGCGGCCGGTCGAGGCGCCGTACTCGCGACCGCTCTCGCGCAACTGATCCCCCATGTCACCATGCAGCTCAGTCGGTAGGGGGCCCTCGCCGACTCGCGTCGTGTACACCTTCGCGATGCCCAGCACCGCGCCAATCGAGCGCGGACCCACGCCCAGTCCCGTACAGATGCCGCCGGCCGTGCTGCTCGATGACGAGACGAACGGATACGTCCCATGATCGATATCGAGCATCGTCCCCTGCGCGCCCTCGAACAGCACGCACTGACCGGCCTGTATCGCCGCCGACAAGAACAGGGAGGCGTCATCCACCCATTGTTCGAGTCGCGACCAGGTCGCGCGCACGTCCGCATGCAGAGTGCGCCAGTCGGTCTCCGCACCGTCGATTGCACGGTTCCGTGCCGACACGTTTTCCCGAATCGCCGCCGCCAGGGGGCCATCGGCCGAAGCGTCGCCCAGGTCCGCGATCCGGATCCCGCGGCGTCCCACCTTGTCCTCGTAACTTGGCCCGATCCCACGCGACGTCGTGCCGATTCGACGGTCGCCGCGTCGCGCCTCGGCGAGCACTTCGAGCTCCCGATGATAGGGCAGAATCACATGCGCCTTGTCGCTGATCAGCAGTCGGTCCCCGACTTCGATCCCCTGCCTGGCGAGGATGTCGACCTCGGCGAACAACGCATCGGGATCGACCACGACGCCATTGCCGATGACGCAGCGTACCCCGGGATGGAGAATGCCAGAGGGGAGCAGATGCAGGATGAACTGCTCGTCGCCCACGTTGACCGTGTGGCCCGCGTTGTGTCCGCCCTGATAACGAGCGACGATCGACACGTGCGGCGTGAGCAGGTCGACGATTTTGCCCTTCCCTTCGTCACCCCACTGCGCGCCGATGACCGCGATGTTCACGCTCTGCCTCTGTTCACATGTTCACGAGCGGTGCACTCAGGCAGCCCTCGTGGCCGCACCCAAGCGATCGATCCTAACAGAAGGCGACACACGGCGCACGACGCGAGAACCCGACACGCCCATGTCATCAGGGGACCTAACGAGGCGTTCGCACGACGTCGCAGAAGTCAAGCGAGAAATTGTTTATCCGAGAGCACGTTCGGTTTGACAATCTGTTCGCTCTTATTTACCTTCTAGCGAGCCGAGTGATCATCCGCTGTGCTCCGCAGCGCGCCAACGATACGGCGTCACTTTGAAAAGAGCGAGTGCTGGCTGAGCGTCCTGCCGTCGAACGGAGAATACTCGCCGCGCTCGAGGCGACCCCGCCACGGCTCCCGGTGATCGTCGGTGGGTGTGGCAGTGGCCGCACCACCGTCTTACATCGCCTTGCCGAACTGCTCGGGTCCGAGACGGAGTACATCGACGTCGAGCGTATCGCCACTACCCCCGAGGGTTGTCTCTCCTCGGTCACGCAGACGGCAGGGTGCCAGGCCCCCGAAATGCGCGCGGGCAGCGACGACACCGGCTCTGCCCGCGCGGCGTTCGACCACATCTGTCACTTCCTCGAGCACGCGCGCACACCGAGTGGGGCCAGCGTCACCTTCTTGCTCGATGAAGCACTCGAGGTCCGGACATTTGAGAGCTTCCCGGGACTGCGTGGCGCGCTGCGCGAGTTCTGGCAGACCCTGTGCGAGAGTCCGAATCGATTCGTGCTGACGACCCGCTTTGCGACCCGCTCGTTACGGCTCTTTCGCGACGCTCCGGAGCGCTTCGAGTTCGTCCATCTGCCCCCGTTGACCCCGTCGGAAGTCACAACGGCGTTGACACGCCTCGACATCGGAAACACGAACGACGAACGGCTCGAACTCGCCCGTATCATTCACGCGCTGACCGACGGTCGCCCCCTGTATCTGCGTCTGCTTGCCGAGGCCACAGCGACCATGGGCGCCGGTGATCCGGTGAGCGCGCTGGCAGCGCAGATGGCACCCGGTGCTCCGCTCTCGATGGCCTGTCGGTTCTGTTACGAGCTGCGGCTCCATCGCGCGCGGGGGTACGGAGCGCTAAAGGCGATTCTTCAGATACTGGCTAAGGAAGAGCCCCTTACGCTGACCGAGATCGCGCACCGGCTCCGTCGCACGCCGGGTTCGACAAAGGACTACCTGTCCTGGCTGGAGGATGTCGATCTGTTGACCGTGCGTCAGAAACGCTACAGCTTCGCCGACCCGGTGTTGCGGCTCTGGGTCCATCTCCATGGACAATCGAAACCGCCCGGTGAGGAAGACCTTGCCAGGGAAGCGCAGGAGTACGCCGTCAGTCGCTTCCCGTACATGGAGCCCGCGATGACGATGCCGGAGCGTCCCATTGCATCCGCCGACCGCGACGCGAAGGACCCCTCCTGGAGCCTGATCGAGATCGATTGACCTCTCAGCCACTCAGCCTCGGGCAAGCGCCTGCAGCGCGCGCTCGGCGGCCCGCTGTTCCGATTCTTTCTTGCTGAAGCCCTCACCACGAGCAAGCGGACGCTCCCCGGCTCGCACTTCGGTCTCGAACACTTTCCGGTGGGCCGGCCCGGTCTCGCCAACGAGGCGATACTGCGGCAACCCCATATCGCGAGACCGCAGACGTTCTTGCAGCGTAGACTTATGGTCGGCTGTCAGGCCCGGAGCGAGCGCCCCGACCCGCACCGCGTCGAGTTGTGGCCGGAACCAGCGCTCGATGAATCCTCTCGCCGCCTCGATGCCACCGTCCAGATAGACCGCAGCCACAATGGCCTCGAAGGTGTCCGCAATGAGCGACCGCTTCCGCCGGCCACCTGTCTTCTCCTCTCCGCGCCCCAGAAGGAGATAGTCGCCGAGTCCCAGCTCGTCACCCACTCGTGCCAGAGCCGTCGTCGACACCATCATCGCCTTGGCCTTCGACTTCTGACCCTCGTCCCAGTCGGGACACTCACGAAACAGACGGTCCGCAATGACGAACCCCAGCACTGCGTCTCCCAAGAACTCGAGCGACTCGTTGTCCCGCACGCCCCCGCTGGCATCCTCGTGCGCCCGCGACCGATGCGTCAGCGCATGCTCGAGGAGGCCCCCATCGGTGAAGCGATACCCCAGCACCTCTTCGACCGCGCGAAATTCGTCCCGGATCCGGGTCACCCGGTCCGACACCTCGCGCCGAAAATCGGCAATCAGCCGGGTCGCCCTCTCCGCATCGTCGGCACGCACGGTCAACCGCGCCTCACCGGGCGCGCTGAGGGGGACTGGCAAGATGGCATGCGACCCGTACGTGGACAACACAGCAGTGATGCCGTGGGTCTCGAGCAAACCTTTCACAACGCTTGCCTCGATCTCGGACTGGGTGCGGAAGACAACAGCAGGATCGGTCTCAGTCATTCGTCGGTCGTCGCCGCGGGGCCACCGGAGAGCTGCTCCTCGATGCGTAACAGCACGATGGTCATGTCGTCGTGCTGCTCGGCGCCACCGACAAACGCCTCCACGTCGCCTAAGATCCGCTCCCGAAGCTCGTCTGACGGCAGGTGTGCATGCTCCTCCAGCAGGTGACTGAGCCGTTCCTCGCCGAACAGGTCCGACTCCTCGTTCATCGCTTCGGTGATGCCATCGGTGAACAGAACGAACAGGTCCCCGGCCGCGATCGGCAACGTGCACTCTTCGAGCAGTCCCGCAAACTTCTCTTCGATTCCCTCGAGATGCAATCCAACAACAAGCCCGTCGGGTATCAGCACCTGGGAGCGTCCGCCCGCATGGCCATCGGCCGGCACGTAGATCATGGGTGTATGTCCTGCTCGCGCATAGGTCAGTGTGCGGGCCTCCTGGTCCACGACTGCGTATGTCATCGTGATGAAAGTGCGGTTGTCGAGACTGCCCGACAGTATCTTGTTTACCTCCATGAGCAGACGCTTCGGGCTCTGGTAGATCTGGCTCAGCGACAAGATCAGGCCTTTGAGCTCGGCCATATAAAACGCCGCCGACGTCCCCTTCCCCGACACGTCGGCCACCAGCACACCGATCCGGTGCTCTCCGAGCGACACGAACTCGTAGTAGTCGCCCCCCACCTCCCGCGCCGGACGACACATCGCGTTCACCGCAAGCCCCGGGAACGACACCGTTCCCGCCGGCAACAGCGACATCTGGATGTCTCGAGCGATCCGGAGCTCCTCCTCGAGTCGACGCTTCTCCTCCGCCTGCTTCAATAGATCCCCGATGCTCCCGGTCATCGCGTTGAAAGACCCGGCGAGCTCACCCAGTTGGTCTCTGGCCTCGACCTGTATCCGATGCGAGAAATCCCCCCCCCGCACACGCTCGGTCCCTGTGAAGAGCTCGTGCACCGCGCCGGTGATCGACCTGGCCAGAGCGAATCCCATGACGAGTGCTACTGCCTCGATCGTGAGGAACATGACACTGAGCGCCATCAGCACGATCAGCAGATCGCTGGCAAAACCGAAGTCGCCGCCCCGCACCACCGGACCGAGGAAGGCGCTCGGCTGCACCTGAAAGGACACCGACCCCCTTCCTGTCATCCCGGTCGACCACTCGAGCAGGTCGAAGAACAGGACCCACGGCAAGCCGCCGCCACCGTCGACGACCGCATTTCCATCCCTCGGGCTCAGCGCCACGCGCTGCTCGGCTGCCGCCGGGACGGCGACTGCTGTCTCTGATTCGCTCACCGGACGCTCGACGATCGCTTCGGTCAGCTCGATTCCATTCGCCGACTCGATTCGCTCGACCACGGTGCCGGCAATTGGCAAATCGACGACGACCGCATACACGCGCCCTCCGACATCGAGGGTCTCGGCGCCGCGCGCCACGACGGAACGGCGCCCCTCTCGCGCGGTCATCACGATTCCGCTGCCGGTATCCTCGAGCCAGGACGGAAACGCCGGGGGACCATCGGTATGCCGCCACGGACCTGCGATGGCCCCGCCTATCGCCGATGCCGCACTGTCGCCCACCTTCGGCACGAAGGCGATCGAAGCCAGCGGATATCGCTCCGCGACGACCCTGAGCCGCCGGTCGAGCAGTGTCCCTACGTCCGCCACGCCTTCCGGTCTCCGCAGGTCGACAGCGGCCGTCGCGGCAAGCCCCGTCGCATCGTCCACCACATCCTCGAAACTCAGCTGCACCAACGACGAGGTCACGATGCCCAGCATCAACAGAGCGGCCAGCAAGAAGAACGACACGATGAGGACGATCGGCACGAAGCCGATGAAGATGTAGGACAGCACCAATTTGCGCCGAACCCGCCAGAGCAGTCGGCGTTGCAGCAGCCCGACGAGCCGCGCCAGTAGATAGCCGAGGGCGACCACCAGCACGATCGTCCCTGCCGTATCGAGCACCCAGAGCCAGCCCGCTGCGGCGGTGCCGAGCACGCTGACCACCAGCTTGAAACCAACGGTCAAGAGGAGCACCCGTCCAAGCGGCGACGACGCCGTGCCACGCACTCTGGCCCACTGAGTGTCAGGCCGCGACGACGACGCTCCTTCTGGCCGCTCGAGCGGCAAGGTCCCTGGAGCGGTGGGCGGAGAGGACTGCGGCGTCATGGAGGTCTGTTCTAGGCTCCGGTCTCATCGGTCCGGTCAGACGTAGTCGCCTCTTGGATCCACGCCAGATATCGCTCGTCCCCACCGATGACACGGAGCACGAGGAACTCTGGCGTGTCGTAGGGGTGCAGTGCACCAACGCGGCGCCGCAGCGCCTCGACCTTGTCCAGCGTAGTCTTTACGATCAATTGACGTTCGCGCGTCCGCTCGATTGCCCCGTCCCACCAATAGACCGACTCGCCCTCCGGCAGCACACTGACACAGGCCGCCTCACCGCCACGCACCAGCGCCGTGGCGAACGCCGACACGTCACCGTCGGTCGGAAAGGTGAGCAGCACAACAACGGGCTCCGGCTCAGTCATTCGTCCGCGCCTCCCGTCCAGGTGCCTTGACATCTCCTATGGGCGAGATCGTCACGTTTGGATCAACCTTTTCGTCGGCGCCAGAGATGTCTAGCACCCGCGTAGCGGGGCTGTGAATAAAGCTTCTGCTAGCGCAGGCTGCGTGTTTCACACGTCGGTTTGTGGCGCAGCTTCGCTAGCAGCCCGAGGCAAAAGCCCCGCTGCATTCGAACGACGCTGCATCCTGGCTCTCGGCGTTGCTCCGCGGCCGAATACTGGGCGGTATTATCCTCTCCGCGCCTTGTGCCGGCCATGCGCGACAGTGCCAATCCAGGATCTGGGTGCGACGCGGGGCTTCACCGCGGGTTGCTAGCCCCGCTCCCATGCCACCCCGCGGAATGCCACGCGCAGCCGGTGTCCTAATCTTGACCGGCCAAGCGACCGAAAAAAGGATGTGCATGCCCCGCGCGCCTCGCTCATCGGCCACTCGACGGCGGGACCACCGACAAGGCACCCTTCCGCTTCGGCCGCCCAATCGGACCGGCGCACAGAAAGTCCGCCCCAGCAACGAGCGCCCTCCAAAGGGACGCCGCCTGGCAAGCTTTCTGCTCGTTCTCACAATTGCGGTCCTCGTGGCAAACGCGATCGTCGGAGAACGGGGTCTCGTCAAGACCGCGCGAGCCCGCCGCGAGCATCGGGAACTTGCTGAGTCGATCGCGCGACTCCAGCGGGAGAATCGAAGACTCGCACTTCAGGCCGACCGCATCCGGCGAGACCCCTCGGCCGTCGAAGCACTGGCCCGGGGCGAGCTCGGCCTCATCCGCCCCGGAGAACAGCTCTTCATCATCACCGACAGACCCCTACCGACACGGTAAGGCTGCCTCGACGGAACGGACGACCCCTGCCGCCCCGTTGACCCGATCCGAGCCGCATGGTACCATGTCGGCAAGATAGCAATTCTAGTCAGTTGACGCGGGGTGGAGCAGTCCGGTAGCTCGTTGGGCTCATAACCCAAAGGTCGGGGGTTCAAATCCCCCCCCCGCAACCACGTTTCCGGCGTCTCGGTGGCAGAGGGGTGACTGGTGTCACCCCTTTTTTGTGTATAGTCGGTTAAACGACACCGGTCGCCAGACCGGATCCGGCTCACACAGGCAGAATCTCCTGATGACGGTCTTGCCGCAAGATCGTGGCGCCAGCTTTCTTCTCGACCGGATCGAGCCCTCAGACATCGTCTGTCCCGAAGACATGGGTGACGACGAACGGCTCCTGATGCGCTCTATCAGGGAGTTCGCCGAGCAGGAGGTGGTCCCAAGGCTCGACGAGATCGAGCGTCGCAATATAGATGTCATTCGCCCCTTGTTCAAGAAAGCGGCCGACCTCGGCATCTTCATGGCGGAGGTGCCCGAAGCGCATGGCGGCCTCGGACTGAGCCTGTTGGCGATTGCCGGCATGAGCGAGACGCGTTCGTATCTTGGGGGCTTGGCGTCGACTGTGTTCGCACACCAGGGTATTGGCACGCTGCCGTTGATCAACTTCGGCACGAAACCCCAGATCGACCGGTATTTGACCCGGTGCATGAACGGCGAGCTGATGGCGGCCTTCGCACTGACCGAACCCGGCTCCGGTTCCGACGCCATGAACATCAAGACCACGGCGGTGCTGAGCCCGGACCGTACGCACTACATGGTGAACGGTGCAAAGCAGTGGATCACGAACGCAGGTTGGGCCGATCTCTTCATCCTGTTCGCCAAGGTCAATGGCACCGACTTCTCCGCGTTCCTGCTCGACCGTGACAGCCCAGGCCTGACCATAGGCGAACACGAGAAGCTGCTCGGCCTGCAGGGCTCGTCGGTCTGCGCGATGCAGCTCGACGACGTCGCCATCCCGGTCGAGAACCTGCTCGGCGAGATCGGCAAGGGCCACAAGGTGGCGATGTGCACGCTCAACCTGGGCCGCATGAAGATGTCTGCGAATTGCGCCGGCACGGCCAAGAAGATTCTCGCGACGACGACGCAGTATGCCACTGAGCGGCGACAGTTCGGCCACCCGATTGCAGACTTCGGGTTGATTCAACGCAAGCTCGCCGACATGGCCGCACGCGCCTACAGCGCCGAATCGGTCGCCTATCGAACGGCCGGGCTGGTCTATGCGGCCACCGAGGTGATGGGTGACGAGCGCGCAGAGGCGCTCGACCTCAAGCTGAAGACACTCGCAGAATTTTCCGTGGAATGTGCGATGGCGAAGGTCATCGGGTCAGAGACCTATCATGGACTCTCGGACGACGCCTTACAGATTTACGGCGGCAACGGCTACAGCGAAGAGTATCCAGCGGCACGCTGGTATCGAGACTCGCGAATCACGCGCATTTACGAAGGCACGAGCGAAATCTGCCGCCTCAGTATCGCGAAGACGATCCTCCGTCGAGCAGCCCGCGGCCAGCTCCCCCTGCGTGACGCGGTCACGGGGCTGACACCCCCCGCCAAGAGCGACCAGAGATCTCGCTCCCACCGGGCGGGCATCGACGCCTTCAAGCAGATATTTCTCTTCGTCATGGGTGAGGTATGGGCCGGTGTCGACGACGCGCAGCTACTCGAACCGACGCATCAGCAGTTCCTTGGCAGCCTCGCCGACATCGCCATCGAGACGTATCGTGCCGAGAGCACGGTTCTCCGCGTCTCGAAGCTAACCCAGCAGCAGCCACGTGCCGATCTGCGTCTCCAGGCGGCGCTGGCGCGACTCGTCTTCTACCACGCAGCCGACCGCATACGTCAAGAGGCAACGGAGGTCCTCGCCGCGCTCCTGGAAGGCGACCGGCTCGCCGTCGCCATGAACCAGCTCGGCGACTGGCTGCCGACTCCAGCCGGCCTCATCGATACCCGCACCCTCGTCGCCGGCGAACTTGTCACCCGCAAGGGCGCCCTCCCCTGAGCCGTTCGTTGGTGTGCCGTCCTGGCGCTCCTCGCCTCCAAACTCGCCTCTCCCCCCCCCGACCTGTTCAAGTTGGTGGGTTTCGACCCCTGGAGTATAGTGACCCGCATCGATCGCAACACGTCGGCCGCGTGCCACCCTGGTCGCCTTACCAACGAAGGAGAGCCCGATGAAGCTCGTCACCGCCATCATCAAGCCCCACACGCTCGACGAGGTGCGCGACACCCTCTCTCGTCTGGGTGTCTCTGGAATGACTGTCACCGAAGTCAAGGGCTTCGGACGCCAAAAAGGCCACACGGAGATCTATCGCGGCGCGGAGTACACGGTCGACTTCATACCGAAGATCAAGCTCGACATCGTGGTGGGCGACGAGCAGGCGGATGCCGTGATTGAAGGCATCAAGAGCTCGGCCCGCACCGGGTCCATCGGCGACGGCAAGATTTTTGTCAGCGACATCGAACAGGCGGTCCGCATTCGCACGAGCGAAGCCGGCAACGACGCAATATAGAGGAGCCAGACTGATGACGACTCTCAAACGGAGAACCGCCGTTCTGGTCGCAGCCGCGATGCTCGTGCTCGCGCTCCCCCGCCTCGCGGTCGCGCAGGATGGGTTGAGCGCTGGCGACACCGCCTGGATGCTCACATCGAGCGTGCTTGTCCTTTTCATGACCATCCCCGGGCTGGCGCTCTTCTACGCTGGTCTCGTGCGCGCGAAGAACGTGCTCTCGGTCATGATGCAGTGCTTCGCACTCACCTGCATGGTTACCGTCCTGTGGACCGTCTACGTCTACGGCCTGGCGTTCGGCGACGGCGGCGGGCTGAACGATTACATCGGCTTCGGCAAGTTCTTCCTCTCGGGTGTCTCGGTGGACAGCCTCTGGCCGGGCACCGCGATTCCAGAGTCGGTCTACCAGATGTTTCAGCTGACCTTCGCCATCATCACCCCGGCGCTCATCGTCGGGGCGTTCGCCGAGCGGATGAAGTTCTCGGCGATGATGGTGTTCATGTCGCTGTGGGTGACGTTCGTCTACGCCCCGGTAGCGCACTGGGTCTGGGGCGGCGGCTTCCTGAGCCAGATGGGGGTGCTCGACTTCGCCGGCGGCACCGTCGTGCACATCAACGCCGGCGTTGCCGCGCTGGTGCTCTGTATCCTGCTCGGCAGACGCGCCGGATACCCCACCACCTCGATGGCGCCAAATAGCCTCGTGCTCACCGTCGTCGGCGCCTCGATGCTCTGGGTCGGCTGGTTCGGCTTCAACGCCGGAAGTGAGCTCGCGGCTGACGGAACGGCCGGCATGGCAATGGCGGTAACCCACATCTCGACCGCAATGGCCGGGTTCACCTGGATGCTCATCGAGTGGTCCAGTCACGGGAAGCCGAGCGTGCTCGGCGTCGCCACCGGCGCGGTGGCGGGTTTGGTCGCCATCACTCCGGCGTCCGGCTACGTCGGTCCGGTGGGTGCCCTGACGATTGGGCTTTCCGCAGGCGTGCTGTGCTACTGGGGCGCCAACGGTCTGAAGCGGCAGTTTGGCTACGACGACTCGCTGGACGTCTTCGGCGTTCACGGCGTGGGCGGCATCGTGGGCGCGCTCCTGACCGGGGTCTTCGCCTCCAGCGCCCTGGGCGGCTCGGAGGAGGGCCTGAACATCGGCAGCCAGCTCGGACTGCAGGCGGTTGGTGTCGGCACCACCCTGGTGTATTCGGGCGTGGTGACGTTCATCCTCGTCAAGGTGGTCGACGGCCTGATCGGCATCCGCGTGACCGACGAGGAGGAGAGCACCGGGCTCGACCTCGCCTTGCACGACGAGCGAGGGTTTAGTCTCTAGTCAGCTGGGGCTCCGCCCCAGACCCCGGCTTCGTCGCTTGTGGGGCCCCACCGCCCCACGCCGTGCTTCGCGGGCGCGCACGTGCGCACCGCCGCCTCCGGCGGCCTGGGAAAGCGGTCCTAGGAAAGCGCGGCGATGACGGCGGCCGTCATGTCGTCGGTGGTGGCCGCACCGCCGAGGTCGCCCGTCTTCGTCGCCCCTGCCGCCAGGACCCGCTCGACCGCGGCCACTAGCGTTGCGGCCGCGTCGACCTCACTCAGCTGTTCGAGCATCATTGCCCCGGTCAGAATTTGGGCGATCGGATTGGCGACGCCTCGCCCAGCGATGTCTGGCGCCGACCCATGCACCGGTTCGAACATGGAGGGGTGCGACCTGTCCGGATTCAGATTGGCTCCCGGCGCCAGCCCGATCGAGCCGGCAATCGCCGGCCCCAGATCGGACAGGATGTCCCCGAACAAGTTGCTTGCGACGATGACGTCGAACCAATCTGGGTGCTGCACCAGATGCGCCGTGAGAATGTCGATGTGATACTGGTCCGTCCGAATGTCGGGATAGTCTGCCGCGATAACCTGGAACCGCTCGTCCCAGAACGGCATGGTGTGGATGATCCCGTTCGACTTGGTTGCCGACGTCACATGACGCGCCGGCCGGGTGCCGGCAAGCTCGAATCCATAGCGAAGCACACGGTCCACCCCTTTTCGGGTAAAGATTGCCTGCTGCACAGCCATCTCGTCCGGGGTTCCCGCATAGAGGCGTCCGCCGATCTCGGAGTACTCGCCCTCGTTGTTCTCCCGAACGACGACAAAGTCGATATCGGATGGTGCGCGGTCGGCCAACGGCGTACGGACACCCGGGAGGAGCCGAACCGGACGCAGATTGACGTACTGGATGAACCGCCGACGTATCGGGATCAGCAGACCCCAGAGCGATACGTGGTCTGGTACACCCGGATAGCCGATGGCACCCAGAAAGATCGCGTCGAACCCGGACAAATCCGACACGTCGCCGTCTCCGGTCATACTCCCGGTCCGCGCATATAGCTCACACGACCAGTCGAACGCCGTCCAGTCGAACCGGAAGCCGAACCGCTCCCCCACCGCCTCGAGTGCCCGCTGCGCCGCCGGCACCACCTCCTGCCCGATCCCATCGCCGGGAATCACGGCGATCCGATGTGTGCTGTCTGTCATGTCACCTTCTGAATTGCAACTGATGATGGCGAAGCCCTCCCGCTCCCTCCTGCCTCCTGTCTCCTGTCTCCTCGCGCACTCCGTCAACCCACCGCGCCAAGACGACGCAGCTCGGCGATCTCATCCGCCGAAAAGCCGGCCTGGCTCAACACCTCGTCGGTATGCTGGCCGAGTAGTGGCGCGGGCCGGCCTGGCGTCAACGGCGTTTCGGACAATTTCAGCGGTGTGCCCAATGTCTGGATGCGACCCAGCGTCGGATGGTCCGTCTCGACGACCAGCTCCCGCGCCCGAACGTGCGCGTCCGCCATCACTTCCGCGTAGTCGTTGATCGGACCGCACGGTACGTCGTGCGTGTCGAACACGGTGAGCCAGTGTGCCCGGGAACGGCTCGCCATCACTGCTTCGATACGCCCAACCAGTGCGACCCGGTTCCGGATCCGGTGCGCGTCATCTCGATAATCCGGGTCCCCGGCCCACTCGGAATGCCCAAGCGCGTCACACAACTTGCGAAAAATCTTGTCGTTGGCCGCGCCGACCGTTACGTAGCCATCGGCGCACCGCATCGCTTGATACGGCGCGTTCATGCGATGAGCCGAACCCAGGGGTTCCGGCACGCCACGCCCGGAAAAATACTGGGTCGCTTCCCACACCGACAGCGCGACACCTGCATCGACCAGAGACGTATCGACCAACTGGCCACGACCGGTTCGTGCCCGCGCCAGAAGCGCCGACAGGATACCGATCACCGCGAACAGCCCCGCGCCCAAATCGGTGATGGGCACACCAACCTTCACGGGCGGTCTGCCAGCCTCACCGGTCACCGACATGAGCCCAGACACGCCCTGCGCCACCAGGTCGAAACCGCCCTTTCCCGCCGACGGGCCTGTCCTCCCGTAGCCGGAGATCGAGGCGTACACCAGTGCGGGATGCCGGCTTGCCAGCTCTTCGTAACCCAGCCCAAGGCGGCCCATGACCCCAGGCCGGTAGTTCTCGACCAGCACGTCCACCGAGCCCACGAGTCGGCGCACCGTGTCCTGACCTGCCTGCTGTTTCAGATCCACTACGACGCCGCGCTTACCGCGATTGACCGCATTGAAGCTCGGGCTGTCGGTTCCGACCGCGCCCGGCATCCGCCTGGTAGAGTCCCCAGTGGGCGATTCGACCTTGATCACGTCAGCGCCCATGTCGCACAGTAGCATCGCGCAGAACGGCCCGGCCATCACCTGCGTCAGGTCCAGTACCCGTATGCCGTCGAGGGCGTGTGTCATAAGAGGCCTCGCGGGATGCAGCGCCCTTTGGCAGGCTCAGGGCGTCCCGAACACGTCGAGGGACGCCGGCCGCATGCAGCAGGGCGTTTACCACCGGCTGCGAGGAGAACGAAACCGTGTCTACGTCTCACACCATCTACACCACCGCTGGCCCGGTCGCCACGCTCACATTCAATCGCCCCACGTCGCGGAACGCCATGACCTGGGCGATGTACGACGCGCTGCTGGACACCTGCGACGCAGTCGATGCCGACCCGGCCGTCCGTGTCCTCGTCCTGCGCGGGACCGACGACCGAGCCTTCGTCGCCGGCACCGACATCAGCCAATTTCAGGACCTCCACACTGGCGAGGACGCCCTGGCCTACGAGGCTCGGCTCGACCATGTGATCGACCGGCTCGAGCGGCTGACCAAGCCAACCATCGCGCGAATTCAAGGAGTCGCCGTCGGTGGAGGCTGTGTCATTGCGATGGCCTGCGACCTGCGCATCTGCGGGCCGGACGCGCACTTCGGTGTGCCGGTCGCCCGCACACTCGGCAACTGCCTGTCGGCCGCCAACTGCGCTCGTCTGCTGGATCTCGTCGGCCCGGCTCGTCTGAAAGACATCCTGTTCACCGCCCGGTTGCTCGGTGCACAGGAAGCGCTCGCCGCCGGGCTGGCGACCCGGGTCGTAGACGCCGACGCCCTTGACCGGGTCGTGACCGAGACCGCCGAGACGATCGCCGCGAACGCCCCGCTCACCGTCAGGGCCACCAAAGAAATGGTGCGTCGCCTGCAGGCTCATCGACGAATCGAACCGGCCCTGGGTCACGATTTGATCATTGCCTGCTACACGAGCCAAGACTTCAAACTTGCCGTCGAGGCGTTTCTCGCCAAGCGCCCTCCGGTCTGGACCGGTCGCTGACCGTGCCGCGCCCCCCGTCACTCGGCCGACTCGTAGGCGGCCGTCAGGTCACGCGTCGCTACCTTTACACCAGCGTGACGTTGTCGCGTTCTTGCCGGGCCGCCAGCCCGGCGCGGTCCCGGTCTCGCAAGGGCTCTCCCAGCGCGGCGTCCAGGTCTGACCCCAACCTCGACCTGCCCGTTCGGTCAGTCAGGCCCCCCCGCCTCAGACCAGTCCCGTGCCTCTAACTGCTCCACCTTGCCGAGCCGGCGACGATGGCGCTCGTCAGCCGAGAACCGGGCTCCGAGAAATGCCTCGAGCACCTCGACGGCGAGCGCGACCCCGATGATGCGAGCACCCAGCACCAGGACGTTCATGTCGTCGTGCTCAACCCCCTGATGGGCGGAGTATGTGTCGTGACAAACCGCGGCACGCACACCCGGCACCTTGTTGGCGGCCACACTCGCGCCGACACCGCTGCCGCAGATCATGACTCCCCGGTCGACCTCGCTCTGACGCACGGCAACAGCCACAGCTTCGGCGTAGTCTGGATAGTCCACCGCTTGATCGCCGTCGGCACCCACGTCGACGACCTCGTGACCACCATGACGCAGCGTCCCGATCAGCATGTCCTTCAGGTGAAATCCGGCGTGATCCGACCCGATCGCGATACGCATCCGTCTCTCTCCCGTTGCGGACCTCTCTCGCCATGGCCGCGGCGGGAACACATCCGCGGCGAAGGCGGATCGTACTACAGCAAGACTGGCTGCTCTCGGTAGAATGCACCGATGTCGACGGATCTCGATCTGGCCCGGCTGGTTGAGCGTCTCGGAACACGTCCGCGAACCACTGTTCTGACCGGCGCAGGGGTCTCCGCCGCCAGCGGCGTCCCAACGTTTCGCGGCGAGCATGGGCTCTGGAAAAGCCACCATCCAGCGGAACTGGCGACACCAGAAGCCTTCGAACGAGACCCTGCACTGGTGTGGGAATGGTACGACTGGCGACGCCAGCAAATCGCCGCCTGTACGCCGAACCGCGCACACGCCGTCCTGGCCGAATGGAACCGCCGCGACCCCACCTTCACGCTGGTCACGCAAAACGTCGACGGGCTGCACGAGCTGGCCGGCACGACCGACGTCGTCCGGTTTCACGGCTCCATTTGGGAAGTGCGGTGTTGGCGCGCCTGCGCCGCGTCACCGAGCCGCTGGCGCGACGACTCGGTCCCGCTCCCATCGATCCCGCCAACCTGTCCGCACTGCGACGGGCCACTTCGGCCCGGGGTGGTATGGTTTGGCGAGGGCATCGACCCCGCCGTCATCGCGCGGAGCGAGCTAGCAACACGGTGTGAGCTATTCCTGACGATCGGCACCTCGTCGCTGGTCTATCCGGCCGCTGGACTCGTGCAGCAGGCTCGCCGACACGGCGCGTTCACCGTGGAGATCAACCCCGAAGCCACCCCGCTCTCATCCGGGATTGACCTCGTGCTGCGGGGAAAGGCCGAAGACGTGCTCGACACCCTGTGGCCACAGCTGATGCAAATCACCTGACGCCTTCTCGCATCAAGACGGCTGACTGCCGCTCTCCTCCAGAGCACCGCGGCCTGAGCGCTCCGAGGCGACCTCCGTCGCCAACTGTGCAAGGGGTCGGCTCACGACAACGGGATACTCCGTGGCATCTCGGTGTCGCCGCACCCCTTCCGGCAGACCCGCCACGGCGGCCTGACACGATGCGCGAATCTCGTCGATGGGACGCGCCGGTTGCTGCCGTTTCCCGTTCCGCACGACGCGCCTCAGTAGTGGCTCACCCTCGGTCGGCCCCGTCTCGTCGACCAGTGCAACGACGTCCCTGACCACACCGGTTCGACTGCTCACCCGCCAGACCTGCTTGGCTCCCGGATACGTCTGCTTCCCGCTACTCAGCTTCATCAGCGGAGTCATCGCGCCCTCCCGCTCGATCTCCACCAGCTTGTACACCCCGCCAAGAGCCGGCGCGTCATTCGATGTGCTCAGCGCAGTACCCACCCCGAAACCGTCGATCGGTGCGCCCGCGGACACGAGCGCCGCCACCTTGTGCTCATCCAGGTCTCCGCTGGCCAGAATCTGTGTGCCAGCGAGCCCGCCTGCATCCAGGATCCGACGCACGGCCCGGCTGAGATCGACCAGATCGCCGCTGTCGAGCCTAACGCCTGCCGGCCTGAGCCCGGCTCCGACGATGTGTCGTGCCGCGGCGACCGAATCATAGGTATCGATCAACAAGACCGACTGCTCGCCGTAGATGGTCATGAAACGTTCGAATGCGGTCAGCTCGTCCGTCTGCGCCATCACCCACGAGTGCGCCATCGTGCCCGACACAGGCACCCCGTAGCGATAGCCAGCCTCGACGTTCGAAGTGGACTGGCAACCCGCCAGACACGCGGCCCGCGCCGCGCACATCGCCGCCTGCGTCCCGTGCGCGCGACGCCCGCCGAACTCGGACACGGGTCGTCCGCCGGCCGCCTGCGTTACCCGTGCCGCCTTACTCGCAATCGAGGTCTGAAACAGGATGGTCGCCAGCAGCGCCGTCTCTACCAGCTGCGCCTCAGGCAGCGGTGCCGTCACCCGCACGATCGGCTCACCGGCAAAGACCGGGGTTCCCTCTGGCACAGCCCACACGTCGCCGGTGAACCGCAGTCGGGGCAGATAGTCGTCGAAAAACTCTGGAGCGGCGCCCCGTAAAGCAGAGAGTGTCCTGACATACGCGATCTCGTCAGGTGTGCATCGCCACGTCTCGAGGTAGCAAATCGCCTGCTCGAGCCCAGCCGCCACCAGATATCCGCGTGTCGCCGGCAAGTCCCGCACAAAGAGCTCGAACGTGGCTCTGGTCTTGTCGGCCCCCATGGCGACATATCCCGCGGCCATCGTCAGCTCGTAGAGGTCTGTGGAGAGGGCCCCTGGCATGATCCGGGTGGTAATGTATCACCGATGATCGAGCCACCCCAGCCACCAGCAACACCGGACGACGGCACCTCCATCGCGGTCCTCGCGGTGGATGTGCAGCGCGACTTCTGTCCGGGCGGGGCGTTGGCTGTGGCTGACGGCGACCGGGTCGTAACTGTGCTGAATCGAATCCTGGACGCTGCTCACACGCGCGGCTTTCCGGTCTACGCCACCCGGGACTGGCACCCTCCAGACTCCAGGCACTTCCTCGCAGGAGGAGGCTCCTGGCCCGTGCACTGTGTCGCCGGCTCCCAGGGCGCCCAGTTTCACCCCGACCTGCGTCTGCCGGACGGCACCCAGGTCGTCAACACGGGGACCGAGGCCGACAGCGACGGCTACTCAGCCTTCGAGGGGACTCTCGACGACGGCACCCCACTCGCCGAAGACCTGCGCCGCCGGGGCATCACCCACATGGTGGCGGGAGGACTCGCGACCGATTACTGCGTACGACACTCGGTCCTAGACGCCATTCGCGGAGGATGGCGCGTGACGCTCGTGACCGACGCGATCGCCGCTGTGGATCTGAAGCCTGGAGATGGCGCGCACGCCCTGGAGGAGATGCGCGCAGCCGGCGCTGAGCTCCGCCAATCGACCGAGCTCGACTTATGGTAGCAAGGGCCTTTAGGCCTGTCCGAACGCGCCGGGTCCCCCGCTGTCGGATCAATTGCCTCTAACCGGACTGGGACCCCCGCTGAAGGTCCACAGGTAGTCGCGGACAGACCTGATCTGTGCGACCCCGTCCTGGTCGAACTGCGGGTAGAACGAGTCGGGATACTCGGTCCAGAAATTCGGCATGTTGGTGCCGGGCTGGATGTCCAGCGGCCGGATCATCCACTCGAGGACCCAGTCCGGCTGCAGCCGTTCCGGTGACATTCGCAGGTCCGGCGCCAACGTCGCGACGTCCTGACCTTCTGGAATCGTATCCAGCACGTGGCACTGCTGACAGCGCAACAACTCGAACAGTTCCTCGCCCGTGCGGAGATCGCCCGGGTCCGGATCGGCCTCGTGCGTGCGGAATGGTCCGACGGCATCGGAGACGGCCGCGAAGTAGTCGATCGCCTCGTTCCAGTCCGCATCGTCGAGTCCGAAACTGGGCATCCTCACATCGAGCCACGGCCGAATGGTGATCGGGTCCCGCAAGAACGCATACAGCCAATCGGGCTTCACCTTGGCGCCCTCTGGCGTCAGGAGCGGAGGTACCAGGTGCGCCTCCTCCACCAGGTCTCGGTAATCCCCGCCATCCCCTTCCATCTCGTGACACGCCACACAATTCCGGCGACGGAACAGATTGCGACCATTGATCGTCGCATCCTTCCGGGCCGAGCGCGCCACCTGCGCCACCTTCGGCTGCACATCCCGCTGGAAGCTCATGACCGCGGTCGTCAGTAGGCGGGCCTCCTCTTCACTGAAACCGAAGTCCGGCATCCGAAGCTTCTCGAGCGGCTGCAGGATCCTGTTCCGGTCGTAGATACTCGGGTCGAGGAGCTTCTGCCCGATCCAGTCCCGCTTGGTGTGTGGGATGTCGTGCACGAAGGCGAAGTCGAATTGCGGGAGCAGCTTGCTCCCCTCCGCCGAGAGCTCCGTGCCGATCGGCTGAATGTCGTCGAACCCGGCGATCTCGTGACAGCTGTAGCACCCGTACCGACCAATCGCCCGACGTCCGAGGTCGAGCTGACGCTCCTCCGGGCTCATCCCCGCCACTTCGGCCTGCGCCTCTTCATACGGCACAACCGCGCGGATGTAGTCCAGCAACACCGCATCCACGTCCGTCGCCTGATACGTCGCCTGGGCACCCACACCGGCGCCCCCTGTCAGCCCGACCAGATACGTCGCGACGTCGCTCACCTCGCCGTCGGTCAGCCGCATGTCCGGCATGTAGGCATCGGCGCTGTAGTGCCGCGGATTCCGCACCCAATCGAACAACCACTCAAAGGTCGTCTTGCTACCAATCGCCTGGAGCGGCTGGCCAAACGTGCGTCGCGGCCCCGCCGCCTGGCGAGTCTCGCCGCCAGTGACATGACACGCCAGACACCCCACCGATTCGACGATCTGCTGCCCGTTCCCGGCGTCGCCACGACGCGGGTCCGACACCGCGAACTCGTGTTCCTCGGAATTCGCGTAGAGGTAGGCCACGACGGCATCGATTTCGACTTCGTTGCGAACGGCGTCCTCCGGCGAGTCGGTATTGGAGTTGTACCAGATACTCGGCATCCAGGTGCTGGGTTTGACGGCTCGTGGGTCGCGCAGCCAGTCGCCCACCCAGTCCCGGTCGAGCTTCGAGGCGACCTTCACCAGGTCGGGCCCAGGCTTCCGTAGATCCTCGAAACCGGCCGTCTTGTGGCAGGTATAGCAGCCGGCGCGCTCATACATGCCATAGGCGAGATTCAGATTGTCCGCCTCCGGCACGAATACCTCACCTTTGTGGCACTTGGCGCACGATGCCTCGGTCATCCCGGTGGGCAGCATCGGGTAGTCCCAGAGATGCGACTCCTCCCAGTGATAGTCCTCTTCCCATTGCGCCATCTGCTCGTCTGTGGCCGGAGAGTGGGCCGCGTCAGCGAATGTAATTGACTGCCCCATGCCCTCGTGGCACACAGTGCAGCCCGTGGTCTCTATCGAGTGGGGCGAGCTGTTGCCGACATAGACATCCAGGTTGGGGTGCGTCCGAAACGGCTGCGGGTACTCTTCGTAGCCCACCCGGTCGATCGCCAGATGACAGGTTTCGCACCGATCCATCTTTGGCACGCGGATGAAGTTCACGTCGTCCACGACGTTCGGCGTGATAGTCTGTCGCACCGTCAAGCTAGGCGCCAGGAAATCCAGGAGTGGCGCGTTCAGGAGATAGTCGTCGATCAGGCTCGGCTCCAGGTCCGAAATCAGGCTCTGGAGCCGCTCCGTCTCGCCAGTCAGCGTCGTCAGCTCGTCGTCGATGACGGCAACCCCCTCGCTGATCGCCGCCAGCTGCGCCCGCAGACCGTCCCGAGTCGCCGTCTGCGACTCCACCTCGAGCCCTTGCGCCAGCCACTCCTCGTACAGCGCGGCAACCTCCGCCTCCCCCGGCACCTCCGCCTCAGGGTCCTCGGCGTGGATCTCTTCGCGCCGCGTCTCGAATGTATAGCGGTCCACGTCGTAGTTCGCCTTGGTGAACTGGAAGTTCTGGGTGGCGACGAACAGCTCCCGCTCGACCTCCGCCAGCTGCGCCTCGAGCTCCTCCGTCTGCGCAGCACTCGAGGCCAGCCCCTGCTCGGCCGTAGCCCGTTGGGACGTCAACTCCGCCACCCGCGCCTGGTCGACATCCCCCTGGGCGGCCGCCAGACCGGCGCGCGTCACTTCCATCTCGAGCTGCGTGAACTGCCGCTGGTAGTTCTTCCACTCCCGATCGTAGTCGTCCCAGATCATCCAGACCGTCGTGAACAGCACGAACAGGCTGGACACGGCGAAGACCACGTTCAGGAAATCGATGTTGTAGGCGTGTCCGACTGCCCTCTTGTCTGCCATGGCGCGAGATCTCGCCGTCCCAGCGGGGACGTCCTCGGGGTTAGATATTGAAGAAGAACTCCGGAATCGACACGATGTATTTGAGGTTGAACAGCCACCGCGTCAGCATCTTCACCGGCAGCGACAACATCAACAGAAACAGCAGAACAGTGACGTAGTAGCGTGTGGGCCCCAACTTCTCGTAGTACTTGGTGAGCCCCTTCTTGGCCAGCGCGGCCGGCAACACCACCATGTAGCCAATGGTCAGCAAGATTCCGAAGATCTCCCGGATGAACCAGTTCTCCGGCTGCGCCATCCCCAGCCCACGCACCCAAATGAACTCGGACAACTGCACGTTGGTCAGCGCCTCGAGCTTGTGGATGTCCCAGAACTCGAAGGGACCGAAGAAGTTCCAGTTCGGCCCGCGCAAAAAGGTCCCCAGCACGATCAGCGACGACCAGAGCACGACGAACCCGAACAGGAAGATCGTGATCTCGACGCGACGCTCGTTGAAGGTGTAATACCCGTTTCCTTTCGGGTTCTTGTCGATGTAGGGAATCGCCATCAGCCCGACGATGATCAGCCCCGGCAGGACGACCCCGGCCAGCCACGGGTCGAAATAGACGAGCATCTCCTGCAACCCGAGGAAATACCAGGGCGCCTTCGACGGGTTGGGGGTATTTGCGTTGTTGGCCGGCTGCTCGAGCGGCGCATCGAGCCCGATCGACCACACGATGATGATGACTGTGCAGACGACCATCGCGATCAGCTCGATGTAGACCAGATCTGGCCACGTCCACACCCGGTCTTCCTCGTCCTTCTCGATCGGCGGCTCGCCGGCCGCGAGCCGCCGGTCGTTGCGCACCGCCTCGCGCATCGAATACCAGGTGAAGAACACCAGCAGAAAGATCAATCCCACAATCGGGACGTTGTCCGGCTTGGTGAGAATCAGATTGAAATTCTCGTCTGTCAGCCCAAAGCCGAAAAACACTGCCAGAAAGGCCATCAGGCCCCAGCCCCAGCTGTTCGAGGCAAACGCCTCCCGCTTCCAGACAATGAAGACAAGCGCCACGACCGTGGTGAGGAAAAACAGCCGCGGGTCTGCGAACAGGTCGATAAAGCTCTTGAGCTCGTCCATATATCGATTACCCGGCTTCTGACTTCTCGAACATTCAGCCTAGAGCGGTCCTGATATCCCGCCATCTTTCCGCACCCGCCAGAAATGCACCGCCATCAGGAAGCCGATCGCCAGCGGCAGTCCAACGCAGTGCAGCACATAAAACCGCAACAACGCCCCCTCGCCGACGAACGTGCCGCCCAGCAGCGCAAAGCGCACGTCGTCGGCTATGTGCACCAGCGGCACGTCGCCCAGCGCTATCAGGGAGACCAGAGGGCCCTCGTGGCCCAGGAACGGTGTCGCTCGCGCCATGCTCGAGCCGACCGTGATCGCCCAGATCGCCAACTGGTCCCACGGCAGCAGATAGCCAGTAAAGGACAGCAGCAGGGTCAGCACCAGCATGATGACGCCGACATTCCAGTTGAATTCCCGTGGCGGTTTGTAGGACCCGGTCATGAAGACCCGGAACATGTGCAGCCAGACCGTGATGACCATCGCATGGGCGCCCCACCGGTGCATCTCCCGCATGATGCCGAGCGGCACGTGCTCGCGCAGACTCACGATGTCCGCGTAGGCATATTCCAGGGTCGGTCGGTAGTAGAACATCAACAGCAAGCCAGTGAAGGTCAGCTGCAGGAACAGGAAGAAGCTGAGCCCCCCCATGCACCAGGTGTAGCGCATCCGGACGCCCGACTTCCGCAACCGCACCGGGTGCATGTGCAGAAACACGTTCGACAGCATGACCAGTACCCGGTTCCGGTCATTTATCGGCGCGGTATGTCTAAAGATCGACGTCCAGATTTGCGTCTCGGTGAGCCAGTCCCACGCGCGCACCAGTGCAGGGGGCTTCGGTTCGATCGTCTTCGTGTCAGCCATGTTCGCCTAAATCTGAAGGAAGGACTCCGGCTCGGTCCACTGCCCCAGTTCCTCTTGAAACTTCCGGCTCTTGTCGATGAGGATCTGACCGTCTTCGGCCAGGACGATGCGCGTCCGCTCCAGCGGCCGCGGGGCCGGACCCTCGAAATTGATGCCGGTCGGGCGGAACCCGCTGCCGTGGCAGGGGCACTTGAACTTGTTCTCGGCCGACAGCCAGTTTGGAGTACAACCCAGATGCGTACAGCTCGTAAACAGCGCGTAGAATCCCGGAGCCTCGTTCGTGTAGTCGTTGTCGGTACGTACGACCCACACGCCGTCCGAGTCCTTGAAGCGTTCGTCGACTCCCTCCCCGTAATCCTCCGGGAACCCGACTGTGAACTGCTGCGGCGGTTCGTTGAGCACATTCGGGAACATGAAGCGGCCGGTCGCGGCAAGGCACCCCGCAGACGCCGCGGTGAACGCCCCCCAGGCGAGCCCCATCCAGCCACGCCGACCCATCAGCGGCGACGTGTCGTCATCAACCTTCGCCTTCGGCTTTGGGGCGGGACGCGCAGCGGCCGTGGTCGTGCGGCCGGCAAGCTTGGCGTCATTCCCCGCTGCTGCGGCAGCCGGCTTCGCCGCAGCCGGTCTCGGCGCCGGCTTTTCCACCGCCGGTGCATCTCCCGCCGGAGTATTCTTTGGTTCGTCAGCCATTTCTGTGTCTCATCATCACGATCGCCTACCTCGAGGGGCGCACACCCGGCCTATTGTTGCTCCGCGGCGTAGCGACTGACCGGGGATATCTCGAGCGCTTCGAGCGTCTCCATCGCCGCCTGCCGCACCTTCAAGCTCTGGTCTGCCTCGGCAAGCGCGGCTACAGGCGCCCGAAAATTCTCGCCCACGCTGACCGCACCGAGCGCCGCCACGGCCCGCAGCCCGCTAATCATCACTTCGCTCGCCGGCTCTGCGAGTGTGTCCGACGTTACCAACCCTGCGACGTAGTCCCGGTCGAGCATCCGACCGAGCACCGTAGCGCCGCGTCCATCGCCATGACGCGCCAGTGCGATCGCGGCGTTCCACTGCACGTCCGGTGCCGGATCGCCGAGCGCGGCGCGTAGCGTAATGTGCGTTCCGTCGTCCGGCAACGCTCCCAGCGCGTAGACGACCATCTTGCGCACACCGGCATCCTGTGACTGATACATCTCCGCGAGGCGTGGCACCACCGCTGCATCACCCAGGGAGGCAAGCGCCCAGATCACGCTGATAGCGGTCTCTGTGTCTGCGTCGGCTTCGTTCAGCGCCTCGGTCAACGTCGCAACCGTCTCGGGCGGCGGGGCCTGGAGTCGCCCGATCGCCAACGCAAGATATCGCCGAACTCGCGGATCGTCGCCCTTCGACTCCACGAACGCCCGGACCAGGGCTGGCGCCAGATCCGGATACTGCAGCTCCGTGTCTGGCTCACCCATCAGCCGAGACAATTCGAAGGCTGCGGGCCATCGCCGCTCGCGTCCGCCGCTCCGCACCTCGGAGAGATACTCCTCTGGTGTCCGATCGTCGGCAACCATCATGCGAAAGCCGCCGTAGATCGCTGCGACGACGGCAACCACCGCGAGGGGGACGAGGAAGAACTGGACAGCGAGGGACGGCGCAGCCGCAAGCGGACTGACCGGGCGCGCGGGTTCGCGCTCGTCAAGCTTCTGCATGAGTGCGTCGGGATAGCCGAGAGCTCCTATTTACACCTATGCCGCCGGCATTTGTGCCTTTGGTCACAAGCGCTGTCAGAGCGTTACAACATCAACACCAAACAACGGTGGGATCTTACTATGGTTCCCCAGAGCGGTCAACCCGACACCACCCGTTACCCGCTCATTCCGCTGACCTTACGCCAGCTGCCGTGGCCTGGGGAACATCCCGTGATTGGGCGATTCAGATCCGAGGCAGCGTCACCTCGCGCTGTGCCTGATACTTCCCGTGCTTGTCGGCGTACGACGTCTCGCAACGCTCGTCGCTCTGGAAGAACAGGACCTGCGCGATCCCCTCGTTCGCGTAAATCTTCGCCGGGAGCGGCGTGGTGTTCGAAATCTCGAGCGTGGCCGTCCCCTCCCACTCCGGTTCGAACGGAGTGACATTGACGATGATGCCGCATCGCGCGTAGGTCGACTTGCCGAGACAGACTGTCAGTATGTCTCTGGGAATGCGGAAATACTCGACCGTTCGAGCCAGCGCGAACGAGTTGGGCGGCACAATGCACACGTCGGCCTTGACATCGATGAACGAACGCGGGTCGAAGGCCTTTGGGTCTATCAGGGTGCTATTGATGTTGGTAAAGATCTTGAACTCGTCCGCCACCCTGATGTCATACCCGTAGGACGACAGCCCGAACGACACGACGTCCTCGCGCACCTGGCACTCGACAAACGGCGAGATCATGCCGCCGCGGGCCATTTCCTTGATCCACCGATCCGATTTGATACTCATTTTCTAGGTGGGGCGCTGCCCCACACCCCGACTCGTCGCTAGTGGGACCCCATCGCCCCACGCCGCTTCCTCGCGGGCGCGCACGTGCGCGCCGCCAGCCCAAGCTTTTGACTCTTGGCTCTAGGCTTTGGGCGCTCCACACGCTGTTGAAGCCGGCGAAGCCCTCCGGCTTCTCCTGACTCCTGTCTCCTGTCTCCCGACTCCTGGAGCATACGGATCATCGTCTCCACCACATCAACAGCAGCGTCAGGGCGACGCTCGCCAGCACCGATGTCGCGATCGGGATATACACGGTCAGGTTGTCACGCCGATACACGATGTCACCCGGCAGCCGTCCCAGGGGCAACCCGAGCATCAGCAGCGCGCCGACCCCTGCCAGCGCCAGGCCGGTTACGACCAGGATCTTTCCCATCGGCCCCTGATCGTTGCCCCGCTCCGCACGCGGGCGCAAGCATCGCTAACCCAACTCGACGCCGCGGAAGAAATAGCCGAGCTCGAACGCCGCGGTCTCCGGCGCATCGGAACCATGCGTCGCGTTGTGCTCGATGGAGCTGCCGAACTGCCGCCGCAGGGTCCCCTCATCGGCCTTGGCCGGGTCGGTGGCCCCCATCAGCGTACGCCAGCGCGTGATGGCGTCGAGCGACTCGAGCGCCAGCACGACGGCCGGTCCAGACGACATGAAGGTCGTCAGGCTGTCAAAGAAAGGCCGCTCGCGGTGAACCGCGTAGAAGCCCTCCGCGTCGGTCTTGGTCAACCGCACCAGCCGCATCCCACGCAGGCTGAAGCCTGCCTCGTTGACTCGCTGCAAGATGGCCCCCGTGTGGCCGGCCAACACCGCGTCGGGTTTGATAATCGCAAACGTGCGTTCCATACATCTCCGTTCATCCTCGAACACCCCTGGCGCCCGGCTGTGCCCCTGGGCTGCCAGACCGTAACCCCTCTAGCCGAGTGCCTCCATGATCTCGTTCAGCACCGATTCCGGCGGCCGCACCTGATTCTGCGGCAGCGCGGCCAGCGGCTCGTCCACGAGGTTCAGCGTCGCCAGGAAGTCTTCTGCCTTGGGCTCGACATAGACGAGACCTGTCGCGAACTCGCCCCGCTCGTGGGTCTCGTGCAGCACCCGGAGCGCCCGCATCTTGTCTGTCGGGTCGTAGCCATCGTCGAGCTTTTTCAGGTAGAGGTGGGACCCATCGTGTAGCCTCACCTCTTGCGTCGTGCCCGGCTCGTAATCCACGTTGATGTCCTCGAAGTACGGCACGAAATCGAGCTCCTCCAACGGATCGTCGTGACTCTTCAGATACGCATAGCTCTTGGTCGAGCCCTCATGGTCGTTGAAAGTCACGCAGGGCGAGAGCACATCGATCATGGCTGTGCCGCGATGACCGATCGCCGCCTTCAGCACCGCCGTCAGCTGCTTCTTGTCTCCCGAGAACGAGCGCGCCACGAAGGTCGCCCCAAGTTGGATGGCCAGCGCGCAGGTGTCGATGGGTGGCAGGTCGTTGACCACACCCGTCTTCAGGGTGGAACCCATATCGGCGGTTGGCGAAAACTGCCCCTTCGTCAGACCGTAGCACCCGTTGTCCTCGATGATGTAGATCATCGGAATATTCCGCCGCATCAGATGCACGAACTGCCCAATCCCAATCGCCCCGGTGTCGCCGTCGCCGCTCACACCGATTGCCACAAGGTCTTTGTTGGCGAGCAACGCACCAGTGCCGACCGATGGCATCCGGCCATGCACGGAGTTGAAACCGTGGGAGGACCCAAGGAAATACGCCGGACTCTTGCTCGAGCAACCGATGCCGGACAGCTTCACGACCTTTGTGGGGTCGACCCCCATACTGAAGCACGCGTCGATGATCCGTTCCGATATGGCATTGTGCCCGCACCCAGCGCACAGGGTGGTCTTGCTGCCGCGGTACACTGGAAGCTCGAGGCCGAGCCTGTTGCTCTTCTTCTTGGGAGTGGGTATCGCTGTAGCCACGGTGCGTCCTTTTCGATGTGTCGTGTGTCTCTGTTCGATCCCGAGAGCAAGAGAGTCGCGCGAAGGCCCTACTCGCCGCCGACCCCAGCGTCGTGCGGGCTCGGTCCATCCGCCACCGCGTACTGGACCCGGTAGCCCTCCTGAATCAGGATGTCGTCGGTGATGGTGCGCGCGGCGACCGGCTCTCCGGCGTAGTTCAGGACGCTTCGGAGCCGCCCCGCCAGCTCGGCTCGCAGCTCGAGCCGCATCAACGTCGCCATCTGCGCATCACGGTTCTGCTCGACCACATATACACGGTCGTGCCGCTCGATGAACGACGCGAGGGCAGACCGAAACGGGTAGGCCCGCAACCGATAATACGAGGTGCGCACGTCGGCCTCTTCTTTCAGCTGATCGCGACTCTCGACCACGGCCCAGTGTGTGGTGCCATACGCGATGATGCCGACCCGCGCCCTCCGGTTGATCTCCACGATCGGAGCCGGCATCCAGTTGCGCGCGGTCTCGAACTTGCGCGTCAACCGATCGACGTTTTTCCGGTAATCGTCCGAGCGCTCGCTGTACTGACCCCAGTCGTTGTGGCCGGACCCCCGGCAGAAATACGCCGGCATCTCGTTCCCAGGAACCGACCGATAGGGAATGCCGTCGCCATCCACGTCCCGATAGCGCCCAAACCGCCCGATCCGCTCGAGGGCTTCTGCGTCGAGCAACTTGCCCCGGTCGATCGGCTTGGACGGATACTCGAACTTGGGTGACATCCACGTGTTCATGCCCAGATCCAGGTCGCTCAGCACGAAGATCGGCGTTTGAAAACGCTCCGCGAGGTCGAACGCCGTCACCGCCATGGAATAGCACTCATCCGGTGAAGACGGGAACAGGAGCGGGTGACGGGTGTCCCCGTGAGAGAGGAACGCCGTCGACAGCACGTCACCCTGCGCCGTCCGCGTCGGCAACCCGGTCGCCGGTCCCACACGCTGAACGTCAAATATCACTGCCGGGACCTCGGCGTAGTAGCCGAGACCGGCAAACTCACCCATTAGCGAGATTCCGGGTCCCGACGTCGCCGTCATCGACCGCCCTCCCGCCCAACCGGCGCCAAGCGCCATGCCGAGCGCCGCGATCTCATCCTCTGCCTGCACGACGGCGAAGGTCGCCTTGCCCGTCTCTTTGTCGACCCGGTACTTGCGCAGATAGTCGATGAGCGTCTCGCAGAGCGACGACGACGGTGTGATTGGATACCAGGTGACGACGGTCACTCCCGCCATCATGCAGCCGATGGCGGCGGCGGAGTTGCCGTCGATCAGGATGCGCCCCTGGTTCTCGTCCATCGCCTCAATGAGACACGGATCCCGCTTTTCGAGATGCTCTTTGGCGAACGCATAGCCGGCATCGAGCGCCTGCCGGTTGATGGCCACGACCTTCTCCTTGTTTCCGAACTGCTTGCGCAGAGCGGCCTCCATCTGGTCGAGCTCGATCCCGAGCAGCCGCGCCAATACACCGTCATAGATCATGTTGCGGACACGACGGCGCAACTTGACGTCCCGGGACACTTCGGCGACCAGCTTTTCGAACGGCACCGGGTAGAACACGACGTCGCTGCGCACGCTGTTCAGCTTCAGCGGCTCGTCGTAGATCACCGCGGAGCCCGCATCGAGATTGAGCACATCCTCCTGCGCCGTCTCCGAATTCATCGCGACAAGGATCTCGGACTTCTTCTTCCAGCCGATATAGCCGTTCTTGTTGACTCGGATCGTGAACCAGGTAGGCAGACCGGCGATATTCGACGGGAACAAGTTCTTGGCCGAAACGGGCACGCCCATCTGAAAAATCGAGCGTAGCAGCACGAGGTTGGCGGTTTGGCTACCCGAGCCGTTCACCGTCGCGACCTGGACGGTGAAATCATTGACGCTGAACTCGATGGATGGTTCGGATGGACGCTCTTCGCCTGCGACGTCGGACGCGGACATTCAGGTTCCTCAGGATGACGGCGTGGTGGTTGGCTGACTGGGACGACGTCGTGCCCTCCACGGCACCACGCAGACCCAGCGTATTGTAGCATTTTCCGTTCAGATTCCGGGGCCAGGACGACCCGTCACGCCGTTGGTAGGGCTCGCGCGAAGCTGCGCCGAGGGTCTCCTCGCGACATCTCCAGACCGCCTGTCTCAAGCTGAATTCGGTTCGAGCGCTGCGGCGACCGCCGCGCCGATTTCGGATGGACTCCGCACGACAGTCACGCCGCCTGCTGTCAGCGCCGCCATCTTCTCGGCGGCCGTGCCCATGCCTCCTGAGATGATGGCTCCGGCATGTCCCATACGCCGACCGGGTGGGGCCGTCTGACCGGCAATGAATCCGACGACTGGCTTGCTCACGTGCTCGCGTATGTAGACCGCGGCATCTTCCTCGGCGGTGCCGCCGATCTCGCCGATCAGCACAATTGCCTCGGTCGCCTCGTCCTGCTCGAACAGCCTGAGGATGTCGATGAAGCTCGTGCCGATCAACGGGTCGCCGCCTATCCCGATACAGGTCGTCTGGCCCAATCCCAGCAGCGTCAACTGGTGAATCGCCTCGTAGGTCAATGTCCCGCTCTTCGAGACGATGCCGACGGGACCCTCGCGGCAGATGTGCCCCGGTATGATGCCGGCCTTCGCCTGTCCCGCCGAGATAAGCCCGGGACAATTGGGTCCGATCAACCGGCTCTCACGGCCATCGAGGAACCTCAATGCCCGCATTATATCCAAGGTCGGGATCCCCTCCGTGATGCACACAATGAGCCCGAGCGCCGCGTCCGCCGCCTCCATGACCGCGTCGGCAGCCACCGCTGGCGGCACGAAAATGACCGACGCGCTCGCACCGGTCTCACGCACGGCCGACTCGACGGTGTTGAAGACGGGGAATCCCTCGTGGCTCGTGCCACCTTTGCCAGGTGTGACCCCTCCCACGACGGTCGTGCCGTACTCGGCGGCCTCTCGCGCGTGAAACGTGCCCTCACGACCGGTCAGTCCCTGCACCAGCAACCGGGTCTGCTTGTCTATCAGGACGGCCATAACTGGGGTACTACCTACGCCAGCGCGAGCTCGACGACCTGTCGAGCCGCCTCACCCATGCTGTCGGCCGTCGTGAAATTCAGACCGCTGTCTCGCAGCATCCGTTTCCCCTCGTCGACGTTGGTGCCTTCCATCCGCACCACGACCGGCACCTTCACGCCGAGCTCCGTCACGGCGGCGATGACGCCTTCGGCCAGCACGTCGCATCGCAGAATCCCACCGAAGATATTGACGAGCACCGCGGTCACTTTTGTGTCCGACAAGAGAATCCGGAATGCATTCCGAATCTGTTCCGCGCTGGCTCCCCCGCCAACATCCAGAAAATTTGCAGGCTCGCCACCGGCCAGTTTGATGATGTCCATGGTGGCCATGGCGAGACCGGCGCCGTTGACCATGCACCCGATGCTGCCGTCGAGCCGGATGTAGTTGAGCGCGTACTTCGACGCCTCGATCTCCAGCTCCTCTTCCTCGGCCAGATCCCTCAGCTCGCCCAGCTCTGGATGACGGAACAGCGCGTTGTCATCGAGCGTCACCTTCGCGTCGAGCGCCACCACGTCCTCGGTTGCCGTCACGACCAACGGATTGATCTCGATCAGGGACGCGTCGACCGCCTGGAACGCCGCATACACGCTCTGCATCAGCGAGGCCGCCGCGCGCGCCGGGGGTCCCGTCAGACCGATAGCGTCAGCCAGCCGCCGGGCCTGGAATGCGGCCAGCCCCACGCCGGGGTCGATGTGCACCTTGTGGATGAGCTCAGGCGTCTCGGCCGCCACCTGCTCGATGTCCATTCCTCCGGCGGCGCTGGCCATCATCAGGGGCAGTTGCGTCGTCCGGTCGATCAAGAGTCCGAGATACAGCTCGTTGACGATTTCGAGCCCTTCCTCGATCAGCAGACGGGACACCACTCTCCCTCCGGGACCGGTCTGTGCGGTGACCAACGTCATTCCGAGGATCTCGCCTGCGATCCGCTCGGCATCCCCAACGGTCTCGGCGAGCTTGACGCCCCCGCCTTTGCCGCGTCCGCCGGCGTGGATCTGCGCCTTGACGACAACGCGCCCCCCAAGACGGCGGGCTGCGTCGCCGACCTCCGTCACCGAGAACACCGCCTCACCTCGCGGCGCGGCGACGCCGTGCTGCGCGAGCAGCCCCTTGCCCTGATACTCGTGAATCTTCACAGGCCTGTTCAGAACCCGAGCACGCCGACGAGCTCTCTGACGGCATCGGCCGATTTGTCGAGCGCCGCTTGCTCACCGGCTTCGAGCTTGATTTCGATGATCTGTTCGGCCCCACCGGCACCCAGTTTCACCGGCACCCCGACAAACAGGTCGCGGATGCCATACTCGCCCTGCAGCAGGACCGCGCACGGCAGTATCTTCTTCTTGTCCTTCAGGATCGCCTCCACCATTTCGACCACGGCGGAGCCGGGTGCATAGAACGCACTTCCGGTACCCAGCAGCTTCACAATCTCCGCACCACCGCCCGCCGTGCGGGTCACGATCGCGTCGATCGTTGCCTGGTCGAGCAGCTCCGTGATCGGTATACCGGCCACGGTGGAGTACCGCGGCAGCGGTACCATCGTGTCGCCGTGCCCGCCCAGCACAAACGCGTGCGTGTTCTCTACCGATACCTTCAAGGCATCGGCGATGAATGACCGCATCCGGGCCGAATCCAGCACTCCCGCCATCCCGACGACCCGCTCCCGCGGGAACCCACTCTCACGGTGAACGACCTGGCACATCGCATCCAATGGGTTCGTCACAGGAATGATTATGGAATCGGGCGAGTACTTGACGACCTCGGCGGTGACCGCCTTGATGATCCCGGCATTTTTCTGCAGCAGGTCGTCACGGCTCATGCCCGGCTTTCGCGCAAGACCGGCCGTGATCACGACCACGGCCGAGCCGGTCGTGTCGGCGTAGTCGTTGGTACCAAGCACGCGCGCATCCGAACCCTCAATTGGACAGGCCTCGAACATGTCGAGCCCCTTGCCCTGTGGCACGCCGTCCAGAATGTCCAGCAGCACGACATCCGCGAGTTCCTTATTGGCGATGCCACGGGCCGCCGTCGCACCAACATGCCCGGATCCGATGACACTAACTTTTCCAATCATGGCGAGTTCATTGCTCCCTTCAGCCCGGCGGCTACAAATTGGCGATGACGGCGTCGGGGCGATCCGACGTCTTGACTTTGGGCGCCTCTTCCATCCGGCGCGGCAGGTCGCAGGTCACCTTCCTTTCCTGAACTGTCCGTCCGACCGCGCTCTCGACCAGATCGGCGGCCGGCTTCCACCCGATACAGCCAAACATCATCGCGCCTGGCCACGCGCTTTAGGGCACGTCCCCATGCGCGATTCAAGATCTTCACAATATCTGTGGAAAACCTTGTGGAAAAATGCCCCCCCAGCAGCAAGCGAGCCGCGTCAACCGGGGACTTCTAGCGATTTGCACCATCGTGGTGCGGCATGCGTGCGATAACTGGGCCTCCGCAAACGGTCGCCTATTATACTGTAAGGTCTTGGCGCGGCTGCGGACGCCGACGACCCGTCGGCGCCCACAGTGTGCGCAATTTTTGAACACGACCGCGCGCCTCCTACTACACACATCGAGAAGAGAGATATCCATGAAGATCGTGATCGCCGATCCGCTGCCGTCATCAGCGGCTGAGCTGCTCCGAGACCAAGGCTGGAATATAGATGCGAAGACGGGGCGCCCGCCCGAGGAGCTCTACGCAGCCCTTGCCGATGCCGACGCGTTGATCGTCCGGAGCGCCACCCAGGTCGATGCCGAACTGATCGCGAAGGCGCCCGGATTGAAGGTGATCGCTCGTGCCGGAACCGGCGTCGACAACGTTGACCTCGATGCTGCTAGCGCCGGCGGCATTCTCGTCGTCAACGCGCCCGGCGCCAACAGCATCAGTGTCGCCGAGCACGCCTTTGCGCTGCTGCTGGCATCGGCCCGCTCGATCGCCCAGGCCGACGGCCTGATGAAGGCCGGCCGCTGGGAGAAGAAGCGGCTGATGGGGACCGAGTTGCGGGGTAAGACGCTGGGGGTCGTCGGTCTCGGTCGAATTGGCCGCGAAGTCGTGCACCGGGCTCATGCGTTCGGCATGCGGTCCATTGCCCACGACCCCTTCATCACCGGCCAGATTGCGGCCGACCTCGATGTAGAGCTCGTGGAGCTCGACGACCTGTGCACCCAGGCTGACTTCATCACCCTGCACGTGCCGTCGAGCGGCGAGCGACCGCTCTTCGACGCCGAACGGCTGTCGCACTGCAAGCCCACTGTGCGGATCATCAACACCGCGCGCGGCACGCTCATCGACGAGGCGGCCCTAGGCGACGCTATCGAGCGCGGTGTGGTCGGCGGAGCCGGATTGGACGTCTACGAGACCGAGCCGCCCACCGCCACCCGGGTCATCGGCTTGCCGCAGGTGGTCGCCACGCCCCATATCGCAGGGTCCACACGTGAAGCGCAGGAGCTGGTCGGTCTCGAAACCGCAAGTTGTGTGCGCGACTTCCTGCAGACGGGGATCGTGCGCAACGCCGTGAACTATCCCTCGCTCGCGCCCGAGGAGCTGAAACGGATTCAACCCTACACGATGCTGGCACGCCGGTTGGGCGCCTTCTTGGGACAGAGCTCCACGGACCGAGTCGAGACGGTCTCTATCAGGTATTACGGCGAGCTGGCCGAGGGGAATAACGAGATGCTCGTCGGTGCGACCCTGGTCGGCTTCTTTGGCACCATGCTGTCGTCGAACGTCACGCCAATCAATGCGCGCGCAATCGCCAGCGAGCGCGGCATCGAAGTGATCGAATCGCGCAGCTCGCGCCCGCGGAACTTCACCAGCCTGATCTCGCTCAAGCTGCACACCGCGGATGGCGAGCGCTGGGCCGAGGGTGCGATCTTCGAGCACGCCGGTCCGCGGTTGGTTCTACTCGACGGGGTCACCGTCGAGGCCCCACTCGAGGGCACGCTGGTGGTCATTCGCAACAACGACCAACCGGGTGTGATCGGAGCAGTCGGCACGATCCTCGGACGCCACACCATCAACATCGCGACCTTCGCGCTTGGCCGTGGACCGACAGGAGCCGTAGCGGTGGTCAAGATCGACCGCAATGGCTCCGACAACCAGCAGATCACAGATGCGGTGCTCGACGAAATCCGCGCCGTGCCAGCCGTTCAGCAAGTGGCGGTGGTTACCGTGTGATGCTCCAAGAAGTCAGAAGACAGGAGTCAGGAGAAGCCGGAGGGCTTCGCCGACTGAGTCAAGACTAGCTACGGGAGCTCGAGGCGAAGGGGCGTGTCGTCGCGCAGGTCGATCAGGTCGACGGCATCGTCGGTGATGGCGCGCACCTGAAACCGGCCCAGCACTTCGTCGCCGATGTGCGCGAGCACGACATGTCCCTCGGCGGATAGGATCGCCGTTCGCCGGCGACCGTAGGACGTGCGCTCGGCGCCAATGCCGACGAGCGCCACGACCGGGCCGGCTGCGGCGACGCGCTCGACCACCGCCGGCGTCGCGGCCGGGGGTGGCAGCGGCGCCGGTTTCGACGTAGTGGACGTCTCCATGCGCGAGCTGAGCGTGAACGGGTTCCGAGCCGGCTGACGGGGACGCGGCGCGTCCTCGAGACGGGAGGCCAATCGCGCAACCTCCCGCGTGAGATCGAGGGGAGCGGAGGCCGGCGTCACGGCTTGCGCCGGCGTCATCGCAACGCCGCTCGGAAGGTCGGACCGCACCGTTGATGGTGCGACCCCGGCTGCTGACGACAGCCAAGCTGCCAACAGCGCCCCACCACCCGTCAACAGCGCCACACGCGAATTCGTCATAGGTCCAATCGCAGCCCGACGCCCCCATCGTACCACGAGACGGCCGCTCACCCGACCGGCGGCTGCACACCGTTGCACGCGTTCCATTCGTTCTTGGACCTGATGTTTGATCGCACGCGATGCCGAATCGTAAGGCGACGAGATATTGTGTGTTATTCTTCATCGTGCACCCTGCGACCAGGCTCTCGCGCACACTCCCCCCCTCGTCCACCGGAGTCGTCGCCATCATCCCCGCCCGCTACGCGTCGACGCGCCTACCCGGAAAACCACTTGCCGACATCGGTGGCCGCCCGATGGTCGAGCACGTCTATCGCCGCGTGGAGGCCGCCGCGTCAATCGACTCCGTCGTGGTCGCCACCGATGACGAGCGCATAGCCGCTGCCGTCACCGCCTTCGGCGGTCGGGCGGTGATGACTCGCGGGAATCACCGGAGCGGCACCGACCGCCTGGCCGAGGTCGCCGACACCCTGACCTGCGAGGTGGTCGTCAACGTACAGGCCGACGAACCGCTTATCGCCCCCTCGATGGTCGACGCCACCGTCTCCGCCTGCGTGAGTGATCCGGGCATCGTCATGTCGACGTTGCGCTGCCCGATACGGGACCTCGCGGACCTCCACGACCCGAACCTCGTCAAGGTAGCCATCGACCGAGACGGCTACGCCCTCTTCTTCTCTCGTGCAGCCATCGGTCTCGACCGGGCGACCGGGGAGGGAGCTGTGGCACCGCCAGTGGACAAGCACATCGGGCTCTACGCCTACCGGCGTCCGTTCCTACTGACCCTGAGCCGACTGGAACCCACGCCACTCGAACGCGCCGAACGGCTCGAGCAGTTGCGCGTGCTCGAGCACGGCTATCGCATCATGACTACCCGGACCGACCACGACCCGATCGGCGTCGATACACCGACTGATCTCGAACGCGTGCGTCGTCTCGTCTCCGCCGGAGCGCCTGCATGAGTGAACCGATTGTCAATCACGACGGTCGTCCCGTGAAATTCATCTTTGTCACCGGCGGGGTTGTCTCCTCGCTCGGAAAGGGCCTGGCGGCGGCGTCGATCGGCTGTCTGCTCGAAGGACACGGCTACCGTGTCACACTGCAGAAACTCGATCCCTACGTCAATGTCGATCCCGGCACGATGAGCCCGTATCAACATGGCGAGGTCTACGTCACCGATGATGGCACCGAGACCGACCTCGATCTGGGGCATTACGAGCGCTTCACCGACACCGTTACGACCAGGAACCACAACTGGACGACCGGCAAGATCTACCTGTCCGTCATCCAGAAGGAGCGGCGCGGAGACTTCCTCGGCGGCACCGTACAGGTCATCCCCCACATCACGAACGAGATCAAGGCCTGCATCCGCGCCGTCGCCACCGACGTGGACATCGTGCTGGTCGAAATCGGCGGGACCGTAGGTGACATCGAGAGCCAGCCGTTTCTCGAAGCGATCCGCCAGTTCCGCCAGGACGTCGGGCGGACACACACGCTGTATGTTCACCTGACGCTGGTCCCCTTCATCGGCACGGCCGGCGAGCTGAAGACCAAACCGACCCAGCACAGCGTCCGCGACCTCCGGTCGGTCGGGATACAACCTGACATCCTGCTATGTCGCACAGATCGCTTCCTGCCGGCCGAGATTCGCAGCAAGATCGCGCTATTCTGCGACGTCGACGAAGATGCAGTGATCACCGCCAAGGACGTGTCGAGCATCTACGAAGTCCCGCTGGTCCTGGGCGACGAAGGACTCGACCGCAATATTCTCCGACGCCTCCAGCTGCCCGACTCGGTGCGGACAATGAGCAAGTGGGAAACGCTAATTGACGGTATTCGGCACCCAACCGACAGGCTCACCATCCACATCGTCGGCAAGTACGTAGGATACGAAGACTCCTACAAAAGTCTGAACGAGGCGTTGTATCACGGAGGCTTCCGGCACCGACTGGGAATCGATATCAATTGGGTCGAGGCCGAGGCCCTCGAGTCCGACGACGGTGCCCATCTCCTCGACGGCGCCGACGGCGTGCTCGTACCCGGCGGCTTCGGCGATCGTGGCAGTCGCGGCATGATGCGCGCGGCCCGCGTCGCGCGCGAAGGCGGGATCCCGTATTTCGGCATCTGCTACGGGTTCCAGTGGGCCGCTGTGGAATTCGCTCGCAACGTCTGCGGGCTGGAGGGCGCGGACTCGACCGAGTGCGATCCGGACGCCGCCCACAAGATCATCTACAAGCTCCGTGAGCTGCTCGGTGTGGACGACCTCGGTGGCACCATGCGACTCGGCACCTACCCGTGTCGGCTGACCCCCGGCTCGATCGCCCAGCGCATTTACGGGACCAATGAGGTCAACGAGCGCCATCGACACCGGTACGAGTTCAACCGCACCTATGAGGACGTTCTCACTGAACACGGGATGGTCATCTCGGGGCAATCCCCGGACGGAAAGTTTGTCGAGACGATCGAACTGCCCGGCCACCCCTGGTTCGTCACCGTTCAATTCCATCCGGAGTTCCACTCCAAACCGCTGAATCCGCACCCACTCTTCGCCGACTTTGTACGGGCCAGCTACGAGCACAAGGTCGCGACACGGTCCGCCACGGCGTCGGCGGCGAGCTAGGCGCCCCCGGCGAAGACGGTGAAGACGACCGGCGATCTCCTGTCTTCTGACTGTTGCCTTCTGCCTTCTAGGCGCGAGTCGTATCTATAATGGTCGCGTGCCAGGAGTTGACATCCGCGGTGTGCCGATCGGCTCCGGTGCGCCGCTCGTCTTGATCGGGGGGCCCTGTGTCATCGAGAGCGAAGCACACGCGCTCTCGCTCGGCGGCGCCATCGCCGCGGTGGCGCGACGGTTCGGTGTGCCGTATATCTTCAAGGCGTCGTTCGACAAAGCCAACCGCACGTCCAACCAGTCGTTTCGCGGTCCGGGTCTCGACGCCGGGCTGCGAGCACTGGCCGCGGTCAAGGCGACGCACGACGTTCCGGTGCTGACCGACGTGCACGAGATCGGCCAGGTCAGACCGGTGGCCGAGGTGGCCGACGTCCTACAGATTCCGGCGTTCCTGTCGCGACAGACCGACCTGATCGTCGCTGCCGCACGCACCGGCTGCGTTGTCAATCTGAAGAAGGGTCAGTTCATGGCGCCTGGCGACATGCGTCACGCGATCGACAAGGTGACGGCCACCGGGAACGACCGTGTGCTCGTCACCGAGCGCGGTGTCAGCTTCGGCTACCACAACCTCGTCGTGGACATCCGCGCATTCCCGCAGCTGCGGGCGCTCGGGGCGCCGGTCGTGTTCGACGTGACTCACAGTTTGCAGCTCCCGGGCGGCGGAGACGGCGTGACGGCCGGCCAGGCCGAATACATCGAGCCGCTCGCCGCGGCCGGCGTTGCCGCCGGCGTAGACGCCGTCTTCCTCGAGATTCACGAAGAACCCGCGCGCGCCAAGAGCGACGCGCAGAACGCTCTCCAGCTCGACCGACTGGCGCCGCTGCTCGAACGGCTGGTCCGGATCGACGCAGTCGCCCGTGTGTGACCACGATGTCAGACAGCAAGATTCCGTCCACCGACGCCGGCGTCGACCTGGGTCTAGCTCGCCGGGTGTTGGAAATCGAGGCAGCGGCCATCGTGGCACTTGTCGACCGGCTGGACGCCCGGTTCGAAGCAGCCATCGACGCGCTCGACAGCTGCACCGGCCGGGTCATCGTGACCGGCATGGGCAAGTCGGGCATCATCAGCCGGAAGATCGCCGCGACGCTCGCCAGCACCGGCACACCGGCGTTCTTCCTTCATCCGGCCGAAGCGGTGCACGGCGACCTGGGTGTCATCCAGGGTGACGACGTGGTCGTCGCGCTCTCCTACAGCGTAGAGACCGGCGAGATCTTACGTCTGCTAGAGACGATCAAGCGCGTGGGCGCGCGAATCATCTGTCTGACCGGCGCCCCCAAGTCATCCCTGGCCCAGGCAGCCGATGTCACGCTCGATTGCCAGGTCCACGTAGAGGCCTGCCCGATGAACCTCGTGCCGACGGCGAGCACCACCGTCGCGTTGGCGCTCGGTGACGCGCTCGCGATGACCTTGCTGGTGAGAAAGGGGTTCCGCGAAGACGACTTCGCCAGTCTCCACCCGGGCGGGGGACTCGGCAAGCGTCTGCTGCGCGTCGATCGCCTCATGCATGTCGGGTCCGATCTGCCAACCGTTGATGACGGCGACACGCTGACCGCGGTGGTGCGGGAGATGTCCGACAAGGGCCTCGGTATGGCATGTGTCCTCGGTGCGGACGGGCGCCTGGCGGGCGTGATTACAGATGGGGATTTGAGGCGCAACCTCGCGAGTGGAGACAAGCTGCTCGAGCGCACCGCCGGCCAATTGATGACGACCGCGCCGCAGACGATCGCCCCGTCGGCGCTGGCCGCGCAGGCGCTGCAGGTCATGGAAACGCGTCAGATTACATCGCTCGTCGTCGTCGATGACGACAGGCGGCTGCAGGGTGTGGTCCATCTCCACGACCTGTGGCGAACCGAGCTGTTCTGATGAACGATTCTCTGACGCTGCTGGCCGTGCTGCTCACGCTGCTACTGGGCCTAGCGGCGGGCAAGGCCTGGGAGCGCTACAAGCTGCGCGCGGGCCGCTGGATCGACCGGCGAAAGGCCCGCGAATCCCCACACTACATCCTCGGCCTCAATTTCCTTGTCGCGAACCAGCTCGACTGGGCCATTGAAGAACTGACCACTGCCGCCAGCATCGACGACGACGCGCTCGAAATCCATCTGATCCTCGGCAACCTCTATCGCGAGAAAGGCCAGGTGACGCGCGCCATCGGGATGCATCAACAGTTGTTGCAGCGACCAAAGTTGACCAAGCTCGAGCAGGCCTACGTGCTGCTGTGTCTCGGGCTGGACTTCAGACGCGGCGGCTTCGTCGACCGAGCGCGNCGNGCGCCGNTNANNGAGGTCCTGCGTTTCGATGGCGACAATCAGTACGCGCTGCTCAATCTCGAGAAGCTCCACGAGGAGCAGCAGCAGTGGCAGGAAGCCCACGCTATCCGGCAGCGGCTGGCAGCGCTCGCCGACGACGCGCAGAAGGTGAAACACCAGGCCATTCTGGCGTTCCTCCAAACGCAACTGGGTCTCCAGGCCCTGACCCGATCGGAAAACAANACGGCCGTCTCTCACTTCCAGTCGGCGATCGAGCTTGACGCGGGAGCGGTGCCAGCCTATCTCAACCTCGGTGACGTGCAGCGACGGGAAGGGCAGCTCGACGAGGCGATCGCGACCTGGGAGCAGGTGATCCGGATCGCCCCAGAACGCGCGTATCTCGTCTTCGACCGGATCGAGGCCGTGACCCGCGAGCAGGGCGACGCCGAACGCTTTCCCGCCCTGTGCCGCCGGCTCATCGAAGCGAATCAGCAAGATTGGCGCGCCCGTCTGGCGCTCGGGCGCCACCTGGCGACGCGGGGACAACCGTCCGAGGCCCTGGACCTGCTTTTCGACTCGCTCGTGCACAACCCCCATGCCCTGTCCATCCACCAAGTAGTCTGGCAGGCGTTGGCGGCATTGCGGTTCAACGAAGCCCGCGTGCAACGCTACATGGAGCTGACTCGCGAGGCGGTCTTCTATCTCGATCCCCACGTCTGCATGCGATGCCGCTACCGCAGCACCGAGCTGCTCTGGCAGTGCCCGCAGTGCCACGAGTGGAACACCTTCGTCGAGGAGCGGATCACGCCGGCCGAGGAGAGCGAAGACGACTCCAGTTGAAGCCCCGGTGGGACGGGTGCGCCGGGTCGTGCTGACCGGCGGCGTCGCCACCGGCAAGAGCTACGTGCTCGAACAGTTCGCCGCGCTCGGCGTGCCGACCGCTGACGCCGACCAGCTCGCGCACACCACCTACGCTCCCAACGGCCCGGCATGGCGGGCGGTCCGCGAGCGCTTCGGCCCCGGCATCTTCGACGAGAGGGGACTCGTCGACCGCCGCGCGCTGGGCTCCCTCGTCTTCGCCGACGAGACCGCGCGCTCGGCGCTCAACGCCATCGTGCACCCACACGTCCGGATCGCCATCACCACCTGGTTCGCCAACCTCGACCCGGATCCAACGGTCCCCTTCGGCATCGTCGCCATACCGCTGTTCTATGAAACCCCCCGCACGGAGGTCTACCATCGCGTGATTGTCACCGCCTGCCGGGACGAGGCGCAGCTGGCTCGCGTGATGGCACGAGGCCTCTCCGAGCACGAGGCCACACAGCGCATCGCCGCCCAGCTTTCCACGACCGAAAAAGTGCAGAAGGCCGACTACGCCATCTGGACCGATGACACGCACGCCGAAACCGCCCGTCGAGTCAGTGAGATCTTCCGAACCCTCGGGAAGGAGCTGGCAGACCCTCAGGAGACAGGAGATAGCTGATGGTCGCATGGCTCCTGACTTCTGTGTCCGGTCCCCCCGCCACGGAGTGCGCCGGTTTCGTGTACTCTTCTCTGCCTGATGGCATCCACCGCTGAGCGCGGAACCTGGGGCTCGAAAGCCGGGTTCATCCTGGCGGCCGCCGGCTCCGCCGTAGGGCTCGGCAACATCTGGGGATTCCCGACCCAGGTCGGCCAAGGCGGCGGCGCCGTCTTTGTGCTCGTCTACCTCCTGTGCGTCCTCCTGATCTGCCTGCCGATCATGATGGCCGAGCTCATGATCGGCCGCCACGCGCAGCTCGCCCCGGTCGGCTCCTATGCCGCGATCAGACCGAACACGCGCTGGTGGCTGGTCGGTCTCCTTGGCGTGCTCGCCGGTGCCGGCATCCTGTCCTTCTACTCGGTCATCGCCGGCTGGTCGGTCGCCTATATCTGGTTCGCCGGAACCGGTGCCGTGACGGGCGATGCCGAAGCGGTCGGCGCATTCTTCTCCGATTTCACAGCCAACGGACCGCTCAGCGTCGGTCTGACGCTCGTGGTTCTCGGCGCCACGGCAACCGTGCTGCTAGGCGGAGTTCAGTCCGGCATCGAGCGGGTCACGAAGTTGATGATGCCGGCGCTCATCGCCCTCCTGCTAGTGTTGGCCGTGCGAGCCACCACGCTTCCAGGGGCCGCCGAGGGGCTGGCCTATTACCTCCGGCCAGACTTCTCGCGTCTGCTCGACCCGATGGTTCTCCTCGCCGCGCTCGGGCAGGCATTTTTTTCGCTCAGCCTCGGCATGGGCGCCATGCTGACCTATGGCAGCTACCTGAGCAAGCGCTCGAGCATCGTCTCGGCTGCCTGCTGGGTCGTGCTGCTCGACACGTCGATGGCCCTGCTCGCCGGCTTCATCATCTTCCCGTCCGGATTCTCCATCGCAGGGTTCGACCCGAGCGCCAGCGGACCGGGTCTGATCTTCACGGTGCTGCCCCGCCTGTTCGCGACCTTGCCGGGCGGCCAGCTCTTCGGCGCCGGGTTCTTCGTTCTCTTGACGATGGCCGCACTGACCTCGACCATTTCCTTGCTGGAGGTGCCCGTGGCGCATTTCATCGACGTCCACCGTTGGCCAAGGCGCCGGGCGGTGCTGCTGGTGACGACTGCCGTCTTTCTCATCGCGATTCCCTCGGCGCTCGGCAACGGCGCCGTCGCTACCTTGGGGACGCTCCCAGGCCTCGGCATCGATTTCCTGACCGTGATGGCCACCGTCTGGAACGAATTTGCGCTCCCGATCGGCGGGCTCTTGACCGCGGTGTTCGTCGGCTGGATCTGGCGAGCGGACCAGGCAATCACGGAGGTGCAGCTGCACGGAACGGCCTTCCCAGGCCAGCACGTGTGGAGCTTCCTGATCCGCTGGGTCTGCCCGGCCGCGATCGCCGTCATCATCGGCTTCGCGGTGTATACCGTCGCGTCTGCGTGATTGGTAGAAACGGCGGAGACCGGCGTTGGGCATCTGCGACCGCTGCTCGGCTCAGGATGTGCGGCCGCAGACGCGGTCGACCGGACAGCGACGGCACACGATTGGCGTGAGGCGGGTCCATGGACAGCATCGAGCAGCTCATCCAGACGATCAAGTTCTACGTCGACAGTTTCGGCCTCCCCGTGGGCGAGCAAGTTATCCCGCTGAAGGTCATCGCCCTCCTGGGCACTGGCCTTTTCCTGACGGTCCGACTCGGCTTCGTGCAGGTGTCCCGTCTCGCTCATGGCTTCGCCGTGGCGAGCGGTCGGTACGACGACCCCAATGAACCTGGCGACGTCTCCCACTTCCAAGCCCTCACCACGGCGCTGTCGGCGACGGTGGGCATCGGCAACATCGCCGGGGCGGCCTGGGCCATCCACTACGGCGGACCGGGCGCGCTGTTCTGGATGTGGATGACGGCGCTCCTCGGCGCGGCAACGAAATTCTCCGAAGTGACGCTGGCCCAGCAGTACCGGGAAGTGACGGCCGAGACCCACAAGCACGAGGGAACGGTGGCCGGCGGCCCGATGTACTACATCGAGCGCGGACTCGGCAAGGGATGGAGATGGATGGCCGTCTTTTTTGCCGTCGCGCTTGGTTTCACCGCTTTTGTGACTGGCAACGCCGTCCAGGCCAACACGCTGGCCGACACGATGCAGTCCAACTTCGGGACGCCGAATGTGGTCACGGGCCTGCTGGCAGCCTCGGTTGTTGCGGCGGTCATTCTGGGCGGCATTACCCGCATCGGCCGCGTGACCGGCATTCTGGCACCGCTCATGGCCGGTATCTACGTGCTCTCCGCACTGCTCATCATCCTGATGAACCCGGGCGCCGTGATGCCCACCCTCGAGCTCATCCTCAGCGAAGCGTTCAACCCGACCGCCGGGGTGGCGGGCACCGGGATCGGCGTGCTTCTCGTCACGCTCAACTGGGGTGTCAACCGGGGATTGTTTTCAAACGAGGCCGGACAGGGCTCGGCCCCGATTGCCCACGCCGCCGCAAAGACCGACGAACCGGTGTCGGAAGGCGTCGTGGGCCTGGTTGAGCCGTTCATCGACACGATCGTGATCGTCACGATGACCTGCTTCGTCCTCATCATCACCGGCGTGTACGACGAACGAGTCCCTTCGGAGCTGACGCTTGCCGGAGGTGACCTGTCGTATGTCGTGCCAGCAGCCGATGGCGCGCTCGAAGAAACCGAGGAACCACTGCGAATCCGCATCGACGACGGGTTCCAGGCCATCAATGCTGGACAGGCGCTGTTTGCGTGGCACGATGTGCCCGTCGAGCGCTTCTTCACCGACGAGGCGCAGACCCAAGCCTTTGACGGCATCATCGATCCGGCCGCAGGAGTCGCCACATCGGACGACGGCACCAACTACGCCGTGCTCTACGGTGATGCCCCAGAGGGCGGCGCCCCGCTGACGCAGCTCGGGTTCCAGCGTGGACTCTCACCCCTCGGCGACTGGGGCGGCTTCATCGTCGTGCTCTCGGTTGTACTGTTCGCCATCTCCACCGCGATCTCCTGGAGCTACTATGGCGACCGCTGCGCGGCATACCTGTTCGGAAAACGGGCCATCCTGCCCTACCGGCTCGTGTATGTCGGCATGGTCTTTCTGGGAACGGTCATCGCCCCAGCCGCCGTCTGGGACCTGGGTGACATCGCGCTCAGCGTCGTGATTCTGCCGAATCTGCTTGCGCTCGTCATGCTCTCGGGCAAGACGCGAGAGCTGATGAAGAGCTACTTCGCGCGTAAGCCCTGGAGCTCGTAGCCGCATCACTGAGGTCGACTCCTTGGCTTCGGGCCACGAGCTTCGGCCGCTTAGGGCCCGCGCAAGGACAACTACCCATCTTCGGCCGCCGATCCATCCCGCCTGGCGGCGTTGCTCGTCGGTCGAATACTGCCCGTATGCTCCCTCCTCCCGCCTGGCCAGCCGGGCGCCTCGACGCCCCAAGAGGGGCACTTATTCTTGCGCGGACCCTTAGGCCCGCGGCACTGACTGATCGCGCGCCACGTCCGGACCCGCCATCAGCCGCCGGCGCTCGGTGACGATCAGGTCGTACTCCGAGGCGCGCTTCCAGACCCTGTTGGCCATCTCGGTGAGATGTACCGCCTTTAGCCCGAAGTAGAGAAACAGCGCGCCGGCTGTTCCGACCACCAGCGCCTGGAGGAGGGTGACGGTCCCGGCGCCGATCTGCGGTGCCAGCGTTCCGAGTCCCTGGTAGACGAGAAACCCGACCACCGCTAGAAACGGCCCGGTCACTGTACGCACGCTCCAGGATGCCACCCGCGACTGCTTTTCCATCAGCGCACCGATGGTGCGCAGCCGGCTGAGTGCGGCGACGATCCGAGCGAAGTCGAGCCCCGTCAGAACGTCCCGCAGCGTGACCTGCGCCCGGCAGGCCCGCGCCACGCGCTGATCTCCCCGAAGCCAGGACAGCCGGTTGACGGCGTAGGTGAAGTCGGGAAACTGTTCGCGCAGCCGCCCGAGCAGACGCGTCTGGCCTTCGTCGGTGTGCTCGTGGAGCGTCGACGCAATGTCGATCTCGACACGTTGCCGCGACGGAATCAGGACGATCTCGTGCAGTTCGCCAGTCTGCCGATCCTCGACATACGCCGCCGCGTGGGGCGCAATCCCCTCGTGTAGCATCNCTTCGTGGTCGAGACACGGGAGGCTGGGCACTGGCGGGCTCAAGTCGACCTGCAGCCGATACAGCTTCAAGGCTCGCAGGTGACCAAAGTCGGCCACNCCGGCAAGAAATCGCTGGCAGATCTCACAGTCATCCGAATCGGGCGGNACCCTCGCCGAAACGGCAGCCCGAGCGCCGGCCGCGTCGTCCGGACCCGACAGGCCGCCGACGGTCGATCGCGCCCCAGGCGCCGGCTGGAACCGCTCACTCATCGCCTTCGTCATTCTGGTCGAACAGCGCCACACGACGCTCCGAGCACCACGATACCACAGGGGATCGAGGACTATAATCCAGTCACGGACTTGAATATCCGGGGAGGAACATGATGTCGCAACAGCAGTGGTACATGGCAAAGCACGGGCATCAAATCGGACCAATGTCCGAAGCCNAGATCGCCAGCAACATCCAGAACGGCAGCGCCGAGGGCAAGACGCTGGTCTTCACCGCCGGCATGACCAACTGGACGCCGCTGGCCGATGTGCCCCAGCTAGCGACGCACCTCTCGGGTACTCAGCCCCCTGCACCACCTGTGCCGCCGGGGCGGACGGCCCACGAGATCGACTTCACCATCGAAGGCACCGAAATGCAGTATGTCGAGGTCGAGCTCGACCCGGGCGAGAGCGCTGTTGCCGAGGCTGGCGGCATGATGTACATGACCAACGGCATCGCCATGGAGACGATCTTCGGCGACGGCAGCCACGGCCAGCAATCGGGTCTCATGGACAAGCTGATGGGCGCCGGCAAGCGGCTGCTCACCGGCGAGAGCCTGTTCATGACGGTGTTCACCAACAGCGGTGACGGCAAGCAACGTGTGGCCTTCGCCGCCCCCTATGCCGGCAAGATCCTTGCGATGGACCTGTCCGACCTGGGCGGCGAGCTCATCTGTCAGAAAGACGCGTTTCTCTGTGCCGCCAAGGGCGTCACCATCGGCATCGCCTTTCAGAAGAAGATCGGCGTCGGATTGTTTGGCGGCGAGGGCTTCATCATGCAGCGGCTCGAGGGCGACGGGCTCTCTTTCCTCCATGCCGGCGGCACGGTCCACCTGGTGGACTTGGAAGCGGGCGAGACGCTTCGGGTCGACACCGGGTGCCTCGTAGCGCTGCAGCCCAGTGTTGGCTACGACATCCAGTTCGTGGGCGGCGTCAAGACGGCGCTCTTCGGTGGTGAGGGCCTGTTCTTCGCCAACCTCACCGGCCCGGGACGGGTCTGGCTGCAGTCGCTGCCGCTCAGCCGGCTGGCGGACCGCATCTACAAGGCGGCCCCGCAGACCGGTGGTCGCAGAAAAGGGGAAGGGTCGGTCCTCGACCACGCGTTTGGCCTCGGGAACCTGATCGACGGCAAGTAGCCCCGCGCCGGTCGATGATATAGTGAAGGCGATGCTGGCGCCGCCGTGGCCGCCGGCTCAAGGCCCCGACGGCAAACCGGGCGCGCCACGTGCCGCCCACGTTCGCCACATCCCTACGAGGTACGAGACCGATGCGGAACCGACCGTCTTCAGACCCGAGCCACCGCCTCTTCGCGGCGTTGCTGATCGCGGCGCTCTGCCCATTCGTGGTGTCGCTCGTCGTTCTTCCTGAATCGGCCAATGGCCCCGCGTTCGAGGCCACGCTCGCCGCTCAGAGCGACACGACGATCTGGGGCGGCGTCTATACCGACGAGCAGGCCACACGCGGGCAGCGCACCTATGAGCAGGAATGCGCGTCCTGCCATCTCGATGACCTGATGGGAGACGGCATTGCGCCGTCCCTGGTGGGGTCGTCGTTCTTCTTCCGATGGAGCGATCTCTCGGTCGGTGACATGTACGTTGCCATTCGCACCACCATGCCGCAGGGCGCCCCGGCCAGCCTGAGTCCGTCCGGCTACGCCGACGTCTCCGCCTACATGCTACAGATGAACAAGGTGCCGGCAGGTGATGCCGAGCTGTCGAGCGACACGGACGATCTCGAGGAAATCACCATCACCGAGCCCCAGTAGCCGCCTCGTTCACGTCGTCGAAGTCTGCGGCGCGGCGGTCCGCCGCGTCGCCCGTTCGGCCTCTTCGCGTCCCGGATAGCTGATCCCACGGCGATGCAGCTTCAACGTGTAGATGCTGAACGGTGACAACCGGTGTGAGAGATACACGCTGGCAACCGTCGCCGCCATCAGCGGCAGCATGATCCGGTAGTCGTTCGTCATCTCGAACAGGATCAGAATCGACGTGGTCGGCGCCTTTGCGGTCGCCGCGAAGAAGGCCGCCATCCCCACCATCGCATAGGCGCCGGAGCCGGCGGTCCAGTCCGGAAACAGGATGTGGACCAGCGACCCGAACGCGCCACCCAGCATGGCGCCCATGTAGAGGCTGGGCGCAAACACCCCACCCGAGCCGCCAGAGCCGAGCGTCGCGCAGTTGGCGAGAAACTCGGCCACGAACAGCCCGATCAACAGTTCCCAAGGGAGCCGTACCCACAAGGCCGACTCAACGGCTGGGAACCCGGCGCCATACACTTCCGGGAAGTAGCGCAAGACGAGCCCCGCCATCAACCCGCCAACCGCCGGCTTCAGGTAGTCGGGGAAGCGCCAGGCTCCGAACAGGTCCTCGGCCTTGTAGAGTGCCCGCACATACAGAATCGCAGCCCAGCCAATTATGAGCCCCATCAGGAAATACAGCGGGAGCTCGCGGCCGCTGGCCAGGTCGTAGGCCGGTGCGGTGAATGCCGGGTAGTTGCCGAGATAGGACCGCGCCACCATGCAGGAGCTCAGCGAGGTCAACAGCACCAGCAGGAAGTCGGTCTGCACCCGGCCGATGAGCACCTCCATCGAGAAGATCGCCCCGGCAATCGGTGCGTTGAAGGTGGCGGCAACACCACCAGCGGCCCCGCAGGTGACCAGCGTCCTTACGCGATGCGGGGTCAGCTTGGTCCACTGGCCGACCGCGGAGCCGATGGCCGATCCGATCTGCACCATCGGTCCCTCGCGCCCAGCCGTGCCGCCGAAGCCGATCGTCAGCGACGAGGTAATGACTTTAATCGAGGCAACCCGCTTGCGAATCTTCCCACCCCGACTCGCCAGCGCGGTCATCACCTCCGGCACGCCGTGGCCCCGCGCCTCCTTCGCGAAGCGGTGAATCAACGGTCCAGCCATCAGTCCGCCAAGCGCGGGCAGTAGCACCAGGCTAGCGGGACCGAACACCGAGAGCCCCGAGGCGACCGGTCCGCGTGCGAAGTCGGCGATCCACCCGAGGACGAAGATGAACCCGACCGACCCGTACCCGGTCAGGACACCGACAACAACGGCCAGGATGATGAGGTAGTTCTGCTCTGGCAGGAACGAGGCGCGGAAAAACACCTTGGTCCAGCGCCAGATCGGCAACCGTTCGGTGAGCCACCGCCAGCCAGTCGCCAGAGCCCTGCCGAGCCGGGCACTGGTGCGCATTGTCTGTTCGGGGGAAGACGTGTCGTTCGAGGGCGCCGCCATCAGTTACCGGGATCGAGCGCGAGGATCTGGACCCGGTTCGCCCGCCGGACGGTCAGCAAGGTCGGCTCGCCTCGTCGCTCCATCCGCTCGAACATCGCGCGGGCGTCGAGTCCCTCGGCCGCTCGCCCATCGACCGCGAGCACGAGATCGTCGACGTCGAGACCAGCCGTCGCCGCGACCCCCCCGGATGCAGCGGCAGCGACCCGCCACCCCTCACCCGCTCCTACACGTCCCTCCGCCGTCCAGCGAACCGCAAGACCAAAACCCGCCAGTTGCACCGGCGGCTCGCCGAGGGGTCGGCAGTCGGCGCCCGGCAAGACGGTGCCGCCGGTCAGCCGGCGTTGTCCGCGCAGCACCCGATATCGCACGAGTGCACCCAGTTCAAGCGCATCCGTCCGGGTCTCGAACGCCTCGACCGTGGTCACCGCCTCTTGGTCCCAATCGAGGATCACGTCGCCAGCGCGTAGCGACGGCTCCGGCACGAACGCGTCCTGTCTGACGTACTCGACCAGCAAGCCACTCTCGAGCCCGAGCAGCGCCAACACCGGTGGCGCCAGCTCGGACACCACGAGGGCCCGGCAGCGAACCTGGCGTTGGAGCTCAGCCACCACGCGACGCACGACGCTCGAAGACAGCAACCGCGGACCAGCCCCAGCGTCGCCCGTCTCGACCGCCACCCCGACCAGCTTGCCATCAAGATTGACAACTGCCGTCGCGCCCGCCCCGTCCAGGCGCATCGACACCTCGAGCGACGCCCCCTCCGGCTCGGCGCGGACCGAAACCAGATGCCCGGGCGTGATCGCCGCACGGCCCGTGACATCGCGTGTCACCGCACCCACGTAGGACCCGGACGGCACTGCCGCCGGCGGAATCAGCTCGAAGGTATCGACCCGGGTCGGATCCACCTCGAACAGCGACAGACCCCGGTCGCGGTCCACAGCGATCAGCCCGCCGGGTCGAGGCGCCTGGTCCGGCGTTGGGTCGACCGGCTCAGCCGGTTCGACTGGTTCTTCGGTGCCAGCTTCGCTCGAACGTGTCTCTTGCCTCTCACCATCCGGCGGATCCACGTCGGCAGACGCATCCGCCACACCCTCGTCGGTCGCCTGCTCGTCTAGTGGACGCACCAACCGCGCCCGCTCGATCTCAGCCAGGACCGCCTCGCCGGCCTCCGCCGAGGACAGCGCCAGACCGGGCATGACGACGACCGCCGGAGTGGGAACGGGACCGACGAGCACGACCTTGTCCTCGACCCGCTCCCGGAGCTGGCGCCAGTAGTCGTCGAAATAGGTAAGCGGCGTCTTTTCGAGATCGGGCCGACGTGATGCTGGCAATGGCAGCGGCACCACAGGAGCGGCCTGATCGGTTGCCTCCACCGGCTGGGCACCTTGCCACACCCCTTGGATGAGCACGCCCGACACAATGAGCACCACCACCGCGGGGAACAGCAACTGCCGCTCGTACAGGACCCGGATGACGGGGATATGAAGCAGTCGTCCCACTCAGCGCCTCGGCCTCATGGGCCAGTTCGGGGTAATTCAATACCGCTCGACGGGCCCGCCGCGCTGTGGCTCGACCTACACGTAGCGAACCTAGACCGTGAGCGTCGGAAACCGTGCCGCTTGTCGCGGCGTGCGGGTCGGATGACCCCCATGCTAGGAAGCGTGCAGTCTGCGAACCGGTGTGGGGAGCGCGCCCGACACCACACCCCCACTGCTATGATTGTAGCGTCTCGGCCTACCCTGCCGCAACCTCTGGTTCCACACGAGCCCTGACCGGGGGCACGGCAGACCGGGCATCGACGAGGCTGTCGAGGCGTAACGCGTTCGCGTTCAGTCGCGGCCCATCTACAAAAGACGCTCCACATGGCATGTTTTGAATAGGCAAAATAAATATTTTGGTCAGTATTTGGCTTCGGCAAAGCCAATGAGTATTCTGGTGGGTGTTGACCCTGTCCGGAAGGTCTACCCGTGACCGCAACCGATTCCAGCGTGGCCACCAGACCTGCCCCCCTCAAGACCTCTGACCCGAAACGGGAAACCGTCTTCGAGGCCAAGGACATCACGAAGGTCTACCACATGGGGGAAGTGGACGTGCACGCGCTACGGGGCGTGGAGCTGACACTCCTCGAGTCGGAGTTCCTGGTACTGCTGCCCCTCGGGCAGCGGTAAGTCGACCCTGCTGAACATTCTCGGGGGCCTCGACGTGCCGACCGCCGGTCATGTGATGTACCGAGGTCGCGACCTGACCACGGCCGAGGAGCGCGAGCTGACCGACTACAGGCGGCGTCATGTCGGCTTCGTCTTTCAGTTCTACAATCTGATTCCGAGTCTGACCGCACGCGAGAACGTCGCCCTGGTCACCGACATCGCCGAGCACCCGCTCGAAGCGGCCGAAGCGCTCGCGATGGTGGACCTGGCCGACCGCCTCGACCACTTCCCCGCGCAGCTCTCGGGCGGCGAGCAGCAGCGGGTCGCCATCGCCCGGGCGATTGCGAAGCGACCGGACGTGCTGCTCTGTGACGAACCGACCGGCGCGCTCGACATCTCGACCGGCATCGTGGTGCTCGAGGCGATCGAGCGGATCAACTTTGAGCTCGGCACGGCGACCGCCGTCATCACGCACAACGCGGCAGTAGCGGGAATGGCCGACCGTGTGGTCACGCTGTCTGACGGCCACATTGGGTCGGTGCGGACAAACGACCACAAGGTGAGCGCGCGCGAGCTCGAGTGGTAGACCTGGGAGTCCTGATAGGAAACGATGCAGGCGATCAACCGCAAGCTGCTCCGGGACCTGTGGCACGTCAAAGGTCAGGCGATCGCTATCAGCCTCGTCATCGCCGTCGGCGTGGTGATGCTGATCATGTACAGCAGCGCGTTCGACTCGCTGCATCTGTCGCAGTCGAGCTACTACGAGCGCCAGCGGTTCGCCGACATTTTCGTCACGCTCAAGCACGCGCCGATGGCGGTTGCGCGACCGGATCGGCGATATCGCCGGTGTGGCCCAGGTCGAGACGCGCGTGGTGGTGGACGTCACACTCGACGTCGAGGGCCTGAGCGAGCCGGCCACCGGCCGACTCATCTCGATTCCGGCTCGGCGCCGCTCGATGTTGAACGACATCGTCATCCGGCGTGGCCGGTACATCGACGGGACCCGGCCCGACGAGGTCATCGTCAACGAGGGCTTCGCGCTGGCACACAACCTGACCCCCGGCGACACCGTCACCGCGGTCATCAACGGTCGGCGCCGCGACCTGGAGGTGGTTGGGTTCGGACTGTCGCCGGAGTTCATCTACACCATCCGCCCGGGCGAGCTGATTCCAGACAACACGCGGTTTGGCGTGTTCTGGATGGAACGCCGCGCGCTGGCCTCCGCGTTCGACATGGAGGGCGGGTTCAACGACGTGACGCTGTCGTTGATGCCCGGCGCCCGCGAGGAAGAGGTGATCCAACAGCTCGACACCTTGATCGAAAGCTACGGCGGGTTTGGCGCGATCCCACGGGCGCTGCAGCTCTCGCACTGGTCGTTGAGCCAGGAGCTGAACGGCCTGCAGGGGGTCGGACAGGTGGTGCCGTTGATCTTCCTGAGCATCGCGGCATTCTTGCTCAACGTCGTGCTGACCCGCATGGTGTCGGTCCAGCGGGAACAGATCGCCGCGCTCAAGGCGCTGGGCTATACCAACGCCGCAATCGGCTGGCACTACACGAAGTGGGCGCTCGCCATTGCGCTGACCGGAGCGGTCATCGGCACTGCCGCCGGAGCCGCCATGGGCAACGCGATGATGTCGATCTACAACGAGTTGTTCCAGTTCCCCGCGCTGACGTATCGATTGCTGCCGAGCGTCGTGACGAGCGGCGTGCTGATCAGCCTGCTGGCCGATGTGCTTGGCGCCGCCACCGCGGTGCGCCGCGCCGTCCGCTTGCCGCCGGCCGAAGCGATGCGGCCACAGCCTCCGGCCCGCTACCGGGTCAGCCTGGTGGAACGACTGGGCATCCAGGGGCTGCTGTCGCAGCCGGCTCGCATCGTGCTCCGCAACATCCAGCGCCAACCGGTACGGTCGCTGGCCTCGGTGACCGGTATCGCCTTCTCGGTCGCAATGCTCATCGCGGGCACGTTCTCGCTCGACGCGATGGACGAGATGATGGACGTGCAGTTCAGCGTGGCGCAGCACCAGGACGTCACGGTGACTTTCGTCGAGGCGGCGTCCGCCGCGGCGAGGCACGAACTGCAGCGGATGCCCGGGGTGCTGACCGTTGAGTCAACGCGATCGATTCCGGCGCGTCTGCGGTTCGGCAGCCGGTCGCGTCAACTCGCCATCAGCGGTCTCCCCGAAGTGCCACGGTTGAGCCGGGTGCTCGAGGTGACCGACCTCAGCCCGGTGACGCTGCCGCCAGACGGTCTGGTGGTGTCGCGCAAGCTGGCAGAGATACTCGCGATCGACCGTGGTGACGTCGTGCGTGTCGAAGTCCTGCTGGGCGCGCGGCCGGTGCGCGAGGTGGTGGTGGCAGACGTCGTGAAGGAGTACATGGGGCTCTCCGCCTACATGGAGATCAATAGCCTCCGGCGACTGCTGCGTGAGAGCGAGACGCTGTCGGGCGGCTTCATCACGGTGGACCCATCTAGGCTCGATGCGCTCTACCGGGTCCTCAAGGCGACCCCGGTGGTCGCCGGCGTCACCCTGAAAGGGGCCGCGCTGGAGAGCTTCGAGGAGACGTTCGCGGAGAACATCAACGTGATGATTTTCTTCAACGTGCTGTTCGCCGGTATCATCGCCTGCGGCGTCGTCTACAACGCCGCTCGCATGTCGCTGTCCGAGCGTAGCCGGGAGCTGGCGAGCCTCCGGGTCATCGGGTTCACCCGCGCCGAGATTTCATCGATTTTGCTCGGCGAGCTGGCCGTGCTGACCTGTGTGGCGATACCGGCCGGGTTGCTTGTCGGCTATGGCCTGGCCGCTCTGGTGGTGACGCTGTTCGACACCGAGCTGTACTCGTTCCCGCTGGCGGTGGCGCCGCGCACCTACGCGCTGTCAACACTGGCCGTGCTGACGGCTACAGTGCTGTCCGGGCTGCTTGTCCGGCGCAAGCTCGACAGCCTCGACCTGGTGGAAGTGCTGAAAACGCGGGAATGAAGGGGCGCCCCTGGCTTTGGACTTTGAACGTAATCTTCTGACTTCTGACTTCTGACTTCTAGAGCAATCGAATGGCTGTTCGCGCAACACGGTTCATCGTCTGGGGTGTGGCGCTGCTGATCGTCGCGGCGCTCGTTTACGCGCTGCAACCGCAGCCGTTGGAGGCCGACTTCGTCACCATCGACACCGGTCCATTGCGGGTCACGCTCGACGAGGAGGGCGAAACCAGGGTCCGCGACCGCTTCATGGTGTCGGCGCCGCTCGCTGGCCGGGTGCTTCGCATCGAGCTCGAACCGGGCGACCCGGTGACGGCGAACGAAACGATACTGGCCACCTTCCTGCCGGTAGACCCGACGCTGCTCGACGCGCGGACGCGCGCCGAGATCGAAGCCCGGGTCCGGGCGGCGGAGTCGGCTGTGGGGCGCGCCGAAGTCGAACGTGACCGGGCGCAAACCGAATCGGAATTCGCCGACTCGGATCTCGAGCGATACCAGCATCTCGACGCGAGCGAGTTGATTTCGAAGGAGCAGCTCGATGCCGTTCGGCTTCGGGCTCGCACGGCGGCCGAGACGCTCCGTTCGGCCGACTTCGCGGTGAGCAACGCCCGGTACGAGCTCGAGGTGGCCCAGGCCAGCCTGTTGCAGGCACAGGGTGGCGGCAGCGGCGGGCAAACCATCACGCTGCGCTCGCCAATCGACGGCGTGGTGTTGCAGCGGCTGCGCGAGAGTGAGGCGATCGTCCCGCCCGGCGAGCCGCTGATGGAAATTGCCGACCCCGCACAGCTCGAGATCGTGTCGGACTACCTGTCGACCGACGCCGTGCGCATCCGACGGGGTCAGTCAGTCCTGATCGAACAGTGGGGCGGCGACCGCACGCTGGCCGGTCGCGTCCGCCGCGTCGAGTCCTTCGGTTTCACCAAGATCTCAGCGCTCGGCGTCGAAGAACAGCGTGTCAACGTCGTCATCGACTTCGAGGACGTCCGCGAGGCATGGGAAGCACTGGGCGACGGCTACCGCGTTGAGGTGCGCGTGGTCACCTGGGATGAGGGCGACGTGCTGAAGGTGCCGACCAGCAGTCTCTTCCGCGACGGAGACGTCTGGGCGGTGTACGCCGTCACGCTGAACACGGCAACCCTGACCCAGGTGGAGATCGGACAACGCAATGGACTGGAGGCGCAGATTGTCTCCGGGCTGTCAGCCGGCGACCAGGTCATCGCCTACCCGAGCGACGCCATCGCCGACGGGGTCGAGGTCGTGGCGCGAGACTGACCTGGAAGCCGCCACTCCTCGGGTTTCAGGCATCGCGCTTCGGGCTTCGGGCGCTCCCGACACCAGCGTGCGCTCGCTGCAAGGCTGCAATCGCGCTCGCGACCGTTGGGCGCGAGCCACCCACCAGCTCGCGGGCCAGCACACCGGTCACATTCGCAACGGCGAAGCTGGTCCCCTTGAGGTTTCGTTCCGGCGGCACCCCCGGCACCGGGCGGGGAAAGCCCGAGGCGCGACAGACCACGTCGCCGCCACCGGACCGAGACGCCACCTCGACCGCCAGCCGCGGACAGGCCCAGTCGAGCTCCACCTGGACGACCCCGTTGAGGCTACCCGGCAAATAGGCAACGCCGTCATCGGTTCCGGCCGCCACCAGCAGGGCGCCGGCCTCGGCCGCTCGCACGACCGCCGACTGGAGCGCCGCCGCATGCGTCTGGTTCGCGGTGCCCAGGCTGAGGTTGATCAGATCCACGTGGTGCGCGGCCGCCCACTCGATGCCCGCGACCAGTACCTCGATGGATGCCGACAGCTGCCGGTCGAACACCTTCACCGCGAACAGCTCCGCACTCGGCGCCCGCTCGTGGATCGCCGCCGCGACCGCCGTGCCGTGACCCAGCCGGTCTACGTAATCGGTGTTGGTTGACCCGTCGGTCGCTATCGCCGTACCGCCTGCCGCTGGGCCCACATGCGGATGCGCCGGGTTGACGCCGCTGTCGATGACCGCCACGCGGACGGATCTGTGGGTCATTGTGGGTCGGCCCAGCCTACGGCGCCATCGCTCCTCGGCTTCAGGCTTCGGGCCCCGAGCTTGGGGCTTCGGGCGCGCTCGGCGAAGAGCTCCGCGAAGAGCCCACCTCTGGTTATGAGCTCGGCCGGCGCGCCTTCTTCGACGACCCGCGCCCCGTCGATGACCACCACCCTGTCGGCCCGCCGGGCCAGCGCCGCTCGATGGGTGATGAGGATGGTGGTGTGCCCCGCCATGACCGACTCGTAGCCTTCGACCACCTGCTGCTCGGAGCGCGGGTCGAGCGCTGCCGTCGCCTCGTCGAGCACAAGCACCGCCGGATCCGCGAGCAGCGCGCGCGCAACCGCCACCCGTTGCCGCTCGCCTGCCGAGAACGCCAAACCGCGCTCCCCCACCGTGGTGTCGTAGCCGTCGGGCAGCGTGGCGACGAACGCCTCCAGACCGGCCGCTTGGGCCGCCGCCTCGACCTCCGACTCGGTCGCACCAGGCCGCGCGTAGCGGATGTTGTCGGCGATGGAGGCGTGGAACATCGCCGGCTCCTGATCGACCAGCGCCACCCGGGCACGCAGGTCCGCCAGCTTCAGCATCCGCAAGTCGTGACCATCCAGCCTGACCGTTCCGGTGTCCGGGTCCAGCAGCCGCAGTATCAGGTCGGCTATGGTGCTCTTCCCGCTGCCACTTGGCCCGACGATNGCGACACATTCGCCCGCCGCGATCCGCAGGCTGACCTGCTCGAGCACGGGCGTGCCACGCTCAAACGAGAAGCTGACTTCTTTCAGCTCCACATCGCCGCGCACGGCAGGCAGCCCCACCGGCATGGGCGCCTCGACCACTTCCGGCGCGACGTCCAGAATCTCATGCACCCGGCCTAGGGATACTCGCACCGTCGCCAGGCTGGCGTAGAGTCCCATCAGCGCNTGGATCGGCCCGAACAGCCGCAACTGCAGCGCCATGAACGCGACCAGCGTGCCCAATGTCATCGTGCCGTCGATGACCCTCTGGCCACCGTAGAGAAACACCAGCGCCGTCGATCCCGAGAGCACGACTCCCGGCAGTCCGCCAGAGAGATAGGTGGTCCACTGCATCGCCATGAGCGCATCGATGAAGTTGTCATTCCGCTCGCGGAAGCGTCCCACCTCCCGCTCCTGCGCGTTCGACGTGACGACGAGCTTGACCCCCTGCAGCGTCTCGATCAGAAAGCTGCCGATGTCGGCGCTGCGCTCGCGGAGCGTCGCCACTCGACCCTCGAGCTTGCGCCGGTAGCGCACCAGCGCCCAGACGCTGACCGGCAGTAGCGCGATGCCGAGCAGGAAGAGCCGCAGGTCGAGATAGGCCAGCAGGCCGACCGTTCCTACGAGGAACAGCACGTTCCCAACCCAGGCCAGCACCACTTCGGCCGCCACACGCTGGATTTCGCTGATGTCGTTGTTCAGCCGCGACATGATGTCGCCGAAGCGGGTGCGAGCGTAGAACCGCGGCGAGAGGCGCTGCAAGTGGCGATAGAGCGCCAGCCGCATGTCGAACAGGATGTCGGCCGAGACGCGCGTGTAGCGCAGCCCACTCCACACGTTCAACCCGAAACCCAACGCCGTGATCGCCACGAACAGCAGGACGATACGACGTAAAGCGTCAGCGTTGGCGCCGAGGATCGCGTTATCGACCAGCTGCTGGGAGAGCAACGGGATGGCCAGCGAAAAGCCTGTCGAAAACAAACTGAGCACCAGTACCAGGATCAGCCGACCCCAGTACGGCGTCAGGTAGGTCAACGCGCGGCGGAAGTGCGGATCGAGCAAGAGGCGGATCCGGAACGTCGCCGGCCGGCCCGGCGCTCATGTGGATTGTAGTGGAAAAGATGACGACGTCTTCCTCCCACCCCCTTGGATTGCGCGACGCGTTCCATGTTCGGTTCCCACTCGCTCGGCGTTGTCATCGGCGAACGATCCGCCACGGGCTGCCGAAACCTGCCGTCTGCAGGAACGATCGAGGCGAGGAGACACACAATGGCATGCATCTTGAGACCTGGTATTCGGGCGTGGACGAACGGGCGTCTTCCCTTCACGATCCGGGCGACGGGGTTTACCGCCGGAGCATTGGCGCGGATCAACAACGCCATCGCGCATTGGAACACCAATACGAACTGGCAACTCAGCGCCCGCACGACCCAGACCAACTACGTCCAGTTCCGCATTGGGGACGGATGCTCGAGTCCGGTGGGCCGACAGGGCGGGAGGCAGGCGGTCAACCTGTCGAACAACTGCAGTTTCGGCGCAGCGGTCCACGAGATCGGGCATGCTCTGGGCTTCCATCACGAACAGANTCGACGGGACCGCAACAACCACGTCATCGTCATGGCAGACCGGGTAGAGCCGGACCGCGTGGGCAACTTCACCCGAATCAGTGCCTCGAGCTATCTCGACCATGGTCCCTACGATTACGGCTCGATCATGCACTATGGGCGACGAGGATTTCTGCGGCGGAAACGCTATGACTGGTCATCGGACTGGAGCAACGTCCGCTCGTACTCCATTGCCGGCGAGACCTACCTGTTCATGCTCAAGACGAATGATGGTGTGGTGCATGGTCACCGGATGGACGCCGCGCTCGGGGTGGGTCGGGAGATCCAGCGATTCGATTGGTCGTCAGGCTGGACGACGACGGAGACGTTCACGGCGGGAACCTCGACCTACCTCTTTTTGTTGAAGCAGAACGGCGGCACCGTGCACACACNCCGTCTCAACAATGACGGCACGGTTGGCAGTCGCGTCGATACGAAAGACTGGTCCAACGGCTGGACCACCACCGAATTCTGGCGCCGGGGCGCCAGTACCTTTCTCTTCCTGCTCAAACGTAGCAGTGGTGTGGTGCACATCCACCGCATGAACGCCAACGGCCGGGTTGGAACCCGTATCGCAACCCACGACTGGTCATCGGGATGGTCGAGCGCCAAATTCTATCGAGTCGGTGGACAGAACTATCTGTTCCTGCTCAAAGCATCCAACGGGACGGTCCACATTCACCGCATGAACAACAACGGCACGGTCGGCTCGCGCGTCGACACGCGCGACTGGTCGAACGGATGGACGTCGACGGAGTTCTACACCGTCGGCGGCACCGTGTTCCTGTTTCTCCTCAAGCGCTCGAGCGGCATCGTGCACATCCACGCGATGCGGAACAACGGCAGGGTGGGCAACGAGCTCCTGCTGACGCCACCCATCAACATCTTTGCGCCACAGGCCATCGGACAGCGCGGCGGCCTGTCGCCAGGAGATATCGCCGCCGCCAACGACCGCCTCTGACGGGGGGTCGCGATAGGTCAGTCGATCGGGATGAACATAACCAGCGTGTCGCCGCCGAGCGAACGGGTCTTGTGGCCTCGGTGTGCGGGGTCGGTGTCCTCTACGAGCAGCACGCTGCCCGGCGGCAACTGGGCCACGGCCCCGTCGGAAGTTTCAATCTCGTAACCCGGACCGCTCAGCGTAATGATGAACTGGCGTCGTGGCGCCGGATGCCAGTCGAGGTCCATGTCGCTAGCGAAGCGCGAAAAGTAGTCGGTGTCGGTTGCGGAGAAACCGTTCGACCGCCCGACGTCCATCATGACCGTCTCGATGTGGGTCTCACCCTGCGCGTCGGAGTACATCCGCGTGACAGGCTGAACGGCCGCTGCCTGTGCCGTCGCCTGCCCAGCCAATGCCACCCATCCACCGAGCGTTAACACCGCCGTCAGAGTGATGTGTCGCATGGCCCTATTCTAGCAGTCCGTANNTGGANAGTCGCGCGTTGCACCGAGACAGGCGATGCGTCCGGCTGACAAGGCACGACGAGGGAAAATACCGGCAGTATTTGACCGAGAAGTAACACCGTCAGGCGGAATGCAGCGCCTGTCGAATGCAGTGTGACTTTCACCACGGGCTGCTAGCAGCCCCTGGCTCGTGACGCACGACTCGGGCACAATGCGACGGTGGCGGCACACACGGTCGACGTGGTGATTATCGGGGGCGGACCCGCCGGCGCCGCCGCCGCCCGGCTGCTGGCCACTTGGGGGCACTCGGTCCAGCTGTTGACCAAGACGGTCGACCGGTCGCGGTCGCTCGGCGAGTCGCTCCCGCCCAGCTGCCGCAAGCTGTTCGACCTGCTGGGCGCCACCGACGCGATCGACGCGGCGGGCTTTCTGGCGAGCAGCGGCAACACGGTCTGGTGGGGTGACCAGACCACGCGCACCGCCAGCTTTGCGGACGGCAGCACGGGTCTGCAGGTCGTGCGGTGCGAATTCGACGCGGTGCTGCTCCGACTCGCCGCCGAGGCTGGAGCACGGGTGGTGACCGATGCGCACGTGCACGACGCGCGGCTCGCGCCGGCCGACGTTCCACCCGGACCGGCCGGGGCAACCGTCACCTACGCAATCGCCGACACGGGCACGCATGTCGTCGAGGGGCGGTTCGTTCTCGACTGCTCCGGCCGCGCCGGCGTCATCGCGCGCCACGGCTACCGTGTGCACGACGTCGGGTGCGCCACGCTGGCGTTGACAGCGGTCTGGACACGGCATGACGGCTGGGACCTCGACGACGACACCCACACGCTGGTCGAAACCTACGACGATGGATGGGCGTGGTCTGTGCCGGTCACCGTGTCACGTCGCTACGTCACGATGATGGTCGATCCACGTGTCACCGATCTCGAACGCGGAGGCGCCCTCAGCGCCTGCTACGAGGCCGAACTCGCCAAGACCGTCGCCTTTCGGCGGGTACTCGACCGAGCGACACGGGAGACCACACCATGGGGATGCGACGCCTCTCTCTACCATGCGCGGACGGCCGGCGGCCCGGGCATGCTGCTGGTCGGCGATGCCGCGTCGTGTATCAATCCGCTGTCGTCCTACGGCGTGAAGAAGGCGCTGGCCTCGGCCTGGCTGGCGGCTGTTGTGGTACACACGTCGCTGACCAACGCATCTCTCGCCGCCGTGGCGCTCGACCTGTTCAACCAGCGCGAACGGGAGATGCACACCGCTTTGTCCAACCAGGCGGCCCGATTTTTCGCCGAAGCTGCCGCGCAGCATCTCCATCCGTTCTGGACCGGTCGCGCCACCAGTGCCGAGCTGAGCGACGCGCCGGATGCGACACCCACGGTCGACATCGACGCGCTGCGCCGGGACCCGGCCGTCCTGGCCGCACTCGATACGCTCCGACGGGGCGCCGCTATCCGGCTGCGTCGCGGCGACCATCTTCGCATCGCAGCACGACCGGCCCTGACGACGCGCGAGGTGGTGCTAGAAAATCGCCTCATCTTGCCAAGCTGGCCGGACACCAAACAGGGTATCCGGTATCTACGCAACGTCGACCTCGTGCGGTTGGTGGAACTGGCGCCAGACCACCGCCAGGTGCCCGATCTGTTCGAGGCCTACACTCGGCGGTGTGCCGCGGTGAGCCTGCCTGACTTTCTCGGAGCCCTATCCGTGTTACTCGCCAAGGGTGCGCTGCGACACGATCCCACGTAGCTGCTCGACGGCACAATTGCGACTCGCGAGGGCATGTGCTACAAGAGGCGGACACGGAAGCGACCCGATGCCCCAGTTCCGCGTGACTCGGTTCACGCCGTCCCTCATCTCGCTGTTCGCGCCGCTCCTCGCGGCAGCCATCCCGTCCTTCGTCGCCGCCCAGCCGCCCGCGGCCGACGACGCGACTGGGATACCGATCGCAAGCGACACGGTGCGCCAAGCCTGTGGCTCATGCCACCGCCTTGACGAGGCGGGTCGGCTCTCCCGCATCTCGTTCCGTCGCACGACGCCGGAAGGCTGGCAGCAAACCATCCGTCGCATGGTCACGCTGAACGACGTGACCATCGAGCCGGAGACGGCACGCGAGGTGGTCCGCTATCTCGCCAACAACCTCGGTCTGGCGCCGGAGGAGGCGCGACCGGCGGCGTACGAGGCAGAACGCCGCGCCGACGACCACCCTTACGACGACGCTGAGATTCAGCAAATCTGCACCCAGTGCCATTCGATGGGTCGCATCATCAGCCAGCGCCGCACGGAGGACGAGTGGACCCTGCTCATGGCGATGCACCGGGGGTATTACCCGTTCGCCGACTTTCAGGCGTTCCGGCGGTCCGGTCCTCCGAGCGATGAGCCGCAGCCGGTCGACCAGGCAATCGCGCATCTCTCCGATCGGTTTCCGCTCAACACTCCGGAGTGGACGGCGTGGTCGGCCACCAAGCGACCGGCACGCATCGCCGGGGTCTGGCTGCTACGGGGCCAGGCACAGGGCATCGGACCGGTCTACGGCCAGATGACGATCGCGGCGGTACCGGGCACCGACGACGCGTTCACGACCGAGACCAGCTACGTATATGCGCGGGATGGCCGGCGCGTGACACGTGAGGGACGAGCCATCGTCTACACCGGCTTCCAATGGCGCGGCCGCTCGGTCGAAGGACCCACCGACACCGACGGGTTGCGCGAGGTGATGCTGGTCGAGCGCGACTGGCAGACCATGCGCGGACGCTGGTTCACCGGCGCCTATGACGAAGTGGGGATCGACGTCACCCTCGAACGGGTCGTCGCCGCCCCGGCCATCGCCGGGGTCCAACCGCCGTCGATCCCGGCTGGACAGACCGTGACGCTGCAGATTCACGGCGCGAACCTGGCGACGACCACCGATGCCAGGAGCGTAGACCTCGGCCCCGGCATCGAGGTGGTGCGGGTGGCCGCAACGGCCCCGGACAGGGTGGGCGTCGAGGTGCGGATCGACGCGGACGCGGCGGTCGGAGCTCGTGATATATTTCTCGGGCAGGCGGCGCTCCCCGGCGCCCTGACCGTGTACGACGAGGTACATAGGATCGCGGTGACACCCGAGGCGGGCATGGCGCGCGTCGGCGGCATCCGATTCCCAAAGCAGTATCAGCAGTTCGAAGCCCGGGCGTTTCACGACGGGCCGGATGGCGAGTCGGACACTGGTGACGACCTCGACCTCGGTATCGTCGACGTCAGCTGGAGCCTCGAGGAGTACGCGGCCACGTTCGGCGACGACGACCTCCAATATGTGGGCGCGCTCGACGCCCAGGGACGGTTCGCTCCGGCGGTCGACGGACCGAATGTCGAACGCAGCGGCAATCGCAACAACGTTGGTGACGTCTGGGTAGTCGCCACTTATTCGGCCGCGTCGGGCCGGTCCGAAGACGACCTGCGCGCACGGGCGCATCTGCTCGTGACCGTGCCACTGTATTTGCGTTGGGACCCGACCGCGGTGGAACAACCATGAGCTTGCTTGGCCTGGGCGAGTTTCATGAATTCGGCGCGGCCGACCAGCGGTTCCTGTATCTGGTGCCAAGCGCCGCGGTCTTCGCGCTGGACGACCCAGCGTCCGCGCTCATCGACACCCTGGGCGTACAGAGACTGAACCGCGAAGATCTGCTCGCCGCCGTGTCGCCCCGCTTTCCTGGCAACGGCCTCGACGAGACGCTCGCCGAGCTCGAGTTGGTGCGCGCGGTCCGTCCGGTCGCAACGCCGGCGCCCGAGACGCCGACCATCATTCCGCTCACGCCGTTCCCGTTGACGACGGCGGTGCTCAACGTCACCAACCAGTGCAATCTCAGCTGCGCCTACTGCTACGAATACAGCGAAGACAAGATCGTCGACACGACCACCGGGGCACAACCGAAATTCATGAGCGAGGAAACGGCGCGTCAAAGCATCGACCTGCTGTTTCGCGAGGCGGGTGACAACGCCGTCGTCCATGTCAGCTTCTTCGGCGGCGAAACGCTGCTGAACTTTCCGGTGCTGAGCCGGGTTGTGCCGTATGCGCGCGAGGAGGCGGCGGCCCGAGGTAAGCGGGTCGAGTTCAACTTGACGACGAACGCGACCCTGCTGAGCAGCGAGATGATCGACTTCCTCGTCGAACACGACATCGCGGTGACCGTATCGATCGACGGCCCTCGCGAGATGCAAGATCGCTTTCGCGTGTTCCGCGACGGCGCCGGCAGCTACGACGCACTGCTGCCCAGGGTCCGCGAGCTGCTCCGGCGGCACCACAGTCGACCAATCGGCGCGCGGGTCACGCTGACCTCACAGGTCAACGACATCAGCGGCATCTTTCACCATCTGACCGAGGAGATCGGATTTCAGGAGGTCGGGTTCGCGCCGGTCACCACCTCACCCGGTCGGGACCACGCCCTGGACCGCGAGGGATTCGACAAGATGGTGGCGCAGTTCAAGGCGCTCGCCGACGAGTTCCTCGACGCGGCCGCGGCGGACCGCCATCACGGGTTTTCGAATGTCAGTGAGACGCTGGCCGAGATTCACAAGGGCGTCAGCAAGGCCTACCCGTGCGGTGCCGGGCTGGGGTTGATGGGTGTCTCCACCGGCGGGGACGTCGCATTGTGCCACCGGTTCGCCGGGTCTGAGGAGCACCGCCTTGGGTCGGTCGACACCGGCATCGACCGCGAGGCGCAAACCGCGTTCCTCGAGCGCCATCATCTGGCGCACAAGATAGACTGCCACACCTGCTGGGCGCGTCCGCTCTGTTCGGGCGGGTGCTATCATGAGGCGCACACCCGGTATGGCACGAGCACGCATGCGAATCTGCACTACTGCGACTGGATTCGCGAGTGGACCGATATCTGTTTGCGTATCTACGGAGAGCTGGCTGAACGCAACGGGCCGTTCCTGAACCGATTCGACTCCTGATGGCACCATGAGACATCTGACAGCAATCAATCGGAAGGCCGAACGCATGGCGCGGACAGTGGCGGCATCTGCCACCGAGACGCCGCAGGCCGGAGACGTCGTTGCGCTGCAGGACCAGCAGGGCTCCGGCCCGCCGCAGCAGCCGGAGGGCCCGCACATCCCGCTCGGCTGTTCGCTGGTCTTCCAGCCTGGGTGGGAGGCGGACCGGAACGGCGGCACGGCCGGCTTGTGCCAGCCAGTCGAACGTGACCTGTTCGATTGTCATCTCGGCTGTTTCTGGCCGGCGCACGTGCCCGACCAGCTCAACCATTCGCCGGACTGGACCAGCAAGTGCGCGGCGGCGCAGAAAGACTGGCGGAAAATCGACCTGATCTTCCCCTAGCCTCTCGCATACGCGCGACACGGATTGCGCCAGCAAGTATTGCCATGCGGTCTCTTGCCTTCGCCATTTTGATTGGGTGCGCCCTGCCCAGCGTCGCCTCGGCGCAGCCGGCGGCGGAGCTGACCGGCGGCACCGGCACCATCTACGTCGGCGGATACCCGAACCGCATCTTCGTCATCGATGAGGCGACCGAGCAGGTGGTCGATGACATCACGATGACACTGGACGGCCCGCCGCGCGGCCTGACGCTGTCAGCCGACGGCACGCGGTTCTACATGCAGGACCGGACCTTCGAGCAGATCGAGATTATCGACGTCACCACCCGCCGCACCATCGACACCTTCACTTTGAGCCAAGACACGACCAAGGTACGGATTCGCGGATTCCGGGCGTCACCGGACCATCGGTACATCGTCCTACTCACCGACCCCGCGACCAAGGAGATCGATCGGTTCGACATCGAACCCCGCAAGCTCGTGCAGGTCGACCTCGAGACGCACGAGGTGATCCGCGACATCCCGTGGCCGGACGACGAGGAGCGGACGAGCGTCAACATGCTGTTCTCGCCCGACGGCAGTCTGCTCTACCTCTTCGGCCGGGAGATCATCGTGCTCGAAACCGAAGGCTTCGAGGAAGTGGACCGGTGGGAGCTGTCGCAGCTTGCTGAGCCGGGGATGGGGCGTCTGAATTTCTCATTCCGGTACGACCCCAATGAGGAACCGGGTTTCTTCTCCAACATCTTCCGGATGCAGGACCCGGTGCAGGACCGCAGCCTGATGGGCATCGCGCGGATCAATCTGGCCGAACGCGATCTGGATTTTTACACGCTTGGCCCCGCGGAGTCGGTCGGGTCGTTCACGATCGCGCCGGGGCGGCAGGCGGCCTACGGCCTGCTGAGCCAGATCGGGCATTATGAGTTCTGGACATTCGACCTCGCCGGACGCCGACTCGCGAACCGCCAGGTCATCGAGGGACGCCCCCGCATGAGGCTCGTACCGAGCACCAATGGCCAGATTCTCTACGTCTTTCTGGCCGGGAACACGATCGATCTGTACGAGGCCGCGACCTACCGCTATCTGCGCACCATCACGCTCGTCGGCGACATGACGACCATCTTCGTCGTGCCGAACTAGCCCGCAACGGCGCGCACGTGCGCGCCCGCGAGGAAGCGGAGCGGGGCGTTGGGGTCCCCGCGAGCGAGCGAGCCGGGGTGTGGGGCAGAGCCCCACTAAGTAATGAAGAACGGCGCGAAGAAGAGCACCAGCACCGGAACCAGCGTGACGGCGGTGACGTCCATGAGCAGGCCATACTTGATCATGTCCGTGATGCTGACGCGACCGGACGCATAGACGATCGCGTTGGGCGGCGTGGACACTGGCAACACGGCGGCGACTGACGCCGCCAAAGCGGATGCCACCGCCGGGATGATCGGATTGACGCCGGCGGCCTGCGCGATCGAGATCACGATCGGGATCGCGATGTTCGTGGCCGCCGTGTTCGACATCGCCTCCGACAGCACCACGGTGAAGATGGCCCCGGCGAACGTCACTGCGGCGACCTCGTTGAGCGGCACCAGCCCGGTGATGCCCACCGCGATCACGCGGGCAAGCCCGGTCGACGCCGCCAAGGCACCCAATGCGAGTCCGCCACCGAACAGCAGAATCGTGCCCCAGTCGATTTGCGCCGCCTGCTTCCAGGTGATAGTGGAGTGCTCGGTCTTGCTGTTGGGCAGCACAAAGAGCAGCACCACCCCGACCAGCGCCGCCACGGCCGCCGGGATACTGGAGGTCACCGCGTTGACCACGGGGTGATCCGTGCCGAGAATCAGCGCCAGGATGCCGGGACCAATCCACAGCACAACCGTGACGCTGAAGGCGATGACCGCGTTGATTTCGCCACGCCGCCAGGGCCCAAGGGCCGCCTTGCGCTCGGCGATGATCCGCTCGGTCCCCGGAATTTCATCCACACCGGTCTGCCCTACCCAGCTGAGATAGACGAAGACTGTCGCCATCAGCACCAGGACGATGGGTAGGGAAAAGAGCATCCACTGCACGAAGGTGATGCGCACATCGAGCTGGTCGCTGATCATGCCGATGGCAATCAGGTTCGGCGGTGTTCCAACCGGCGTCGCCATACCGCCCCGCGAGCAGCAGTAGGTCGTCATGAGCATCAGGGCGGTTCCGTACTTCTTCGGGATATGCGCCTCAGATTCCATGAACCGGACCAGCGTCATCCCGATCGGCACGAGCATCGCCGCCGTGGCGGTATTGCTCATCCAAGCAGAGAGGAACGCTGCCAGCAGCCCATAGGCGATCAGAATGCGCGTCGGGTGGGCGCCGATGATGCGCATAGACAACACGCCGTAGGCGATCCGTTCATTCACCCGGTGAACGAACAGCGCCTGCGCCAGGATGAAGCTGCCGATGAAGAGAAAGATCGTCGTGCTGGCAAACGGTCTGAATGTCTCGGCCGCCGGCGCGACCCCCAGCACGATCGCCAGCGTGGGCCCGAGCAAGGCGGTCACCGGCAACGGCAGCGCCTCGGTAATCCAGAACACCATGACCAGTGCCATGATCGCCGCGAGCCGGTGCATGTCTGGTGTCAGTGACTCGAAGGGCACGACCAGGACCAGCAAGAACATGAGCGGTCCCAGGACGATGCCGATCTTGCGGCGCGTCTCATCGAAGCGAATTTCGGCCTCGGTCTTGCTCGGCGAAGGCAAAGGATCTGAGGACATAGGCCCGTCGGTGTATCACATTTCGCGGCGCCGACAAAGCGTGAAGGCGGGCCAATGCCCGGATGGACCTCGGGAGAGCATGCGTGAGTCTTACCTAGGAGGTCCCGCACGGCCAACACAGACCCCGAGGGCGCAGCGCACCAGACCGGGATAGCAGAGCACGGCGTACGGTAACATGGGAGAACGTCCCGCGACGCACACAGTCCGGTTACTCGCAGACACTCTCGCGAAGACGACAACGCATGCCTTCCAGGGGCACCATCGTCCAGCACTACGAGATTGGCGACCGCCTCGGCGGCGGCGGCATGGGCGAAGTGTATCGGGCCCGGGACACCCGGCTCGGCCGACCGGTGGCGTTGAAGTTCATTACGCCGGACCACGACCAGGACCCCCGACGAGAGCGTCTACTCAAAGAAGCCAGGCTGCCTCGATGCTGCGATCGCCCACGGTCGCCACCACCTACGACATCGGCGAGGACGACGGCACGCTGTTCATCGTCATGGAGCTGGTGGAGGGCGAGGCGCTGGCCGACCGCCTGCGCCGTGGCCCCCTGTCGATCCGACAATCGCTGGGGATGACGCTGCAAATCGCCGATGCGCACGGACGGGTGAAGATCCTCGACTTCGGGCTCGCCAAGTTCACCGGACCGGCTGTCGAACAGGGCGCCGCCGAGACCATGGCGCAAACCAGTCTCGGCGTCGTGGTCGGCACGGTCTCCTACATGTCACCCGAACAGGCGCTCGGCCGAGCGGTCGACACGCGATCCGATCTCTTCTCGCTGGGTATCGTCGTCTACGAATCTCTGACCGGGCGGCTGCCCTTCGACGGCGAGACCACGACAGCGGTCATCGACACCCTGGTGCACGCCGAGCCACCGCCATTGTCACGGTTGAACTACGAGGTGACCCCACGGCTCGAGGACGCGGTCCGCAAGCTGTTGCAGAAGGACCCCGATGCGCGGTATCAGTCGGCGCGCGAGCTGCTAGTCGATCTCCGAGCGGTAAGACAGGACCTCGAGCGCGGGGTGGGGTCTGGCACTACCTCGTTCGACTCCAGTCTGACTGCAGGCGCCCGTCCGGTCGAGCCACCGCCGCCGACCAATGCGGTGGCGGTCATCCCGTTTACCAACATCACCCGGGAGCCGGCCGACGACTGGATCGGATCCGGCATCGCTGAAACGGTCACCGCCGACCTGAAGAGCATCCAAGGGCTGTCACTCATCGGCCGCGAGCGGGTGTTCGACGCGCTTCGCGTGCTGGGTTCGAGCGGCACCGATGCCCACGACGAGCGGATGGCCATCGAAGTCGGTCGACAGCTTCGGGCCACCTGGTTGGTGAGCGGCGGCTACCAGCGGCTTGGGGACCTGATACGAATTACCGCCCGGTTCGTCGAGGTCGGGTCCGGCGCGGTCGTCAGGACCGTGAAGGTTGACGGCGCCATCGGCGACATCTTCAGCCTGCAAGACAAGATCGTCTACGAGCTGAGCCAGGGCATGCACCTGACCCTGGGAGACAGCGAGATGGCCGAGATCGAGCGGAAGGAGACCGAGTCGGTCCAGGCCTACGAGAACCGCTCCCGCGCCATGATGAACATTATGGACGGCAGCCCGCAGGCGCTCGACCATGCGGTCCTCCTGCTCAAGAAAGCCACGCGGCAGGACCCGAACTATGCGTCGGCGTGGGCGGCCCTGGCCCTGGCCTACGATTTCAAGGGATCGTTCATGAGCCTGCGAGAGCTGTCCGAGAAGGCGGTCGAGGTCGGCCGTCGCGCGATCCAGCTCAATCCGAAACTGGCCGACGCCCATCGCTGGCTGGGATCGGCGCTCCTCTCACTGGGACGATTCGACGAGGCCATCAACGCCATCACCGAGTCGGCGCGGCTTGAACCAGACGATGCCGGCGTGCACCTGTCGCTCGCGCGGGCCTACTGGATCGGCCGTGGCGACATCGACGCGGGCATCACGGAGCTGGAGCAGGCCCTTTCAATCAATCCGGACCTCGGATATGCCCACCTCCAGCTCGGGCTGCTGTACGCGCTGCGCGGCAACTACGTCAAAGCGGAACGATCGTGTCTGGTGGCAGTCGACCTCCAGGAGCGATTCCTGTCGGGCAAGGAAGGACTGCAGATCGTTGGCGCTTACACGCGATTGGGGTACGTCTACTACCTGCAGGGACGATATCGGGAGGCAATTCAGAGCTACGAGCGGGGACTGGTGGCGCTCGCCGCCTCGGACCACGCGTTGAAGGAACGGAACCTGATCGAGCTGCACGGCAAGCTGGCCGCGACGTACCACAGAATGGACCAGGCGGCCGATGCGGACCGGCACTTCACTGAAGCGGTTGCCCGGTTCGGGCGGCGGGTCGGACGTGGCGCCGACGATCCGGCCACGAAATACTACATCGCGAGTCTCTATGGCCTCCGGGGCGAGACGGAGAAGGCGGTCCGGTACTTGCGAGAATCACTGGCCGAGCTCCCTGCGCTGAATCGGGTCCGAGCCCGGTCAGACCCCGACTTCGACCCAATCAGGTCGGACCCGGCGTTCACCGAAGCACTCGCGACCAACCTCCACCCGGCCGCCTAGTACTTGTAACGCTCGAGAAGCCGCCAGCAACCGTGGTATCCTTGGAGACGGGTCCACTGATTGGCTATGTCGGACGGGGTCAAACTGGTTCTGACTGGACCTGACTAGGAAGGTGTTCTGATGCATCAAACGGTGTTCGCATTACTCGGACCGATTGGCTTGCCCGAGCTGCTCATCATCTTCGCGATCCTGATGCTCATATTCGGCGCCAATCGCCTGTCCGGTCTCGGTAAAGGCATGGGCCAGGCGATTCGCGGTTTCAAGGACGAGATGGGAAGCGGGAAAGACAAGCAGGAGTAGGCAAAGCCCTCGCGCGACGCCCGACACTACCTTGAGTGCGACGCGCTCCGGCTGACCGTAGTACAGAAAAAGCACCGGCCTACACGCGGGTGCGCGTGGGCCGGTCCTTTTTATTTGGTTCAGCCGACCCCGAGCGCCTTGAGGTCGGCCACCAGGTCCTGCCCCGCCGCGGACGGGTTAACCTCTTTGTCGATCTTCAGGATCTTGCCATCCCCACCAATGATGTACGTCCAACGGAACGGGAAGGCCCTCTCGGCCGTCACGACACCGTAGGCCTCAGCGACTTCCTTGGTCGGGTTGCTCAGCAAAGGAAAATCGGAGTCGAGTGACTCGGCGAACTCCTTGTTCGTCTCCGGATCATCGACACTGATCATGAAATAGGCCATGTCGAACGCCTTCAACTGGTCGCTGGAATCACGCAGCGACTTGCATTCGGCCGTTCAACCACCGGTAAACGCCTTGGGGAACCAGGCTAGCACCACTGTTCGCCCCGCGTAGTCGGACAAACTGTGGGTCTTGCCGTCAGTGCCAGGCAGGCTGAACGTCGGCGCCATGTCGCCGACCTGGAGCCCCTGGGCCTGTGCTCCCCCGACGCCAACCGCGGCCACGGCCACGACGACCATGACGCAAATTGCGACGAGCATTTTCATTGTCTCCAGCTCCTTCGGTGACACGGACTCAGAAACACAACAGGATCGGGACACGGTAGCAGACTCGTACCCCCTTGGCAATATTTCCCGCCCCTGAGAAAAATTCCCACTAGCACCGCGCTTCGCGTCCGTGGGGGTTCGGGGCGGAGCCCCATCCAGTACTGAACAAGGCGCGCACGGCGCGCCCCGGGGTGGCGGCGTGGGGCGAGGGGGCACCACAAGCCACCGCGTGGGGTTCGGGGCGACGCCCCGTCTAATTTGTAAACAGCTCCGTCTCGGGAAACTGGGCATACCACCCGAACCAGAACGCCCGGTTCGCCGGCAGCCTGGCGAGTCGACGGGTGGCGTCGTCCTCCGCCACCAGCTCGTCCTCGGTGACCTGCCACACTCGCCCGTCGGTATCGGCCACGCGGAGATCGTCTAGGCGACGCTCGAACTGCTGTCCGCTGGTGCCATAGACCCGGTTGGCGCCGTCTGGACTCGTCACGACCACGAAGGGGACACCGGCCACCTCAGCCTGAAACACCGGGCGATCCTCCAGGAAATCGGCTGACAGCGCGACCGGGTGCCTGGCGCCACCCGCCGGATCGTCGAGAAACAGCGCGACGACCTCATCCTTGTTGTCCAGCCGGTCGTCACGCGCCTGCACCTGGAACATCAAGTCGTCCGTGCTGAAGTAGTCCCGGTACGCCGCCCCCTCGGAGTAGTCGCGCTCATGTCCGGTCTCAATCGACAGCACGGTGGTCACTGGGTGCCGTGTCCGCCACTCCTCCCACGTCGTCGTGACCATCGAGCGACGTTTCAACTCCAATCCGCTGCCGACGAGACTGCCGATGACCGGCACCCCCTCCAGCGTGCTCCAAAGACTCTTGGTCGCGTCATCGAACATGAGCTTGTTCGACCGATACAGCAGGCCACTCGTCCCAAACTGGATATGCTGTCCGTCGGTGACGCTCTCGTAGGGAATGACCGTGCCGCACAGCGTGCAATACACGATGGTGATCTCGAGCCCGCCGACCTGGTCGAACGCCATTTCGTGCCAGGCCAGGATCCGCTTCGGGTAGGCCCGGGCCTCGCCGTTGACGGCGATGCCGAAAACGATGTTGTCGTCATCGAGATAATCGGCGTCGGCGGCGGGCACGTGCGCCGGATACTGCATCGGCGGAATTCCGTTCGGCGGCACGCCACCCCAGTCCACCTCGTCGAGACGAATCAGAGATGTGGCATTCGGCGGAAAAAACGCACTGAACCGCGGGTCGATCTGCCCGTACCACAGCCCCTTGAATTGCCCGTATTCCGGGTGCGGGTCGTATGGCTGCTGCCAGATCCACTGCTGCCAGCGCATGACGTCGTTGCCAAACTCCTGACCCGTCTGATCCTCGAGCAACCCGATCAGCCGTCGGAAGACCTTGGTCGTCGGATGTTCCGGTTCGGACGAGCGCGGCTGGGGCGGCGCCATGAAGCGCAACATGTCAAAGAACATGCCCGCATAACCATCGCGCCAGACGGCCGCAATGTTGTCAATCGCCGCTTGGGCGACGTCATCGTCGCCGGCGGCAATCAGTATCATCTGTTCCAGGTCCGGGTGCGCGCCCNGGTCCTGCGCGGCCGCGCTCACGGGGCCGGCGGCTATCAGCCCCACAGCGATCAGCAAAGCCGACGTCAGAGGTCGGGGGGATCTAGACATGGCATTAGGACGTCGGACAGGCCGTCAAGGATTCCGGGAATTCGCCGTGGATCTTACGTGCCGCCAATCAGCGCTCTTCGAGGTCACCACTCGGCACGTCGGCCGGGTCATCCGCGCTCCGATCCAGCACGGCGACGAATGGAAGATGGCGAAATCGCTCGGCACAATCGAGACCGTACCCCACAACGAATCGGTCTTCGATGGTGAACCCCACATGCTCAATGTCCACCTCGACAATCCGCCGCGACGGCTTGTCCAGCAGTGACACCACACACAGCGAGCGCGGTCGCCGTGCCCCAAGCGTGGTCCGAAGCCAGGCCAGGGTCTGCCCCGTATCGACAATGTCCTCGACCAGCAGCACGTCTCGATCCTCGATGCCGATTTCGAGATCCTTGACCAACTTGACCTCACCCGACGACCGGGTTCCGGCTCCGTAGCTCGAGACCGCCACGAAGTCGATCGTCACCTGCCGGTTCAAGGCTCGGACCAGGTCGGCGAGAAAGATGAAGCCCCCCTTGAGGACTGACACCAGATGCAAGCTCCGCCCCGCCGGATAGGTCCGATTGATGTCAGCCGCCAGCTCGCGAACTCGGTCGCGGATCTGGTCTGCGGTCAACAGCACCGTCAGCGCGGGCTCATGCGCGTTGCGTGGCGACGTCTGAATACAGGTGGGGGGCGATTCCGTGCGTTGCATACAACCCAGACAGCTAGTGAGCTGGAACCACTGCTCCCTCAGCTACCTCATTGTATATGTCCCGAGGCTTGAGCACCGTCATGGCCCGTCGAAGAATCTCACCCCTGTGCATCCGGGGACAAGGAGTGGTACTCTGACGCCATGCTCACCAGACTGGCGAGCGCGATTGCAATACTCTGCACCCCAAGCGAATGGTCGGTGGACCGCATCGTCGCGGTTATGTATGCGGGCCTCTGGATCCTCACCGGCGCCATGTTCATCGCGGTCCTACTTGCGATTATCGCGAACCTGTTGACGTAGCGCCCACGCCGTGCGCCGCCGTGGGGGGCCGTCAGCACCCGTCTCCGTGCTGAACTGACGTCAACGACGTTGTGCGACGGACTCACAAATCTGTCGCCACGACGCACCATTCCGCACGCCCGAGACGCGGTGCACCCGCACGCGACGCTGTTGATCTCCCTCCAAACTCCAGCAAAACAGTCACTTAGGCAGACGATGGCCGATTTGGTCCATGCCTTGCGTTGTTGTTCGGCATGCCTTCAAGTTCTCGATGTGATGCATTCCGACTGTACCCGATCCGTGGCTTCGTAATGCCGATGCTACTGGTCGTCCTCGTACTGGGTGGCGCCGCATGCGACGATGCGAATCCGACCGCGCCGAGCCGCGTCACGCCAGCGTCGGCGCCGCTCCTGTCAGCCCAGTCATCGCGCGTCTCGTCCTCGTCCTCTTCTGCTATGTCTTCTTCCATGTCGCGCGCGAGCGCCCCAACCCGAGCCCTCATGTCCGGCTCCGCCCCTTCCGACCAGGCGACAGTCACGGGACTCGTCAACGGTGGCGCCGCCGTCCGCCAGGGCTTTCTCACCATGACGTCGACGATGACGGTCACCGGCACCGCCCCAGGCTTCACGGCCACCACAGCCGTGGACGAACTCGGCCGCTTCACGCTGTCTGGCGTTCCGATCGGCGACTTGCAGATCCAGTTTATCGAGCCCCCGACGGTCGATGCCTGGATTCAGATCCCAGGTATTGGGCCGGGCGAAACAATCGATCTGGCCGTGACCGTCGTCGGCACGACCGCCACGATCGAGACCTTGCACCGGACGGGTGGCGGCGGCCTGATCGAGCTCGACGGTCGTATCGCGGAACTCGACCTGGTCGCACGCACGTTGAACGTTGCGGGTACGAGCGTCTTCGTGCCGAACGGCACGCTGATCGTGGACGCAGGCCTGGCGCTCAGTCTGGATGCCCTCTCGATAGGCGACACGGTGCTGGTCAGTGGCACGTCCGATGGGTTCGCCATCGAGGCAAACCGCATCGAGCGAGTGGCCCAGGTGGTCCAGGTGCCGGTCACGGTGGAAGGTCCCCTTCTCAGCCTCTCCGGCAGCTGCCCGAGCCTCGCGTTCATCGTTGACGGCACCGCGGTCTCAACCAGCGGCGCCACCTTCTTTGACGATATACCCTGCATCGACCAGCAGAATTTCCTGTCGGTCGCCGTCACGGGACACCTCGTGGACGATGTCCTCGAGGCCCTCGTCGTGAACGTTGAGACGGTCATTCTCGACGGTTTCGTCTCGATGGTGACAGCGCCGTGCCCAACCGCCGCATTCATGGCTGATGGAACCCAGGTGTCAACCGACCTCGCGACCAGATTCGTCGATGGTAGCTGCGCTGACATCGGCGACGGAGTGCGCGTCCACGTCATGGGAGTCGTGGCAGTTGGCGGTGTGCGCGCCCTCGAAGTGAGGCTCCATGATCCAGTGGTCAGCGTTCGCGGCAACATCCTCGGCCTGACCGGCGCCTGCCCAGCCCTCAGCTTTGCCATCAGCGACACACCGGTGGCGACCTCCGCCACCACGACCTTCACTGGCGGCGCGTGTGCCGACCTCCTCGAAGGGGTACCGGTCGAGGCCAAGGGCCGGCTGCTCGCCGACACACTCCGCGCCGAGTCGATCACCATCGAAATTGGCAAAACGGGCCAGACCCAGTCGAGTTCGATCGAGGGCGTACTCGACTCGGTGGGCGGCCAGCCACCGAATCTCGTGCTGCTTGTCGACGGCGTCAGCGTTCGCACCAGTGCGGACACCCGGGTCATGCGACGTGGGGGCACCCAGGCGCTTGTCGATTTGGTGGCTGGTCAGCGGGTGCACGTCGTCGGTGACCGGTTCCCCGATGGCGTCATCGCCGCGCGCAAGATCCAGATCAAAGCCGACGCGGCGAGCGGCCCTGTTGTGCTCGACGGCAAGGTCAGCGGCATCCGCGGCGACTGCCCGGCGGTGACTTTCGTGATCAACGGCGTGCAGATTGTCACCAACGTGCTGACGACATTCAACGGAAGCCCGTGCGCCACGCTGCAGAATGGGCAACGGGTCACCCTCAGTGGCCTGGCCCAAGCGGACGGCACGGTTGCGGCGGGAACCCTCGATGCCGAACCCTCAAAGAGGAACGACGGGGACAGTGACGACGACGAGGAGAACGAGGACGGCGAAGGCGATGAGATTCTCAACGGAAACGGAAACGGGAAGGGTAAGGGCAAGGGCAAGGGCAAGAAACAACGAGCGCTCGGGCACATCAGCGCCTGGGCCCTTGTCTCACAGCAGAAGGCGACGCAACTGGCACCGCAAGGCTACGGTCCGGGCGAGAACGTCAATGAGCAGCCCTCGACCTGAGGCAGTCGATGGTCGAGGCTAGACCGACGCTGGGCACTTGGGGGAAAGGCAGTACTAACCTGGCCTCCCGTCGCAAGTTCGTTGCAATGATCGCAAAAAGGGGTCAACCGCGAGATGCGATTGACCCCCTAAAAATATGGTGGGCGCTAGTGGATTCGAACCACTGACCCCCGCCGTGTGAAGGCGATGCTCTACCACTGAGCCAAGCGCCCACTCCGAACGAGCAGGTTCCCCAGTCTACCTCACAACAGGCATCAATTCACCTGGGCCAGCAACGCCCGAAGCATACGCATATAGTCTGTGTCAGTCTCGGCGAACAGCGCCGTATAGTCGCTTTGCGAAAGCTGCTGTCCGCTCCAGTCGCCGCCGAACCGAACGACTCGCCCACCGGTGTTGGCGCTGTCGGTCATGTCATCGGAACGCAGCCCGTTTGCACCGCCATCGGTAATCAAGACCTTGCTCCCGGCGATCGACGCCGCGTTCAGGTCGAGGTAGACCTCCCGATAGTTTTTCGCCGCAATCTTCTCCTCGACATACATGGGCGCCTCGTAGCGCGCCGACACCACCAGCAAACGCCCCGGGAAGTAGAGTGCCGCGACGAACCGGTCTGCACCCTGGCTGTCCTTGGCCGCGATGCTGTCGAGCTGCGCGGCGCCCAGCGTTTCCGCCAGCTGTTTGGCCAGGGCCTCCGAAGCCGAGGCCGAGGCCGAGGCCGAGGCCGAGACCGGAGGAGCCACATCTTGCTGCGCCACGACCGTGCCGCCAGAGATGAGCACTGTGACCGCCGCGACGACCGCGAGTCCCGCTCCGAACCGAACCCGTGCCAGCATGCTGCCTCCTATCCTATAAAGAGCGCCTCATCCTCCCCTGTCGATTTCGTCTCATCCGAGTCAGGCCCTGCCGGCTCCCGGAGGGACGAAAACATGGTCCGCAGCCCCTCGATGAGCGCGAGAGCCCGCCGGGCCGGCGCAACGAGCACCTGCTGCGCCACGTCGAGTGTCTCCTCGGCGCGCCGTGCCAGTTGGGCCATCATCTGGTCGGCGCGCTCGACCTGGGCCACCGCGAGCTTCGTCGCGCGAGCGGCGTCGCTGCTCACCTCCTGGGCCCTGCCAAGAAACGGATCGATCTCGCGCTCCACCCGGTCGGCAAGCCGATTCACACGACGCGCCAGCCGCACGCCGTAGATGAGCACGCCGATCTGAATGAGAGCCATGACCCCGGTCGCCGCGGCAATGACCGCGAGGAACAGGGTAGGCAGATCACTCACGCCGGGGCCTCGCTGGAATCGGAACTCTTATCCCGCGTGCGCCGATAAGCTTCGCGTCCGCGGTCGATCGCGGTCGTGAGGTTGTCCCGCTGTTTGTTCACGAACTCACGGCCCTGCCGAGCCGCATCAGTGGCCCGTTCACGTCCCTCACGTGCCCGTTCGTTGAGCTGACGTCGCGTCTCCTCACCGGCGTTCGGCGCCCATAGGAGCGCCACGGCGGCGCCGCTCACGGCGCCCAGCACAAACGCCATTAGGATCGTACCCGCGTTTCCATCATGGTCTCTGGACATTGCACTCTCCTACTACATAGCCCGGTCTAGCCTCGAGACTTTCATCATCTCACACTCGTGGCCCGTCTGGGCGCCAGAACACGGTCCATCAGGAAAACGCGTGGCCCGGACTCTGCAGCGCCCGGATCTTGTCACGCAGGGCCGACGCCCGCTCGAACTCGAGATTGGCAGCCGCGGCCCGCATGTCAGCCTCGAGGGACCGGACATGGGCGTCGAGCTCGGCCTGCGTGGCGAACTCCTCCTCAGCCTCCCGCACGACCGGAACCATCACATAGTCTCGTTCATACACGCTCGACAGGACATCGTCGATCTCCTTGACAATTGACTCCGGCGTAATGCCGTGCTCGCGGTTGAATGCCTCCTGCAGCGAACGCCGGCGTTGCATCTCGTCGAGCGCGGTTCGCATCGAAGCGGTCACCACATCCGCATACATGATGACCTGGCCCCTGACGTTGCGAGCTGCCCGTCCGGACGTCTGGATGAGCGCCCCGGACGACCGCAGAAACCCTTCCTTGTCGGCGTCCAGAATCGCCACCAACGACACCTCGGGGAGGTCGAGTCCCTCTCGCAGGAGATTGATCCCCACCAGGACATCGAATTCGCCACGACGCAGGTCCCGCAGAATCTGCACCCGCTCGAGCGTCTCGACCTCGGAATGCAGATATCGGACCCGCACGCCGAGCTCCTGATAGAACTGCGTCAGATCCTCCGCCATCCGCTTGGTCAGGGTCGTGACGAGCACCCGCTCGCCACGGCCGACGCGCTGCCGGATCTGGTGCAACAGGTCATCAACCTGCCCCTTGACCGGGCGAACATCCACCGCTGGGTCGACCAGACCAGTCGGCCGGATGATCTGCTCCACCACCACCCCCTGGCTCTCGGCGAGCTCGTAGGGTCCCGGCGTCGCCGACACGAAGATCACCTGCCCGGCCCGGCTCTTCCACTCGTCGAAGTTCAGCGGTCGGTTGTCGAGGGCCGACGGCAAACGGAACCCATGCATCACCAGCACCTCCTTGCGCGACCTGTCGCCGTGGAACATGCCGCGCACCTGCGGCACGGTCTGGTGGCTCTCGTCGACGATCGTCAGGGCGTCCGGGGGCAGATAATCCAGCAACGTCGGCGGCGGCTCACCCGCCGCACGGCCAGAAAGATGCCTCGCGTAGTTCTCGACGCCGTGGCAGTGACCGATCTCGCGCATCATCTCGATGTCGAACATCGTCCGTTGGTGGAGCCGCTGCGCCTCGAGCACCTTGCCCATCGACTCCAGCTCGGCGCGGCGCTCGACCAGCTCGGCTTTGATCGTCTCCACCGCCGTCAGGGTGCGCGAGCGAGGAGTGACGAAGTGAGACCTCGGGTATACGGCCACCTTATCGTGCCGCCGCAGGGTGCGTCCCGTGACCGGGTCGAAGCTAACGAGCTCGTCCACCTCGTCGCCAAAGAGCTCGATTCGGAGGGCCACGTTCTCGTAGGACGGATACACCTCGACGATGTCTCCTCGAACGCGGAATGTGCCCCGACCGAACTCGCGGTCGTTCCGTTCGTATTGAATTTCAACCAACTTGCGGAGAATCCACTCCCGTTCGGCACGCTGGCTCCGCTCGAGTGGCAGCAACAGGCCGTAGTACGCCTCCGGCGAACCCAGCCCGTAGATGCAGGAGACGCTGGCCACGATGACGACGTCGCGGCGCTCGAAGAGCGCACGCGTCGCGGACAGCCGCATGCGGTCGATCTCGTCGTTGATCGTCGCTTCCTTCTCGATGTACGAGTCGGTGGCGGGGACGTAGGCTTCGGGCTGGTAGTAATCGTAGTAGCTGACGAAGTATTCGACTGCGTTGTGGGGAAAGAAGCGGCGAAACTCGAGGAACAGCTGTGCCGCCAGCGTCTTGTTGTGGACCATTACGAGGGTCGGCCGATTCACTTGCGCGACGACCTTCGCGATCGTGAACGTCTTGCCGGAACCGGTCACGCCGAGCAACACCTGCTGCGCATCGCCTCGAAGCAGCCCGTCGGTCAGCTCCTCGACGGCCCGCGCCTGGTCGCCCTGCAGCTCGAAATCGGTGACAAGGTCGAATCGGTCGTAGGTGGAGGGCACGGTCTCGAAGGCTGCCTAGCAGCGTCAGCCTACTCGCAAGCTTTGGGCTTTAGGGCGCTCTGCCGACAGGCTCGTCAGGCCGGCGAACAACACACCATCGTAGCACTGCGTGCCCGGTCAGCGGGGCCCGGGGAGGACCATCCGATCCCNTCAGCGGGTACCCGGCTCGCTGTCTTTGTAGGGAGCGAAGTAGCCTTCGCGGGCGCGGATGCGGGCGTCTCCAAGCGCGGGTCGCAAGTCGTCAGCCAGTCTCACTGTCACCCTGCGCCAGGCTCCGTCGGCGGTCGGGTCGGTGGACACGTAGCCCACAGAATACCTGGCCGACAGTTCCTCCCGAATCTGTCTGTAGATTTCGTCGAGCTCGGCCACTGAGTCTGGAAAGTAAGACCGCCCTCCGGTGAGAGCGACGATCTCCTGCAACCGGATCTGTTCCTGGATCCGTGCGGCGCCGCGAGTCTGGGTCTGGAAGCCGACCGCATAGACCGTCACGTCGGAGGCACGCAGCAGATCGAGCAACTCGTCGCGCCGAAGCCGGCTCCGCGTGTCGCTACCGTCGGTGTAGAGGAGCAGCACCTTGCGCCCATCCTGGTCGAACGCACCGTCGAGATAGACGCCCAGCGCATCGTAGAGCGCCGTCATGCCGCCGGCCTCTTGCATCCGGAGCCGCTCGACGAGCCGCGGGAAGTCAGGCCGGTCATACCGGCTCACCCGCACCTGGGTATCGAAATCGACGAGGGTCATGTCCTGCGCAAGATCGAGACCCCGCAGGAACTTGATGGCGGCTGTCTTCGCGAAATCGACATCGCGGTCCATGCTGCCGCTGGTATCGAAGAGCACGCCGAGATGGAACGGCATCGTCTCGAGATCGGTATCGAGCCCTTGCGAGAAGTACATGACGTCCTGCTCGCGTCCCTCTTCCTCGATCACGAAGTCCTCGCGGGTCAGCCCCGACACCAGCTGTCCGTCTCCGTCCTCTACGGTGACGCCGAAGTGAACCAGATCCACACTGCTCCGGAAGACCGGCTGGGCCTCGACCGACACCGAGCACAGCGCCAGTGCCAACGGGATCGTGAGGTGACGGATCATGCAGCGTGCTCCTGTCCAGCCCGTGGATAGCCTGGCATCTTACCTGATCGACGCCCGCTCCTGGCGACCATCAGTCGGGATGCACGCCCAACGGCCGTGCGACGTATAATCGGCAGTTCGGGTAGTCGACTCGCGGTTCCAACCATGAAGTGCCTCGCAGTGTGCCAGGACGAGCTCGTCATCCGGATCCTGGCCCGAGCCTTCGCGCCCCGCCTCGACATCGAGTTCCTCGTCGAAGACCGACTTCTTGCGCGCCGACTGCACGACACGGCGGTGACGGTTCACGTCGGCGACCCGCGCAAGGTAGAAAGCTACCTCCGAGCCGATATCGACCCCAGTACCTGCCTCCTGGTCGAGGACACCGGACGCCGCAGCCCCAAACGCACCGTGGAAGCGATTCGCGATGCTGGCGGCACCCTGGTCTACCTGCTCGATGTGGGGCATCCACTCAGCCCGAAGCGACAGGAGGAACAGGGCACGCGCATCCCCGACGTCGGACACCTGGCGCTGGCGGACCTCCTGCAAGGTGCGCTCTGTGCCGAGCTGGACCGCTCGATGACACGGGCGCGAGTCGAACAATACCAGCGCTACCTCGCCGACGCCGACCGTGTGCTGATTCTGCTGCACAACGACCCGGATCCCGACGCCATGGCCAGCGGCCTCGCGCTCCGCAACCTCTTGCGCCGGACCAAGACCACCGCGATCATCGGAGCGTTTCAAGGAGTCACGCGTCCCGAGAATCTCCGGATGGCCAATCTTCTCGACATCCATGTCGAGCCGCTGAACCGCCAGTCGCTCTCCGGTTTCGACCGCATCGCCACAGTGGACGTCCAACCGCACTACTTCGGCGGGCTCATCAACAAGGTGGATCTCGTCATCGACCATCACCCGGAGCGCGGCGGCTATGGCGCGGCGTTCAAGGACATCCGCCCCGACTACGGATCCACCTGCACCATTCTGACCGAACATCTTCGTGCGGTGGACGTGAACATCTCTGAGCGCGCAGCCACGGCGATGCTCTATGCAATCAAGTCCGACACGCTCTTTCTGTCGCGACAGACCAACGAACCGGATCTCGACGCCTTCCGGTTTCTGTACCCACTCGCCAACGCGGCGCTCATCCGCAAGATGGAGGGGGCCGAAACCACGGTGGAGCGACTGCACTCGGTCTCGGAAGCCGTTCAGGGCGGCGAAGTGGTCGGGGCGCTGTACACCACCCATCTGGGCGACGTGGCGCGCGAGGATCTGATCACCTACGTGGCCGACTTCCTCCTGCAGGTAGAGGAAATCAAATGGTCTGTCGTCTCGGGCATCGTGCACGGGGATCTCGTCATCTCGGTCCGGAATCTCGGTTACTCGCGCAACGCCGGCGAATTCGTCAAGCGGCATTTTGGCGATGTGGGCAGTGCCGGTGGTCACCGCGCGATGGCGAAAGCGGTGGTGCCCCTCGACCGCTTCCAGCAGAAGTTCGGGTCGATCGCACCGGAACAGATTCGCGCGACCATTCNCACACTCGCCGAACAGTTTCTCGAGGAGCCTCAGGCCGCTGAACGACGGCGGAGTGCAAACCGCTAGGAGTCGTCGAGGCCAGGAACACGGGCCGCCATACGCGGGAGCGGCACGGGCTCGATCTGCTCGCCGCTGGCACCAACGACCGGGACGACAAACTGCCGGTGCCCGTCGTCGTAGCCGCGCGCGAGCAACTCGGCCACGGACTGCTCGCGATCGGACCGCTCGTCGTAACACCCCATGAAATCGAATGGCCCGAGCGGATTATGGACCGGCTGAATCTCGAAGACCGCCTGGAACAGCCCGGCGCGGGNTCTGACGGCGTCACCGACTGCGGCCGATTCCATCGCAGACAGCGCCTCACCGATNCGACCGCGGCCATCACGTCGACCAGCCCTGAGTGAGTGCGGTCCGGTCGGCCCGGGCAATGCCGAGACGAGTATCACCTGGTCGGCGCCGGCCTGGGCCACCTCGTCGAGCAACCGCCCGACCGCGTCCGGTCGGTCGCACACCCGGTGCGTCTCGCCGCGCCAGCTGCTGCCTGAGGTGAAGCGCACCAGCCACGGCTCGGTCGCCACCGGCAGGCTGAGCGCCGCGGCAAACACGTCGAACCCGTGACGCCGAGCGGAACCGGCCAGGTCGAACGCTTCCAGTTGTCGGTCGCCCGCTGACTCGCCGCTCTGACGTTGGAAGAACCGCCGCCGGTATGGCTCCGAGAGCAGCGCGAAGACCAGATCGCGACGCGCATCGAGGTCGTGGGCCGTCACCAACAACTCGCGGAAACCGGGCTGGCCGAGATTCTCGGACAACAGTTCGGCGTATCGGCGCCCCAAATCCACGGGGCCGGGTCGTGCGACCGACGCGGCGCCACGCATCAGCTTCCAGAGCCCATCGGCGAACCATCCCCGTGCACGGCCGACATCGAGTGGTGCCCCCAGAAGCACCCACCAAAGCGTCCCCCGCGAACGACGCTGGTCACGGGCCCGCTTCCAGCCCAGACCAGCCGAACCAGCCACCACCGCGAGCAGAAGGGCCAACCCGGCCACAACGAGACGGGGCAACCAGATGGGCAGGGCCGCCGGCGCAAAGACCGACTCGACGAGCTGTCCAAAACCGGTCGCCAGCCAGGCGCCACCGTCCAGCCCGACCACCCGCAGGAGATAGGCCAGCGGATAGACGAGCGCCCCGAGCACCACAACGCCGAGTGGCAGCACCAGTACGCCGAGCGCACCACCGAGAATGCAGGCAGCAGCGCGCAGCGCGGGTCGCCAGCGGTAGAGCCGCTTCGCGCTGGGGACACTCCAGAGCCCAGCCGGCTCCCACAGCTGTGCCGCACCATCGACCGCCGCAAAGGCTGCCCCCACCGCGCCGATGCCGCGCCCCGCCACCAGGTCGACTTTGACCCCGGCCTCGTGCAGCGCCCGCAGCACACCGGCATGATACGCGCCGGCGGTGCCGGTGCCGGTCAACACCAGTGCCGTTCGGAGGTGAGGTGAGTAACTGGAAGCCGTGCGAGACGCCGTGGTCGGGACCGTGGGCGGTGACTCGGCGTTCACAATGCGACGGTTCACTCGCCGTGAATGGTGATGAGCTTCACGAGCTCGAACTCTCGGGTGCCGTTGGGAGTCGGCACACTGACCTCGTCCCCCGCTTCCTTACCCACCAGCGCGCGGCCGATGGGCGAGGCGGTGGAGATCCAGCCCTTGTCCGGGTCCGCATCTTCCGGCATGACCAACCGATAGACCACCGGCTTGCCGCCCCCTTCGAGGAGATGCACCGTGGAGCCGAACGCGGCACGGTCATCGGGAAGCCGATCCAGGTTCATCAGTGACAGCTCGGCGACACGCTTGTGCAGCATGGACAGCCGCGCCTCGACGAGTGACTGACGCTCCTTTGCCGCCTGATACTCCGCGTTCTCGCGCAAGTCGCCCAGCTCACGCGCACGCTTGATCTCTTTCGGCAGTTCGTTCTTGAGCTCCCGGTCGAGCGTGCGAATCTCGTCCTCGAACCGTTTAATCAGTTCAGCTTTCATACCGTTCTGTCGTGTCCCGTTCCCCAAAGGACCGGACTCACTCGTCGCCAAAGATAGCACATCTGCTATGCTGACTTTCGCTGCTCGCCGGTCGGCTCTCAGGCCGGGCAGCAGAGCATAACTCGTGGAACAGATCACCAGCCGGCGCAACCCGATCGTGGCCCAGTTTCGTCAGGCCAGAGGTTCCGCCGCACCGACGGGATCCACCGTCTTGCTCGAAGGCCCGCGTCTGATTGCAGAAGCCCTGGGCGCAGGTGTACGGATCGATCTCGCGGCCGTCAGCACCGGAACGGCGACCACACGTCGCTCGGCTGTCGTGTTCGATCGGCTCGACCCTTCCATCACCCGGCTAGTTCGTGTCTCGCCCACGGTAATGGACGCGCTCAGTCCCATGTCCACGCCAAGTGGTCTCGTGGCGCTCGCCACCCTCGAATCGGCCGGCTTCGAGGCGGCGGCCCCAGCACCACGACCACTGGTCATCGGACTGATCGCTGTACAGGATCCCGGCAACACCGGAGCTGTCATTCGCGCCATAGAAGCCGGCGGGGCAACCGGCGTCGTCACTGTTGGCGGCGCCGACCCGTACGGATGGAAGGCGCTTCGGGGGGCGATGGGCAGCACGTTCCGTCTGCCGGTCGTCCGCTCCCTCGGTGCTGGCGACGTGCGGGCCGCAGCGGACGCTCTCGGGCTGCGCGTGCTTGCGGCAGTGCCGCGTGATGGTAGCTCGGTCTCAGACACCGACCTGAGGGGGCCATGCCTGATCTGGCTTGGGGGCGAGGGCGGGGGCCTCGACACAAATGTCGTCGACACGGCAGACGATCTGATCTCGATCCCGATGCGCCCGCCGGTCGAATCGCTCAACATCGCCGTCGCCGCGGCCTTGATTGTCTACGAAGCGTCCAGGCAACGCGCCGGCGCCACGCCCAGAGCCACAACCGGCGCAAGTGGACAGCGTCCGAGGCGGTCGGCATGACACCAGGTTCGTTGTTCGACGAGCCGCCCACGCGGTCCGCCTCGGCGACGGCGCCACTTGCCGATCGCATGCGCCCCACCACCTTCGACGAGCTGACTGGTCAGGAGGATCTGCTCGGGCCGGGTCGGCCCCTGCGTCACGCCATCGAGCGCGACACGCTGCAGTCGATCATCCTCTGGGGCCCACCCGGCACCGGGAAGACGACCCTGGCGCGGTTGATCGCCACAGTCACGAAGTCGCGGTTCGTCGCCTTCAGCGCGGTGCTCTCCGGCATCAAGGAAATCCGCGCCGTGATGGCGGTCGCCGAGGACAACCGGCGGCGTGGCGACCGACGCACCATCCTGTTCGTCGACGAGATCCACCGGTTCAACAAGGCGCAGCAGGACGCGTTTCTACCCCGCGTCGAAACGGGAGACATCGTGCTCGTCGGCGCCACCACCGAGAACCCCTCGTTCGAAGTCAACGCGGCGCTGCTGTCGCGGTCTCAGGTGTATGTGCTGCAGGCGCTGAGCGCGACAGACATCACGACAATCCTCTCACGCGCCCTGACCGACGAGACCCGCGGACTGGGCAAGCAGAACCTCCGGGTGGACCCGGAGACGTTGGCGGCGATCGCCAGACACGCCAACGGCGACGCACGAGTCGCTTTGAACCTGCTCGAGCTTGGTGCAGCGGCCGCCGTCGCACGCACCGCCGAGTCGAACGGCACGGTCGGGGCCCGGCTCGACCTGGAGCTGGCCTCCGAGACGATGCAACGACGAGCGCTCGTCTATGACAAGAACGGTGAGGAACACTTCAACCTGATGTCCGCGCTCCACAAGTCGATGCGTAACAGCGACCCGGACGCAGCGGTCTACTGGCTCGCGCGAATGGTCGAAGCTGGTGAGGACCCGCTCTACATCGCCCGCCGGCTCGTCCGGTTTGCCAGCGAGGACGTCGGCATTGCCGACCCACAGGCGCTGACCATAGCGGTCTCAGCCAAAGAGGCGGTACACTTCATCGGTATGCCGGAGGGCAATACGGCGCTCGCGCAGGCGACCCTTTATCTGGCATCGGCGCCCAAGAGCAACGCTGTCTACACCGCCTATTCCAGGGCCGCTACCGATGCGCACAAGAACGTGGCCGAGCCGGTGCCGTTGCATCTGCGGAACGCACCCACCCGACTGATGAAACAACTCGACTACGGCAAAGGGTATCGCTACGCGCACGACGAGCCGGAAGCGGTCGCGGCGATGGACTGTCTGCCGGCTTCACTGCAGGGACGCCAGTACTACGTGCCGACCACGCGCGGCTTCGAGAAAGAGATCGGCCGCCGTCTAGACGCCTGGCGGCGCGTCAAGACGCGTCGGATGGCAGAACGCGAGACGCCGGGGGCCGGCGGAGAGGAACCCAGCGGCACCAAATGATCGTGACGACCCGACCGGAGCCAAGGGGATCTAACACGGCGCGCACGTGCGCGCTCGCGAGGGGGCGCAGGGGTCCCCCCAATCGACCGAGCCGGTGTGTGGGGCGGAGCCCCACGTAAGGTAGATGCCCGGAACGCTCTACTACCTAGGCCGCGGATTGCAGCTGCTCGGGATGGCGGCGCTGCTCGAGTCGATCTTGATTGCCGGCCCGCTCGGTCCAAGCCCCCGCATCTTCGGGTTCGGCGTCGCCGCCTTCATCGCAGGCTACCTCCTGGTGAAAAGGACCACTGGCGAGTAGACGATAGAAGGCGGCAACGCCGCCGGACCCCGTCAGACAGACGCGAGCTACTTTCGGTCGTAGCCGTCCCAAGAGAAGGTGAGTTCAACCGGTCAATGCAACTGTGTTCGCGAGTCTATCAGCTGGACATCGGCGGCAATCCTCCCAGATCCATGCTGCGAGCGAATCGACGCCGACGGCCGGTTCAGGAATGTCAAAAGAGGCCCCAGCGCCTCAAGTGCCCGGTCCAGGCGCTCTACGTATGGATCAGTCGGCTGGTACTCGCGCCCGGCGGATAGAGCCGCAATCGCCTCGCGTATCTCTATCGGAGCGATGAAACCGTCGGCGATGTGCTCAATTGGCAAGGCTTCCAGGTCGTTGAGCACGCGGGTGACACTCGACCGTGGCTTGGCACGCGCGCTCGTCCCGCGCAGCCAGCCCTCCCGCGCCTCTTTCCGCCACCGCGAGAGCATGAACGGATGGATGTCGAGCGCCTGGGCCACCGCCTGCACTTCTACATCCGGCAGCTGGCTCAGCCGCACCGCTCGCTGTTTGAACTCCATACTGTAGCGCTGGACCTTCTTACGACCGGCCCGGGGCATCGAACACCTCCTTGGTTAGGCGGAAGTGTCTACTTTATCGGAGGGCGCTCTCACGTGGTCATTGCAACATACCAGCAATTGCGTGGTAAGGAACCGTGGAGGTGTTGCGATGGGAGACACGCGCGTGCGAGGTGTGCGGCTGACCCGAGAGGAACCTTGGTTTCCGCCCGTTGATGGCCTACGAGATACCCTCGAGAGTGCCGTCGAGGGCCATCAGCCCTGTCTCGACACCAAGTTGTGGATGCCGCACAGCGAGTTGCCTCCGAAACTCCGCCAGCGCTTCCCGATGGGTTCGGGTCTCGCAGGTGGCATCGGCGACCGCCGCCGCACCGTAGGCAATCTCTGCGGCGCCACAATCGCGATGGTTGATGGCGATGACCGTGGTGATTCGGTGCAATTCGACGGAGGCGTCAAGGTTGTCCCAGAACGTGGCGTGCCAATTCTCGAATCTGGGCGCGACAACGCCAATGGCTGCGCCGGCCACGGTGAATTGGCTGTACCTTCCGGTGAGACCGCGTCCGGTGGTGTAGTTCGTGACGAGTTCCTGGAACCGCGGGTCGATACATGCCAAAACCATTGCCCTCGACGATCGTGTCTCCAACTGAGTCCTCCAGCCACGAATCCTGTTGGGTTTCTTAGTCGGCTCGTCTGGTTCGTGGAGATTGTCAACGTCTCGCGATTCTGCTGCGCGGCTAATGTGGTGATCGCAAGCGCAGCGCGCGAGCCAGATGTCTACCGCGACTGCAGCAATCGCTTGTTAGCTCTTCACTCTTCCGCGAACATCTCCTGCAACGTCTGCAACACATCGTCGACCGTGGTAGATCCGAGCCGTCCGAGGCGCTTCGAGAGGCGAGCCCCATCCACAGTCCGGATCTGATCAACCGCGACGAAACCACAGCGTCGCTGAAAACGGCACGGGACCCGCCACGGATATCTCCGCCCGCCCGTTGTCATCGGTGCCACGATGGCCGTTCTGAGATGCCGATTGAGTTCGTCCGGAGAGATGATCAGGCAGGGCTTGGTCTTTCGGATCTCACTGCCCGTCGTCGGGTCCAGTGTCACGAGGTGCACATCGCCCCGTACTGGCGCCTGCTCCGTCACCACGTCCACTCCTGCTCATCGAAGGACGTCGCCTGGTCAGGGTCGAGCAGTTCGTCGTCCATCCGGGCATGCATTTGCTGTGCGGCATCTTCCCAGCCCGCTCGGGCAGCCCGTGCTGCGGTGACCACAAGTCGACCGGGTTCGGCACGCAGTTCGACTTCGTCTGGCAGGTCTGCTTGGTCCAGCAGTATCTTCGGGACACGGAACCCGCGCGAGTTGCCGATTCGGACGATTCGCGTTGTTGCGGTAGGCATGTGATTACATTGTAATCACTTTGGCTGGGTTGACGCAACTGAGGAATCTGTCTGGCTAACGTCAGCGTTCACCTGCGGCCGCTGAGCGCGGACGAACGGCCGTCAGGTGCAACGCCTTGTTCGACGGGCTGTCACGACTTCAACCTCGCAGCCACTGCCAGCACTCGCGGGGACTCAGAATCGGTATCGGCGCCACGGCTGCAATGTCCAGCAAGTCCTTGTCGCCTGTGACCAACGCGTCGGCCTGGCCCGCCACGGCCGACGCGAGCACCCAGACGTCGTCCGGGTCGCGAATCTCGAGGGCAGGTCTCGCGCTCGGCTTCGGGACTATGGTGTGCTCACGGAGTTCTCGCTCCGCCCGGATGACCTCAGCCGCGGGCACTCTGAAGCGCTGCCCAAGAACTCTGTTGAATTCCTGAAGATTGACCTCGCCGGTCAGCACCTCATGCTCGCTCAGCACCAGCCGGAACAAGTCCGCGCTCAGACCACGCGCCGTGTACGCGCTGATCAGGACATTCGTATCGAAGAAGACCCTCACGAAACGTCCCGAAAGACGTCCTCATCCGTCAGATACCCGCGCGCCTCGGCATAGGGTGTCAGCCGCCGCCGGGTATGCTCGAAACGCATCAGGCTGAGCTGCCGACGCAACGCGTCCCGGACGACTTCGCTCCGCGTGCGACCCAGCTGCTCGCAAACCTCGTCGAGCTCCCTCTGCAGTTCAGCATCGAGTCGAATCGTGACGACTTCTTTCATGTAATACAACGTATCACGGTCGACTTGGTGGTTCAATTCAGTATCCGTCGAACGTTAGATTTCAGCGGCGCCGGCGGAGCGACCCGTGCCGGCGTCCGCTGCAACCCGTGGTTAGCCATCGCCTACGGCTCTCGGAGAGCCCCTTGAGCCCGACGATTCCCCGATCGCGCAAAGATCGCCCACCGGCCGTCCTTTCTCGTCACTGTGTACAGCACATCGGCCTTGGCGATGACGTTCCCAGCGGCATCGAGCCGAGCCCAGCGGCCCGCTACGTGAACGGTGTCTCCCAAGCGCTGCACGATTCTGCGGTCGTCCCAGACGGTGCGAGCCCAGTTGTCTTGTACCGAACCCCACAGAGCCGAGTCCCTCGCGACGTAGTCTTCCTTGGCCTCGAACTGGATGATCCTGGAGCCGTCCAGGATCACATGAGGAAAGTGGAGTGCTGCTGCGAACGTCTCAGAGTCCCGCGAGTTGAACCCGGCCAAGAAAGCGTCAAGCGCCTCCATGACCGCGGCGTCCTGTGCCTCGTTCGATTGACCCCGTACGTCAACAGTGACGCTCGCCGCAAGCAGCAGAACTGAACCAAGACAGATTGGCGCTCTTCTCATATCGCTCATCCCGGCTGATCGGATCGGGGTCGTCCACCTAACGTCACGAATGAGCCGCGCTCGTTCCTAAAGCGCCGCGCGTCGGCTCCATTCGATGGTTAGGTGTCCTGTGTTCTCGTGAGGTTCGCGCGATCCACCACCTTCATCATGAACCGTCCCTGCTGCTGTCGTTCTTCTCTACCCTCCGGGAGTTCGCGCCACGCACCACTCGTGATTCCACCGTCGGCGCACGAGACCGGCTGCAGCGCCTTTTATCAGTTGCTCTTCGATGGAAGTCAGCACAACGAGCCGGATGCGTCCGCCCCGTCCAACTCAGCCCTGATTCGCTCAAGCGTCGAACCCAACTCGTCGGTCGAACCCAGACGAACATAACAGCCGGCCGTATCCACGGCGAGGGCCTTCAAGTTCGAGTCTTCTCGAGTGCGGCGTTGGCTCACGCCGTCGAAATAGCGATTCTCGAAGCTGACGATGTAGATCGCGACCTTGGCAGAAGACGCTCGCTCAAGCGCGTCTCTCCAGCTGTTCTCACTGCCGTTATCATCGCCGTCGGTGGCAAGAACCAGAATCCTCCGAGCATCGAGGTTCTCCAGGGCGGTCGAAGCTGTGACAATCGCGTCGTACATGCGCGATCCGTTGCCAAACTGAAACTGCTCAAGAGCCGAGGCACAAAGAAGTGAAACGGTGAGAAGCCTCGGGCGACACTCAAAACCGGCCATTTATGGACACCTGAAAACCGGCCATTAACGGGCTGCGGCTGAGACGTTGAC
>PBRZ01000081.1 GCA_002726085.1 Acidobacteriota bacterium
GTCCTGGAGGAAGCCTACGAGGTCGTCGATGCGATCGACCGCGGCGACGCCGGCGCGTTGTGTGACGAGCTCGGCGACCTGCTGCTCGAAGCGGTGTTCGTCGCCCAGATCTGCGCCGAGGACGGTGCCTTCACCATCGCCGACGCGGCCGACGCCATCGTCGCCAAGCTGATCAGACGGCACCCGCACGTCTTCGGCGGCGGCACCGCCGAGGGCGGCGGTCGCGATCTGTCTCCGGCCGAGGTCAAGGAACAGTGGGAGCGGATCAAGGCGCGCGAACGCAGCGCGACCCCCGAGCGGGAGACGCTGCTCGACGGCATCCCGGAGGCGCTGCCATCGCTGCTGCGCGCGTCGCGCATCGGCGCCCGCACCGCCAACGTCGGCTTCGACTGGGACGAGCCGGCCGCCGTCATCGACAAGGTCGATGAAGAGATGGCGGAGCTGCGTGAGGCCGTGGAATCGGCCGACGCCGCCCACATCGAAGAAGAGGTCGGCGATCTCCTGTTTACGGTCGCCAACCTCGCTCGAAAGCTGCGGATCGACCCCGAGTCGGCGCTCCGCTCGGCCAACGGCAAGTTCACCCGGAGGTTTCGCGCGATTGAGCAACGACTCGCGGCACGCGGACGGTCACTCCACGAGGCGACTGCCGCCGAGCTCGAACACGAATGGCAGGAGGTCAAAGGGACGCTTCCCAAGGAGGCAGGAGGCAGGAGGCAGGAGGCAGAAGAGACTTAGCACCGCCGACCGTCCGGTCTCCGGCGATGCCGCTCCACACTCACGACTCGAGCTGTTCACACCGACGGTCGGCCCGGAAGCCGAACCGGCGGCCACCCTCGGTTCGCACCCACACCTCCCGCCCGTCGGTCTCGACGGTCACGGCCCCGTCGCGCCCGGTGTCGAGGACCAGCGCGCCTGTGTCCCGATACCGCCGCACCACCTCCGGCGCCGGATGACCGAACGGATTCGCTTGTCCCGCGCTGATGACGGCCACACAGGGCTCGGTGGCTTCGACCAGACCTGGCGAGCTCGACCCGGCGCTCCCGTGATGCGGCACCTTGACGATACGAAACGCCACCGGATCGATCGCGTTGGCGACACGGCCCTCCACCTCCTGTCCGATGTCACCCGGCAACAGGACCGCCACGTCGCCATACCGCACATCGAGCACGATCGAGTCGTCGTTGCGGACGCGCACCCGCTCCCAGTCCGGCGGCGGCGGGTGGACCACCGCGATCGAGACCCCGCCCAGGTCGAACCGGTCGCCGGCGGTCACGCGTCGCCAGGCTGCGCCGGCATTAGCGGCCGCCAGGCGCAACGCGTCGAGCTGACGATGGCGCGGGACCGGCACCCCCTCCCAGACCTCACGCGGTGCGAAGTCCTGCACGACGGCGCCCAGACCGCCGATGTGGTCCGGGTCGCCGTGGCTCAGCGCCGCGACGTCGAGCCGGCGTACCCCCAGAGCCCACAGCGCAGGAGCGACCACCCGTGAGCCTATGTCGGACCGCGGGCTGATCGACCCGCCTGCATCAACCAGGAGCGACCGTCCACTCGGTGTCTGCACGAGTGTGGCGTCTGCCTGTCCCACGTCGAGAAAGCTGACCCGCATCCAGCCGGCGGGTGGCCCCCCGGTGAGCGCCGGACGTGACAGGGCCGACACCACCCAGATAGCAGCCAGCGCCAGCAGAATCTGGGCGCTCGCGCGTGCACGAGCCGAGATGCCGGTCCGGAAAAGCCACATCAGCCCGCCGTAGTAGACGACGAGCACGGGCGTCGACGGCGCCGGTACCCGAAAGACGAGCCACGGCCAGAGATCGAGCAGGCGGGTCGACTCCACCAGGCCGGTCGCCGCCAGGTGCGCGAGAAAGCCGGCGGGATTCGCCAGCAACGGGTGGAACACTTCGAGCCCAAGGGCCGCCATGCCCGCCAGTTGGGTGACAGTCATCAGCGGGATCGCAAGAAAGTTGAGGACCAGACCAGCCAGGGTCACCCGGGCAAACAACGCGGCCCCGACCGGCATCAGCGCCGCCTCGGCACACAGCGTGGCCGCCAGCAAGGTCATCGGCGGCGTGACCCAGCGCGGCAACGGGTCGACCCAGCGTGCCGGAATGCGGCACAAGGTGTCGCCGAGACGCGACGTCCCCAAGACAATCCCAAGGGTGGCCCCAAAGGTCAGCAGGAACCCGGCATCGAACAGCGCCAACGGCGACACCAGGACGATGCCGATCGCAGCGACCGCCAGCACGTTGACCGGCGGCGTCCGGTGGTCGAGCAGACCGGCGCCCAGCACGATGACGGCGGCGGTGGTTGCCCGCGCCACCGAGGCTTCGTGGCCGACCAGGTAGGCGTAGGCGACCAGCAGCAGAATGGCCGCGCCCGACACGCGCCGGGGACGCAGACCGGCCGACCGGCCGAGCAACAGCAGACACCCGGCCAGGATCGCGATGTTGCCGCCCGAGATGGCGATGACATGATAGGTTCCGCCCTCCTGCATCCGACGGGTGGTCGTTTCATCCAGACCGGCGCGGTCGCCGATGAGCACGGCGGTGACGATGGCCGCCGAACGGACACCGTGGCGTCCCACCGACCGCCCGATGCCCCGGCGCACCGCGGCGCGCGCGGACGAGGCAAGCTCGGCCGGTACGGACCCGCGCCGCGCCACGTCAACGAGCAACCCGCTCTTGACCGACCCGATCAATGCGGTTCCCCGCATCGCCTGCCGCCGAGCCTGGTCGGCCACGCCCGGGTTGCGGTAGGCCGCCGGCCGCCGGAGGGTCGCATAGACGCGCACGAGGCGTCCGGCCCGCCACCCGGCCATCCGGCCGGACCACCGGCGCCCACCCACCGACAGCCGCACGCCCCCAGAGGTCGGTCGCAACAGATCGGCGCGACCGATTCGCTCCACCATCAGACGCAGGGTCACGCCGTAGTCGGTCGGCGTCGCGTCCGCCCGCAGCCGGCCCTCGATCAGCACAGGTCCGACGCGTCCGCCCGCGGCGCCGGGCTGATCGTCAAACCAGCGAGCCAGTGGCGTCTCGAGAGCGGCGACGTGCCGGGTTGCCCCGAGCAGCAAACCGCTGGTGGTGAACCCGGCAACGAGCAGCACCGCCAACGCAAGCGGCGCCGCCCGCAGGCTGGCCGCCGCGACCGTGGCCACCCAGACCACTCCGAGCACGACACGCACGACGCCGATCGGCATCGATAGCCACACGCCGGTCGCCACACCGGCCAGAAGCGGCACCGCCACCAGCACCGCCGGATTCGACACACCGCGAGCCGATGCAAGACCCGTCGCGCACGTGAACCATCCGCCAGCGGCGTCCCATCGGTGGCAGGGGTGCAGATTCTGCGATTCCGCCGTCTCTCAACTGTTGCGATTTCTACCGGCGCGGACCGACTCGGTCTTGGCGTGCACGGGGTACAAGCGGGGTGAATAAAGATTCGGGGGGAGGGAGGGGGATCGAGGAGGATTGTCTGAATGGAAACTGAATCAGAAGTCGGCGCAGCCCTCCGGTTTCTCCTGACTCCTGCCTTCTGACTCCCGTCTCCTGTAGGTTGCTCTTCCTACGTCCGTGCAGTTTCGGCGTGATACTCCTGCAGGGGACGCACGTCGAGCACCTCCTCGCGGAGCGCCCTGATCGCGCTGACGGTCGCGGCCGCCCCGGTCAATGTCGTGACGCAGGGCACACCCAGGGCCGTCGCGATACTGCGCAGCGTCCGGTCGTCGAAGAACGACTCGCGCCCGAGCGGGGTGTTGATGACCAGGTCGATATCCCGGTTCACCAGCCGATCGCCGATGTGGGGCCGTCCCTCATTCACCTTGAAAACCGGTTCGACCTCGATGCCGTGCACCCGCAGATAGGCAGCGGTGCCGTGCGTGGCGAGCAGCGAGAACCCGAGGCTGAACAGGTCCCTGGCGATCGGCAATAGGTTCCCCTTGTCGTCATCGTTGACGCTGATGAAGGCCGTACCCTCGCGAGGCAGCCGTTGACCGGCGGCCAACTGCGCCTTGGCGTAGGCCGACCCGAACGTCGCGGCCCCGCCCATGACCTCGCCGGTCGACTTCATCTCCGGGCCCAGGATGGTATCGACGCCCTGGAACCGCACGAACGGAAACACCGGCGCCTTGACGAACACGCCGGCCACCTCGAGATCGTCGACCAGCCCAAGCTCGCCCAGCGTCTTCCCGGCCATCACGCGCGCTGCCGTCTTGGCCAACGGCACCCCGGTAGCCTTGGACAGATACGGGACCGTGCGTGACGCACGCGGGTTGACCTCGAGCACATAGACGGTGTCGTCCTTGATGGCAAACTGCGCGTTGACCAGCCCGATTACCTTGAGCGCCCGCGCCACCCGGCGGATGTAGTCTCGAATCGTCGTCAGATGCCGGTCGGCGACCAGATACGGCGGCACGACACACGAGCTGTCGCCGGAATGGATGCCGGCCTGCTCGATGTGCTCCATGACCCCGCCGATGACCACTGCACCGGTGGCATCCGCCACGGCATCGACATCGAGCTCGAACGCGTCCTCGAGGAACTTGTCGATCAGGATCGGGTGCTCCGGCGACGCATCCACGGCGTCGGTCATGTAACGGTCGAGCGCGCCTGCGTCGAACACGATCGCCATGGCGCGGCCTCCCAGCACATACGAAGGCCGCACGACGAGGGGATAGCCGATCTTGGCCGCCACCTCCCGCGCCTCCTCGCGCGAGGTCGCGATGCCACTCGGCGCCTGCGGAATCCCAAGCTCCCACAGCAGGGCTGAGAACCGCTTGCGGTCCTCGGCCAGGTCAATCGAGTCGGGCGAGGTTCCCAGAATCGTCACTCCGGCCTCTTGCAACCCGAGCGCGAGCTTCAACGGCGTCTGCCCGCCGAACTGGACGATGCACGCAACGTCGCCGCCCCCGGCCCGTTCCTTCTCGATGACGGCCGACACATCCTCCAGTGTGAGCGGCTCGAAATAGAGCCGGTCGACCGAATCGTAATCGGTCGACACCGTCTCCGGGTTGCAGTTGATCATCACGGTCTCGAGCCCTTCTTCCTTGAGCGCGAACGCCGCGTGACAACAGCAGTAATCGAACTCGATGCCCTGTCCGATCCGGTTGGGCCCCGAGCCCAGAATGACCACCTTGCGGCGGTCGTTCGGAGACGACTCGCATTCTTCTTCGTAGGTGCCGTACATATACGGGGTGAACGATTCGAATTCCGCCGCGCACGTATCGATCCGTTTGTAGACCGGCTCGAGCCCCGCTTCCCGGCACCGATCACGGATGACGGTCGATTCCACGGCGAGCACCCCGCTCAGCTCCTCGTTGCCGAACCCCGAACGCTTCAGCACAGTGAGCAGGTCCCGTGACATCTCGCGTGCCCCGACCAGACCAGCCGACCGCTTGAGCTCGACGATCTCCGCAAACTGCGTGAGGAACCACGGATCGATGTGGGTCAGCTCGTGCACCTGGGCCACACTCCAGCCCCGATCGAGGGCTCGAAAAACCGCGAACATGCGGCGGTCCGTCGGCACGACGAGCTGGCGTTGCAGCGCCACGTCGTCCTCTTCGTCGTGAGAGGCCGGTGTCTGTCCGAACAGCCGGGCGCTCCGGCCGATCTCGAGCGACCGGATACCCTTGAGAAAGGCCTCCTTGAATGTCCGGCCGATCGCCATCGCCTCGCCGACCGATTTCATCTGGGTCGTCAGGGTGCGGTCGGCTTGCGGGAACTTCTCGAAGGTCCACCGCGGCACCTTGACGACAACGTAGTCGATGGTCGGCTCGAACGATGCGGGGGTGAGCCGAGTGATGTCGTTGGGAATCTCGTCGAGCCGGTAGCCGAGCGCCAGCTTCGCGGCAATCTTGGCGATTGGAAACCCCGTCGCCTTGGAGGCGAGGGCGGAGGACCGCGACACGCGAGGATTCATCTCGATCGCCACCATCCGACCATCGGCCGGATCGACGGCGAACTGGATATTCGACCCGCCCGTCTCAACGCCCACCCGGCGGATGATGCGCCGGGCGGCGTCGCGCATCCGCTGATACTCCTTGTCGGTGAGCGTCAAGGCCGGCGCCACGGTGATGCTGTCACCGGTGTGGACGCCCATCGGGTCGATGTTCTCGATCGAACAAACGACGACGAAGTTGTCGGCGACGTCGCGCATCACCTCGAGCTCGAACTCCTTCCACCCGATGACCGATTCCTCGATCAGGATCTCGTGCACCGGACTCAGGTCGATCCCGCGGGTGACGACCTCCCGGAACTCTTCGATGTTGTAGGCGATACCGCCCCCTACCCCGCCGAGCGTGAACGACGGCCGGATGATCGAGGGGAACCCGAGGCGCTCGACGACGCTCAACGCCTCGTCGACCGACTTCGCATACGCGCTGGCCGGGACATCGATGTCGATCGACTGCATCGCTTCATGAAACTTCGACCGATCCTCGGCCACCATGATGGCGTCGATCGAGGCGCCGATCAGCGACACGCCGAACTCCTCGAGCACCCCATGGGCGTCGAGCTCCACCGCCAAATTCAGCGCCGTCTGGCCGCCGACGGTCGGCAACAAGGCGTCGGGACGCTCGCGCTCGATCACCGACCGGACCACCTCCCAAGTCAGCGGCTCGACATAGGTCCGATCCGCCACTTCGGGGTCGGTCATGATGGTCGCCGGGTTCGAGTTCACCAGCACCACTTCGAGCCCTTCGGCGCGCAACGCCTTACACGCCTGGGTGCCCGAATAATCGAACTCGCAGGCCTGTCCGATGACGATCGGGCCGGAGCCGACGACCAGAATCCGTTTGATGTCCGTGCGGCGTGGCATGAGGACTTCGTGGCCTAACCGGCTCGACGCTCCATCTCCTCGAGAAAACGGGAGAACAGGTAATCGGCGTCGTGCGGCCCGGGCGAAGCCTCGGGATGATACTGGACGCAGAAGGCAGGATGACGCGTATGTCGCAACCCTTCGACCGTTCCGTCGTAGAGATTCAGATGGGTGACCTCGACCTCGTCAGGGAGCGCCTCCGGGTCGACGGCGAAGCCGTGGTTCTGACTCGTGATCTCGACCTGCCCGGTGGAGAGCTGCTTGACCGGATGATTTCCACCCCGATGCCCGAACTTGAGCTTGTAGGTGGTGCCACCCATGGCCAGCGCGAGCACCTGATGACCCAGACAGATGCCGAACAGCGGCACATCGGACTCCAGCAGGCTCTTCGCGTTGGCCACGGCGTAGTCGAGCGGCGCTGGGTCCCCGGGCCCGTTGCTGAGAAAGACGCCGTCCGGCTCCATCGCCAGCAAGTCGCTCGCCGGGGCCGCGGCGGGAAAGACCCGTATCTGGCAGCCGTGAGCCGCCAGCCGGCGGAGGATATTCCGCTTCAGCCCAAAGTCATACGCTGCAATGCGGAACGCCCGGCCCGTGCGCCGTGGCGGCGCCAACCGGAACTCTGCCGGTTCGAGCCCATCATCACCCTGAGCGACGCCCTGGCCCGGCGGGGGCCAATCGAACGGCTCGATACAGCTGACGGTGCGGACGAGGTCGTTGCCCTCCATCGGCGTTACCTGCTGCGCCTCGGCAACGAGCGCCTCCGGGTCGACATGACCGGTACCGATGAGGCCGCGCATCACCCCGGCTGTCCGCAAGACGCGGGTCAGCGCCCGGGTGTCGACACCGGTGATTGCCACCACGCCATGCTCGGTCAGATAGTCGCGCAGCGTCCCGTTCGACCGCCAGTTGCTGGCAATCGAAGAGGCCTCGCGGACGACGAACCCCGCGACCTGCGGACCGCGCGACTCCGTGTCCTCGGCGGCCACACCGTAGTTCCCGATCTGGGGACAGGTCATGGTGACGATCTGTCCCGCGTAGGAGGGGTCGGTCAGGACCTCCTGATAGCCGGTCATGCTGGTATTGAAGACGACCTCGCCCCGCGCGACACCGGTCGCACCGGCCGCCGTACCGCAATACCAGTTTCCGTTTTCGAGAGCGAGGACGGCGTTCATCAGGGGACGTGGTCGAGTGACGCGGTCACGCGAGCCTGCACGGAGGGACCCACCTGCACGGTGGTCGCCCAGTCGCGATAGCCGTCGTATCTGAACTCGACCTCGTGGGCGCCCGCGGAGACGTCGGGTATCAGCATCGGGGTGTCGCCTACCAGCCGGCGGTCGAGCCACACCTCCACGCCACGTGGCCGGGTGTCGACGAACAGAGATCCTACCCCAAGCGAGGCGGTTCGCGTCTCGGCCACACGTGAGAGGTCTCCCCTTATGGCGGCAATAGGCTCGTCTTCCGAGATCACCAGCCGGCGTTCCTGTGCCTCGAAGCCCTCGCGTGAGAGCCGGACGTCGTAGGCCCCGTAAGACAAGTCAGCCAGCGCCAGCGGCGTGGTACCGCGCGCTTCACCATTGACGACCACGAGCACACCCGGATACGTCGACCGCACCAGCAGTCGCCCATCGGCTCTCGTCGGCGCCGGCTCTGAATCCGACACGATCGGTGCGACCGTCGCTTCGGTTGCAAGGACCGGGGCCGGTGGCGGCGGGCTCGCAGGCTCCTCCGACGGGAGCGCCGCCGCCACGAACTCCTCTGGCGCAGACGCCGCCGATTCCACTGTTTCAGTGACAGGCGCCGGTGGCCGCGGCGTCTCCACCGGAGCGTCGACCGGCGGCTCGGCCACCGTCGAGCCGGCCACGGAGGCCTCGCTGGACTCCCGACTCGATGGCGCCGCCGGCTCAGCCGGCACGTCCGCCCCGACGGCGTCAGCACCGGTGTCCGCCACCACCGCCTCGGCCACTGTCGGATCGTCCGTTGCACCAGGTTCGCCGGCCATCCAGCGGAAACCGACCGCGAAGGCGGCGACCGTGATGACCGCAGCAATCAGTGCCACCGGCACCGCCGGCAAGTGTCCGGCATGATCGGCCACACCAGAGGCGATGACCCCTGCATGGAGATCGTCATCGTCGTTTCCATACGGGTCATCGTCTTCGGCGTCATCCGCGCCGTCGTCAGACTCCGCCACCAGTGACCGATCGTCGGGATGGTCCGCCCCATCGACCTGTTCGTCCTGTGGGTCTCGGCGGGCCGTCAGAATGCCTCGCTCGTCCGCCACCTCGTCCGAGTCCTCCTCTGGGAGACCGTCGGTGTCGCCCAGCCGCTCCTGCAAATCGGTGAGCGTAATCGCCTCATAGACACCCGCCGCCTGGCTGTCNGGGTCATCGCTCGCCGACTCCGAGCCGAGGTCTACCAGCTCCACCTGCCCGTACCGGGACTGGACGACACTGAGATCGACTTCGTCATCTTCCTGTTCCCCATCATCGCCATCGTTCACGGTCGGCTCCGGGCTGTCGTGGCGCTCGGTCTCGCCTCCAGCGTCAGGCCGCGACGCGCCAGACTCCGTCAACGACGACCGGTCGGCGTGAACGGTGAGCGCGTCGGGATCCAGCACCGGTTGGTCGGGCGGCGACTCGGCTGCGGGCATACGCACCTGCTCCGTGTCGTCGTTTCCGTCGACGTGGAATGTGTCGTCGAGGTCGACACCGTCATCGACGCCGGGCGTGTCCTCGAGCACGGTGTCGATACGCTCGAAATCGGGAACGGCGCCACGTTTGGCGTCCTTGTCCACGGACCGCGCGACTTCCGCTGCTGCGCCGGGCGGACGTGGCTGATAAGCCTTGGGTTCGCGGAGCTCCTCGGGATCACCGCGATCGAGGGTCCGCTCGGTCCAGTCGAACGTCGGTTCCGACGTGCTCTCGGGTCTTCTTTTTCTCGCCATTGGTAGAGCCGCCCCCTCGGTTCCGGTCGTCTCGGCACCCGCAGACAGGCCTTCCGAGACACCCTCGACGGCGAACACGGGACCATCGTCCGTAGCCTTGCGCCCCGGGTCGCCCGCGTCACCGTCACTTCCGACCAGGACCTGCCGAACCGCACCGGCCCCAGTCCAGTCAACCGCATCTGCGAGCTCATCGACGAACAGCCGTGCCGACCCAGGCCGCGCTTCGGGCTGGTCGGCCAGCGCGGCGACGAAGAGCCGTGTCACGCGGCGCGCATCGCGCACGCCAGGCACACGGGCAAGAAGGTGGTCGGCATCCTGTTCGCCAAGGCCGGTCGCCCGCTTCCCCGTCAGCAGTTCGTAGGCGATCGCCGCCAGTGCGAAACGATCGGCAGCGCTCCCCCAATCGGCGCTCGCTATCTGTTCCGGGGCCGTGAAGGGCCGCCGCAGCGGTCCTCGCAGCCCAATTCGTTCGAGCGCCGAGACTACGCCCAGACCGTTGACACGCGCGAGCTCGGGCGACACGAAGATGTCGCGCAGATGCAGCGCACCGTGGAACAGGCCCCGCGCATGCGCCGTATCCAGTGCCTCCGCCAGTTGCACGGCAAACGGCAGCGCCGCGTCTGGCGCCGCCGGCGCGTAGTGGCGAATGGCCACATCCAACGACTCGGCAGCCGCATACTCGAGCGCGAGGTAGGGCACGCCGTCGGAGAGCCCGGCACCGACCGGCGTCACGATGGACGGATGCGACAACCCGCCCTGCACGATTTCGTTCAGAGCGGAGGCAAGTGTCCCGGCCTGTTCGGGGGTAATGTCGAGGTGAAAGGCCTTGACCGCCACCAGCCGATCGCCATCCGGATCGTAGGTCCGGAAGACCGGTCCGAGGACGCCCGCCCCGATCTGGTGCATCACCCTATAGGGACCAAATGCACCGGGAGGTGTGGACGCACTCGAATCGTCGTAAGTCAGGGGGGCGGTACCTCCAATTGGGTTCATAAAATAACACGGAAGTGCACTATTTTTCAACACGATAGAACGGATCGAGGGCTTCCGGCCTGTCAGCGCCTCCCCCGTCCACGACCCTGGCCACGGTCGGTTGGCACAACCTTGACACTCCCAGACACCCTCTGCGACAGTTGTGGCCCTGTGTCTGCGGATCGCTCTGACATCACCTTTCCCGAATCCGTTGCAGTCGACCTCCGGCGATTTCCCGGCATGAGGCGACTGGCCACGGAGTACACGGCCAATTTTGCAGCGCTCGAGCCGTTTTTCGCCGGCAATCCCACTGACCGGTCCGCCTGGCAGCACGCCATTGCCGCTCGGGAGCGCTCGCCGGCAATCGACGGAGCGGTTACGACGCTCCTCCGGGCGCAGCAGCAGGCACGCGGCGCCCCGACCGTGGCGTTTGAAGCGACCGGACGCCTGGACGACCCGCGCGCTGTCGCCGTCGTGACGGGGCAACAGGCTGGACTTTTCGGTGGGCCTCTCTACACGCTGCTCAAGGCGATCTCGGCCATCCGCCTGGCCCGACAGGTCGAGCAGGCCCACGGGGTGCCGGCGGTCGCCGTATTCTGGGTGGATGCCGAGGACCACGACCTCGATGAAATCCGCAGTTGTGGCATCCTCGATGCAGACCTCCAGCTCAAAACCGTGTCGCTGGCGATACCGGCGACCGCGCCCGGTACGCCGGCGGCGAGCGTCCGACTCGGCGACGAGGTCGCCACCGCCGTTGACGGCCTGGCGGCTGCGTTGCCTGAAACCGACTTTACTCCGGATCTGATGGCCGGGCTTCGTCACGCTTACGCGGACGGACGTGGCCTGGTCGAAGCATTCGCGGTCTGGATTGAACAGCTGCTCGGCGATCTCGGCCTGGTCGTCTTCGACGCCTCGGACCCGGCGGCCAAACCACTGGCCTCGGCACTGTTCGAACGCGAGATCGCAAGCGCGGGCACGACCACGTCACTCGCGCGGGTTGCGGGCGAGCAACTGTGCGACGCGGGTTTTCACGCACAAGTAGAGCCCCTGCCCGACTCGGTGGCCCTGTTTCTGCTCGAGGGAACGCGCCACGCCATCCGGCAGGATGGTGACAGGCTCCGGGTCGGGGATGAGCCAATCGACCGGACACGGCTGCTGACTCGGCTTCGCGACGATGTCGCCTGTCTTGGTCCAAATGTGCTGCTCCGCCCCATCGTGCAAGACCGGCTGTTTCCGACCGTGTGCTATGTCGCCGGACCAAACGAGCTCGCCTACCTGGCGCAACTCAAGCAGGTCTACACGCACTTCGGCGTACCGATGCCGCTGGTCGCCCCGCGCCTCAGCGCCACGCTGGTCGACGCCGCCGTCATCAAGTTCCTGCGTCGAAACAACATCGCGATGGAGATGCTCCACCCACAGGATGAATCGGAGCTGAACCGATTGCTCGGAGACCAGTTGCCCGAGAGCGTGGACAAGGCGATGCGAGCAGCCGAGGACACCATTCGGGACCGGATGGGGTCGCTGACAGCGGCCGTTGCCACCGTGGACCCGACGCTCGGCGGCGCGGCCGAATCGACGCTTGGGCGCATGGAACGCGACCTGCGAAACCTCCAGAACAAGGTGGTGCAGGCGGCCAAGCGACGAGACCAGACCTTGCGGCGGCAGTTCGCGCGGGCGCAGTCGCAGATCTTCCCGCAAGGAAACCCTCAAGAACGGGCAGTTGGCGCCGTCTATTTCCTGAACCGATACGGCCCGGCCCTGATCGACCGACTCGTGACCGATCCCACTTTGGACGCGAGCCATCACTGGGTGATCACGATCTAGGATGGGCCGGAGTGCCCTGCCCGGCCGGTGCTTTGGGCTTTGGGCTTTGGGCCGGACACGATGTTGGCGGCGCTTCTATTTACCGGCGGGGCCCTCAGTTCTTTGTGCGTCAGGGTGCGCCTAAAGCCTATAGCCCACAGCCGCAGGGCATTCAGTTGGGCTCCCGTCTCCGGGCCCGGCGTCCGATACACTGGGCGTGAAGTCCACCCGCAGCTCCAGGACGGGAACCCGGCCGAAACGGCCCGCGCAGCGGCGCCGGCGACGGTCGAAACGGGTGCGACCCTGGATCCGCCGGGCCGGTATCTGTTTCGCCGTCCTGCTCCTCGCGCTCCTGGCGACCGCGACCCTTCTCTACCAGACGCTCTCCCGGCAAATCGACGAACGGCTAGCTGCCGGCTGGACACCGCCGATCACCCGGCTGTTTGCCACTCCGCTGGAACTGTCCCGCGGACTGGCCCTCGACAGCGACGAATTGGTCCGCTGGCTCGACGACCTGGGGTACACGCAACGAGATCGCGCGCGGGGAGCCGGCGAATTCGACGCCGACAGCCGTGCCATCACCCTCATCGAGCTTGCCGGCGCCAAGCGCGGCCGCACAGTGCGAGTGAGATTTGGGGTGGACACCAGCGGCACCAAACGGGTCGTGGGAATCGATGTCCCCCCGGCGGGAAGCATCGACCGATTGGCGCTTGGCGCGCCGCTGCTCTCGACTCTCCATGCGGGTGAGCGCCGCAAGCGTCGTGACACTCCGCTGACCGACATTCCGCGGCGGGTGATACAGTCGGTGCTGGCCGCCGAGGATCACCGGTTCTTCGACCACCACGGTGTCGACGCCGTCCGCATTGCCGGAGCCGCCGTGACCAACATCACGGGCAACCGCCGGTATCTGGTCGGGGCGAGCACCCTGACACAGCAGCTGATCAAGAACACCCTGCTCGGTCCGGAACAAACGCTATCCCGAAAGGTGCACGAGCAGGCGCTGGCAATCCTGCTCGAGCGACGGCTCTCGAAAGCGCGCATTCTCGAACTGTATTTGAACACCGTCTACCTGGGCCAACAGGGCTCATTTGCGATTCACGGAGTGGCCCAGGGGGCGCGGGCGCTCTTCGGCAAGGATCTGCGAAACCTCACCCTCGGAGAAACCGCCACGATGGCGGGCATCATCCAGGCCCCGCAGCTGCACGCGCCGGACCGTCACCCCGACCGGGCGCGGAGCCGACGAAACGGGGTGCTACAGGCGATGGTGGAACAACGTTTCCTGACGCCAGACGAGGCGCTGGCGGCGGCGAGGGCACCCATCCGGGGGGTTGCCGACACCGACGACGTCGAAGCGCCCTACTTTGTCGACCTTGTCGACAACCAGCTCGAGCAAGTACTGCCAGACAGGGATGCGGACAGAGCCGGTCTCCAGATAGTGACCACCCTCGATGTGCACCTGCAGCGGCTGGCGGAAACGGCGGTGCGCGCGGGGTTGCGCCGGGTCGAGAGCCAGCTCCCCGACGCGGCCGGAGAGCCGCCCCAGGCGGCGCTGATCGCCGTTGAGCCGCAGACTGGTGCGATCCGGGCCCTCGTCGGTGGCGGATCCTATCGAGCAAGCCAGTTCAATCGGGCCGACCGGGCACACAGACAGCCCGGTTCGATCGTCAAACCGTTCGTCTACCTGGCGGCGCTCGAACGGGCACGGCGCGACCCGGCGTTCCCTTTTACCGCCTCGTCGTTGATCGACGACACGCCGACAACGTTCGTCTTCGAAGGGCGCACCTGGCAACCTGCCAACTACGGCGATGTCTACGACGGACCGGTGACGGCGCGGATGGCGCTGTCCCGCTCACGGAACGTGGCCGCCGTCAAGGTTGCCGAACGAACTGGGTTCCAGGCGGTCGCGGATCTGTGGGCCGCATCCTCAGGGGGCGCCACGCCCCCGGCCTATCCATCGCTCGCGCTGGGCGTGTTCGAGGCCACACCGCTCGACGTGGCTGTTGCCTACACCGTGCTGGCCAACGGCGGCGTGCGGGTGCCACTGACATCGATCTTACGGGTCAGCGATGGTGACACGCCTATCGACCTGATCGTCGACGCCCCACGTCGCGTTGCCGAAGCTGACAGCGCCTTTCTCGTCACCGAGATGCTGGCAAGCACCCTCGACAGCGGGACGGCGGTCGGCGTCCGCCGACAGGGCTTTCTCGCGGACGCTGCCGGTAAGACCGGCACGACGGATGACCTGCGAGACGCCTGGTTTGCCGGGTTCACGCCCACCCTGCTGACCGTGGTGTGGGTCGGCATGGACGACGGCAGTCCGCTCGGGTTGACCGGTGCCCAGGCGGCCCTGCCCATCTGGACCGACTTCATGCGCAGCGCCCTCGATGGACGCCCGTCGCCAGCTTTCAGTCCACCCACCGGGATCACTTTCATCGACGTGGACCCCGCGACCGGCCTTCGCGCTACGACCCGCTGCCCCGAGTCAATCCGCGAGGCGTTCCGAGACGGAACCGAGCCAGATGCCGTGTGCCCGCTTCACTAACCTGCCGACCTGCCCTAACCGAGGGGCGAAACTGTCGAGTCGAAGAGGCTTCGCCCCCAGAGCGGCGTATAATTGCCTGATGCGACGGTGGTTCCACACTCATCGATGGATGTCGTTGGTGCCACTCGTGCTGGCAACTGCCTGCGGCGCCGGCGATCTGGAGACACCGCCGGATCCGGCGGTCGCCGCCGATGCAGTGACCCTGCCGACGGTCGACCCGGTCCCAGAAGTGCTGCCCGCGATCGTGGCACGGGTCAACACCCACAACCTCACCAAGGAAGAACTGGAGAGAGCGGTTCGCAGCGCCGAGATTCAGGCCGGCCAGGCCCTGCCCACGCAGTTTCGGGACCAGGTGTATCGGTCGGTGCTCGACAGGCTGGTCTCATTCCATCTCCTGGTGCAGGAGTCCGAAACCCTGAGCATCGTGGTTGACGACGCCGGAGTCGATGCCCGTATCGAGACCATCCGGTCCAACTTCCCCGACGATGAAGCGTTCCAAACCCAGCTGGACAGCTGGGAGACAACGATCGACGACTTGCGTGAGGAGACTCGACGGGATCTCCTCGTGGAAGGCGTGCTCGAAGCCGAGGTCTTGCCGGGCATCAACGTGGACGTCGAAACCACGCGGGAGTTTTACGAGCAGCACGCCGCGGAATTCACCGAGGGTGGCGGCGTCGAGGCGCGCCACATCCTGATCGGCTTCAGCCCGGACGCGAGCGACCAGGAGAAGGCCGAGGCGAGGAAACGTGCCGACAGCCTCCGGCTCGACGTGGAAGCTGGCGTCGACTTCGCCGAGCTGGCTCGAACGCACTCAGAGGACCCAGGATCAGCGGCCAACGGCGGCGACCTGGGTAACGTCGTCCGGGGGCAGACGGTCCCGACATTCGAGGCAGCCCTGTTCGCGCTCGAGCCTGGCGACCTCAGCGAGGTCGTCGAGACGCCGTTTGGCTTTCACGTCATCCAGATGGTCGGCCGCGAGGCAGAGCGAACCGTGCCGTTTGCCGAGGCCAGTGTCCAGATTCGTGAATTCCTGGTCCAACAGGAACAGCAGGCCAGAATTGCTGCGTTCATCGAGGAACTGAAGGCGAAGAGCGATATCGAGATCCTGATCTGAGCCCTTCGCCCCCGCACTCAGCTCGCGGAAGCCGTTCGACGCATGGGGGCGCGACCATACCATGAGAAATGAAGAGGTCTTCGAGGCGGTTGCCGCAGCCCTGAAGCGTGGAGAACCTTCGGCGCTGGTGACAATCATTCGCGCGCAGGGCTCGACCCCGCAGCGGGTTGGCGCCAAGATGCTGGTGTTTCCGGATGGGCGGACGGTGGGCACGATCGGAGGCGGCTGCTACGAGAACGAAGCGTTCTGGAAGGCGCGGACGGCGATAGAGACACGACAGCCGGTAATCGCCAAGTACGAGCTGGCAGACGACCTTGCGGAAGATTCCCGACTGATCTGTGGAGGTCAGATGGAAGTGTACATCGAACCGCTCGAACCGGCCCCTGCGCTCTATCTGGTGGGAGCCGGGCATGTGTCGTATCACCTCGCCAAGGCCGCGCATGCGGTCGGTTTCCGGCTCCACGTCATCGACGACCGTGAGAAATTCGCCAACGCCGAGCGGTTTCCGGATGCCGAGGAGGTCGTCGTCGACTCGATACCGGAGTGGCTGACGCAGGCCATATTGCCAGCGCATGCCTTTGCGGTCATCCTGACCCGCGGCCACCGGCACGACCTCGACGCCCTCCGCGCGCTGGCACCAAAACAGCTGCGCTATCTTGGGCTGATCGGTAGCCGTGCCAAGGTCGCTCGCATCTACGAGGCGTTGGAAGCCGAGGGGATGCCGCCTGAACAGTTCCGGCGCGTTCATGCTCCGGTCGGGTTGAACCTAGGTGCGGTCACCCCTCAGGAAATAGCAGTGAGCATCCTGGCCGAGCTCATCGGCGTGAAATACGGCAAGATCGACACCGACGCCTCTGACGCGGGGGAACGCCAGGCCCAGTCGCTGCGTTGGAGCCCCGACAGCGCCACCGAGGTGACGGTCGGCGGGTAGCTGCCAGGGGCCGTAGTGCTGTGGAAAAAGCCCGCTAACGATGCCGAGCCGATAGGCGGTGGGGGCAGCTCGAGGCGTAGCCTCGCTAGCCTTACGGTATACTGGCTGGCGTGATGTCGCGGCAGTCCGTCCCGCCCGGACACTCCGGCGCAGACCTCCCCGAACGCACGCGCCGGCTTCTCGCCGCGCTCATTCAGGAATATATCGACCGCGGGGCGCCCGTGCCTTCGCGCTGGCTCGCCGAACATGGCGGGTTCGGGCTGTCGTCGGCAACGGTGCGCCAGATCCTGGCACGACTCGAGGAGGCCGGATTCGTGTGGCAACCTCACAAGTCGGCAGGGCGTGTCCCGACAGACCTGGGTTACCGCTGCTACGTGGATCTGCTGCTCGAGCACCGTCATGCGACCCGGTCGACGTCGGCGGTCGAGGCGCGGCTCCGCCAGGCCGGGTCGATCAATGGCGTTTTGTCCAACGTCTCCCACGAGCTCTCCCGGGTGTCGCACCATTTGGGGTTCGTGCTGGCGCCGACCAACGAAGTGGCGGGGTTCGAACACATCGAATTCGTGCCACTCGAAGGCAACCGCATTCTCGTGCTGGTTACGGCGCAGGGTCAGCAGGTGTGCCACAAGGTGATCGACATCGGCGAACGCGTGAGACGCAGCGAGCTCGAACAGGGAGCGAACTATCTGAACCGCGAATTCCGTGGTCTGACCCTGGGCGAGGTGCGCACCACCGTCATCGAGCGCCTGCGTCAGGAAAAGGTGCTCTACGACGAACTTCTGTCACGTTCGCTTCGGCTGGCGAGCTCGACTCTCGAAGACATGGTTTCCCATGAGAGCGTGTTCATCGACGGCGCCACGTTCCTGTTCGACGATGTCTCCGACGACGACAGCGCTGTGCCGCTGCCCACGCTTCGCGCGCTGCTGTCGATGATGGAGGAAAAACATCGCCTCGTGCGTCTGCTCAGCGAGTATCTCGGCGCCGACGGACTGAGTGTGGTCATCGGCACCGAACACTCGGAGACCGATCTGCAACCCTTCAGTCTGATTGCCTCGACCTATTTCGACGGCCGGCAGACCGGCACCGTCGGCGTGATCGGTCCACGTCGGATGCGCTACTCACGGGCCATCGCGGCGGTTGACAGCGTCTCGCAAGCGGTCAGTCGCGTCCTCGTGAATCACACCCCTTCGCCGGACGACAATGCCCGATGAACGCGACATGGAGCGGTCTGAGGACGCAGCTCCGCCGGAAGAAACGACGCCTGCGTCTGACGACGACCAGCCCGCTGACGGTGGTGGCGCGGCTCGGCCCGAGGCCGACGACATTGCTCGCCTGCGGCGCGAGTGCGATGAACACCGCGATCGACTAGTTCGCACAACCGCCGACTTCGACAACTATCGCAAGCGCACGGACCGTGAGCGGCGCGAGCTGGCCGAGCACGCTGCAATGGATCTGTTACAGGACCTGCTGCCCCTGGTCGACGATTTCGAGCGCGCGCTGGCGGCTGACGTCCAGAAGGGCGACGCCTATCGTCGCGGCGTCGAGATCATCCACAAACAGCTGCTCGAACTGATGGCCAAACGCGGGGTCAAACCGATCGAAGCCGTCGGAAGCGATTTCGACCCAAATCTGCACCAGGCCGTCACGCACGAACCGAGCCCGACACACCGCGACGGTGAGGTCATCGAAGAACTGCGCCGAGGCTACACGCTGCGCGACCGGTTGCTCCGGGCATCGATGGTCAAGGTGGCCAAAGCGTGACGACGCGCGACTATTACGAGATCCTCGGCGTGCCGCGGAGGGCCGACGAGGCAGCCATCAAGAGCGCCTACCGCAAGATGGCGCTCAAGTATCACCCCGACCGCAACCCGGACGACAAGAAAGCCGAAGAGCGGTTCAAGGAAGCGGCCGAGGCCTACGCGGTTCTGGCAGACGCCGAGAAGCGGAGTCGGTACGACCAGTTCGGGCATGCTGGCGTCGGTGCCGCTGCCGGCGGTGCCGCTGGCTTCGATCCCACGATCTTCGCCGACTTCGGCGATATCCTCGGCGGTCTCGGCGACCTGTTTGGATTTGGCGGCAGCACCCGGCGGGGGGGGGTCCGGCGCGGGGCCGATTTGCGCTACGACCTGGAGATCGAGTTCGAGGAAGCCGCCACCGGCACCGAGACCACGCTCAAGATTCCCCGCGAGGAACCGTGTGGCACCTGTAGCGGGTCGGGAGCGGCCCCAGGTAGTTCCGCTGAAACCTGCAGCCACTGTCAGGGCCGCGGTCAGGTCCGCTTCCAGCAGGGATTCTTCACCGTCGCCCGGACCTGCCCGCATTGCAGCGGGGCCGGTCAGGTAATCGCGAAGCCCTGTCAGACGTGTCACGGCAAGGGACGGGTCACGCGCGAACGCAAGCTCACGGTGAAGATTCCGGCCGGCATCGCCACGGCCCAGCGTCTCCGTCTCACCGGGGAGGGCGAGCTCGGTGGTCGAGGTGGACCGCCCGGCGACCTGTACGTCGTTGTCCACGTTCGTGCCCACGCGTTCTTCCGCCGCGAAGGCGACGACCTGCTGTGCGAGGTGCCGGTCACCTACCCGACATTGACGCTCGGTGGACAGATCGAAGCCCCCACCCTGACGAACCCAACCACCATTCAGATCCCGAAGGGCACCCAGCCGGACACTCGCTTCAGGTTGCGGGGCAAGGGCATGCCCAATGTCGGCGGGCGAGGACATGGCGACCTTTACGTCGGTGTCAAAGNCGCCATACCGCGGAAGCTGAGTCGGGAGCAGAAGAGCCTCCTCGAGCAACTCGACAAGACGATGCCGAAGCGGGTGCTCGACCCGCTCACCGCCGACACGGACGACACGGACGAAGAACGCCCTTTCTTCGAGCGCGTCAAAGACATCTTTGGATAGTGCTCGCCCCACTCGCCCGGCGCTCGACGTCTTCGCCGAGACTCCGGCCTACGAGCCGAACCAGCTGCCGTTGATCGACGTCGTGGCCGCCATTGTCGACGACTTCGCGCCGTTCGCGATCGAGGAGCGCGGGCCCTGGAGTGTGCGGGTGCACTTCACCTCCGAGTCGAACCGGAATGCCGCGCAGGCCGCAGTCACCGCCGAATGTGACCCGCGCGTATGCGCCACGCCGGTCGCCGTGAGCGATGACGACTGGGCGTCACGGTCCCAGGCCGATCTGCGGGCGATACGGGTCGGGCGAGTCGTCGTCGCGCCCCCCTGGGACATGCCGTCCATGGCTGGCGACAGCCGACATGTCGTCGTGCAAATTCGCCCGGCGCTCGGCTTCGGGAGCGGCCACCATCCAACGACGCGGCTCGCCTTGCGTGGCCTGCAACAACTCGACCTGCGCGAACTCGACGTCCTCGACCTCGGCACCGGCTCGGGCGTACTCGCCATCGCCGCCGTCAAGCTCGGGGCGAGGCAGGCGACGGGCATCGACCGGGACCCCGACGCGCTCGCCTCGGCTCAAGACAGCGTCGAGGCGAACCAGGTGGCCTCGCGGGTCGAGCTGCGCGACGGCGACATCTCGCGGCTACAACAAGACGCTGTCGCGGTGGTCGTCGCCAACCTCACTGGCGCTTTGCTGACGCGCGTGGCACCGNCTGTCGCCACCTTGGTCACGCCAGGGGGACACATCGTACTCAGCGGCATTCTGGCCGAAGAAGAAGCCGCGGTGTCCTTGGCATACAGCGCCTATGCCGAGCCCGTCTGGCGTGCCGTCGAAGACGAATGGGTCGGGATGGTGTGGAGGCGAGAGCACAAGAAGTCAGAAGGCAGAATGAAACCGGCTTCTGACTTCTATCGCTCACAGGTCGCCCCAGATGTATTGCAACACCGACACGGCGCAGACGACGACCGCATCGGCGCGTAGCGTCCGCCGACCGAACGTGACCGGCACGAACCCGGCCGCCGCGGCTGCGGCCACCTCCTCCGCACTCCAGCCGCCCTCGGGACCGACCGCGAGGGCCGCCGTTGCCGGCGGCGGGGCGTGCTGGAGCNCCCGCAACGCGCCAGGCGCCCCGGCCGTGCCAGGCTCGACCAGCAGCAGACGTAGCTGGGACCGGTCGTCGTCGAGCAGGGCTCGGAACGACTGAGGCGCCCTGACCTCTGGCACAACGGCCCGACGACACTGCTTCGCCGAGGCGATGGCAATCCTGGTCCACCGACCGGTGTCGCGCATCCGGGCCTCTGTCCGCTCGGTCAGCAGCGGCTGGACCGCGACGGCGCCAACCATGGTGACGTCACGCACAACGTCATCAAACGTGCGTCCCTTCAGCAGCGCCTGTGCCACCGTCAACGCCACCGCCGGCTCGGGAGCGGGCGCGACCGACTGATACGGCCGAACAACCACGCGCCCCACGGTCACCTGCTCGACACGGGCACAGAACTCGCCGCCCCGCCCGTCGAAGACCGAGACGGTGTCGCCGATTCCCAGACGCAGCACCCGCGTCAGGTGTCGAGCCTCTTCGTCCGACAACGCGACCGGAGCGTCCAGCCCCGCCAGGTCCGGCACGTAGAACCGCGGTGGCATCGGTAGATCCTACTCCTGACTCCTGACTTCTGAGAGCGGTCTACTGAGTAAGCTATACTTCCGCCCTTCATGTTGTTTGCCGATCACGTGCTCGGGAAATACAAGGTCGTGTCCGCGCTCGGGAGCGGCGGCTTCGGTACGGTCTATCTGGCCGAAGACACCTGGATCAACAAGAAGGTCGCGCTGAAGGTTCCGCACCGGCAAAACCTGAATTTCAGCGAACTCTTGCGTGAGCCCCGGTTGCTGGCCGCGCTCGACCACCCCAACATCGTCTCGATCACCACGGCGGAGAAGCAGGACAACATCTTCTTCATCGTGATGGAGTACGTCCCGGGCGACACCCTCGAAACGGTCATCGCGACCAGCGGACGGCTCGAGATCGATCTCGCGCTCGACTATGCCAGGCAGATCACGTGCGCGGTGGAGCATGCGCATGCGCAGGGCGTCATCCACCGGGACCTCCGACCGGCCAACGTGCTGGTAGCCGAGTCGGGCACACTGAAAGTGGCCGACTTCGGCACGTCGCGCTTTCTCGAGATCGCGGCCCACGGCACGACGATCATCGGGAGCCCGCCGTACATGGCGCCAGAGCAGTTCCGCGGTGAAGCGGTGTTTGCGTCCGATCTCTACTCGCTCGGCATCACCATGTACCAAATGCTGACCGGGGTTCTGCCCTACGACACGCCGGCGCCCGACGATTTGGAGAAGCTTCGTCGCGGTGAGTTGGTGCGACCGCCGCGCCTGCTGAACAACGCGATACCCGGAGTGCTCAACAACGTCGTGATGAAGACGCTCGCGCCCGAAGTGACCGACCGCTATCAGCGTGCCGGCGAACTGTTGGCCGACCTGGAGGAGATCAGGGCCGGACGTCGCGTCACACCGGCCGCCGTCCCGGTCGCCGGCACCTCCGACGCTCCCCGGGGAAGCAGCTCGTCCGACGGGAACATGCGCGGCATCCGTGCCCGAATCCGTTCACGAGCCACGCCCCCGGCCGGCTTCTGCTGGCACTGCCGCAAGCCGCTCCATGCCAGAGCCGATCGCTGCCCATTCTGCGGCGAATCCCAGTAACTCCGTCACGCCGACGGGACCGGCATTTCTGTTGCGCCACAACCGAGTGGAACACTACACTGTCATATGAAAGCCTGCTAAGTGTCTGATAGCGTGGCGGATCGGCAGGATTGGCAATGAGTTTCGGTCGCGGCAAAATCTGGATGAACGGCGTCCTCGTGGACTGGGACGATGCAAAGATCCATATCGGGTCGCACGTCATCCACTATGGCAGCGGTGTCTTCGAGGGTGCACGGTGTTACGACACACCGAACGGGTCGGTCTGTTTCCGGCTCGACGCACATCTTCGCCGTCTGTACGACTCGGCGAAAGTCTATCGGATGGTCTACGACCTCGATCTGCCGGCGTTCCACGAGGCGGTGCTCGACACGATCCGCGCCAACGGCTATAGCGCCTGCTACATCCGTCCCCTGCTCTACCGCGGCTATCACGAGCTGGGCGTCAGCCCGTTCAAGTGCCCAGTCGAAGCCACGATCCTGGTGTGGGAGTGGGGCGCGTATCTTGGCGACGACGCGCTCGAGAAGGGTGTCGACGTGCAGGTCAGCTCCTGGGCCCGCAGTGCACCGAATACGTTCCCGGCGATGGCCAAGTCAACCGCCAACTACGCCAACTCTCAGCTCATCAAGATGGAGGCGTCCCTGAACGGATATAGCGAGGGGATCGCCCTCGACCCGGGCGGGCTGGTCAGTGAAGGTAGCGGCCAGAACATTTTCATCATCCGTGACGGCGTCGTCTTCACGCCGCAGATGGGCGGGTCGGTGCTACCGGGCATCACACGCGACGTCATCATGACGCTGGCGCGCGATCTGGGGTTCCCGGTGCACGAGCAACCGATACCGCGCGAGATGTTGTACATCGCCGACGAAATATTCTTCACCGGCACCGCGGCCGAGATCTCCCCGATCCGGAGTGTCGACAAAATCGCCATCGGAGACGGCGGACGAGGTCCGGTCACCGCCGCCATCCAGCGCCGGTTTTTTGACGTCGTCAACGGCAACCTGCCGGACACGCACGGCTGGCTCACCCACGTGTATCAGAGACACACCACGGCACCCGAAGCGATCGCAACGGCCAAGTCCAGCTGATTGGCCCCGGACGAAACGGCCGTATGGATATCACCGAGCTTCTCGCCGCGGCGGTGCAAGCCGGCGCGTCCGATCTCCATCTCAAGAGCGGCAACGCTCCGATGATGCGGCTCCATGGAAAGCTGTGTCCGATCGCCGAGGAGAATCGTCTCGAACCCGCCACACTGGAGACGATGGCGGCCGGGTTGGTGCCTACGGGGCTTCACCCGCGCTTTGCCCGAGACCACGAGGTAGATTTTGCCCACAGTGTCGCCGGGCTTGGGCGTTTCCGCTGCAACGTGTTTCGCCAGCGCGGCACGGTCGCCATGGTCCTCCGTGTCATCCCGATTCAGGTCAAGTCGCTCGACGATCTCGATCTGCCGCCGGTTCTGAAAACGATCGCCGAAGAGGAACGCGGGCTCATTCTGCTGACCGGCACCACCGGCAGCGGCAAGAGCACTACGCTGGCGGCACTGATCGACCACATCAACCACACCCGCGCCGCCCACGTCATGACGGTGGAGGACCCGATCGAGTATCTCCATCAGGACGTCCAGTCGATCATCAATCAACGGGAAGTACACGTCGACACGCGCTCGTTCGCTGACGCCCTCCGCAGCGCACTGCGACAGGACCCCGATGTCATCCTGGTCGGCGAAATGCGCGATCTCGAGACGGTCGAAACGGGGCTGACCGCGGCCGAGATCGGACACCTCGTGATGTCGACCGTACACACGCTCGACGCTACCGAGACGATCAATCGTCTGGTCGCGGTCTTTCCAACCCACCAGCACCAACAGGTCCGGATGCAGATTGCCAGTGTGCTCCGGGCGATCGTATCGCAGCGGCTCATTCCCCGGATCGATGAGACCGGGCGCAGCGCGGCCGTCGAGGTCATGGTCAATACCCCGTTCATCCGTGACTGCATCGTGGACCCGGAACGCACGCACCTCATCGAAGGCGCGATCGCCGCGGGCACGTCGCAATACGGAATGCAGACATTCGACCAGTCCATCTACGGACTGTATGAGCGCGGCCACGTCACTCGCGACATGGCGCTTCGATGGGCCAGCAACCCCGAAGAGTTCAAGCTGCGCCTCCAGGGTGTGACCGCGACCGGCGACGCCGCGCAGAGCGACATGGCCCGCGCGCCGAGCGGTAGCGACGAGCCGCCGTCAGTCACCCGGTTCGGAGACTAGGTGGCCGGCGCGCAGCGGCCGCGGCGGGACGGCGATGCCCTTCTCGCTCAGCGGGGTCGCATCCCGCCTGTATGCTCCCTCGTCGCGCCTTGCCAGCCGGCCGCTGCGCGCCGGCCACCGTTGCTGACCCAATCAGGGCCTGTCACCTATGTCACAAACGCGAGAGCCGAGCGCTTACCAGATCGGCTTGCGTCTGCTCGCGCGGCGGGAGCTGTCGACGGCTCAACTCCGTGATCGGTTGACACGGCGTGAGCTTGCTCCCTCCGAGATCGAGACCGCGATCGCGCGGCTTGCCCGCGAGGGAGCGGTCGACGACGCTCGGACGGCGCTCGCCTACGCCCGGCGTGCCGCCGAAGTGAAGCTCCGCGGCAAGAGCCGGACCCGGCGGGAAATCGAGGCGCTCGGGATCGCCACCCAAACAGCTCGCCGCGCCGTTTCCGAGGTGTTCGACGAGGTCGACGAGCAGGCAGTGCTCGAACGTGCCATCGCGAAACGGGTGCATGGCCCGATTCGCGACCGCGCCGAGCTCCGCCGACTCAATCAGGCGCTGTTGCGGCAGGGTTTTCCCCCCGATCGCGTCGCGAAGGCGCTGTTATCGCGCGCCGGGCGAGACATCACTTTTGTGGAAGAATAGCCGAATGACGTCCAGTGAGGTTCGCCAGAGCTTTCTCGACTTTTTTGCCCGCGAGGGCCATCAGATCGTGCGAAGTGCGTCACTCGTGCCGAACGACGATCCGACGTTATTGTTCACCAATGCGGGGATGAACCAGTTCAAGGATCTGTTTCTCGCGCGGGAACGGCGGTCATACACGCGCGCCACCACCTCCCAGAAATGCATGCGGGTCAGCGGGAAACACAACGACCTCGACAACGTCGGCCCCTCCTGGCGTCACCACACGTTTTTCGAGATGCTGGGGAACTTTTCTTTCGGCGACTACTTCAAGAAGGAGGCGATCCCGTTTGCCTGGACGCTCCTGACCGAGGTGTGGCGGCTACCACCCGAACGACTTGTTCCGACTGTGTTCAAGGGCGAGTCCGGGATACCGCGCGACGACGAGGCGCACTCCATCTGGAGCACGCTGGTTCCGGCCGACCGAATCGTCGAGCTCGGCATGGGGGAAAACTTCTGGGCGATGGGCGACACCGGTCCCTGCGGCCGCTGCTCGGAAGTGCACTACCACCGTGGCGACGCGCTCCCGTGCAACGAACCGGTCTGCCGTGGCATCGACTGCAGTTGCGACCGCTACGTCGAGATCTGGAACAACGTGTTCATGGAGTTCGACCGGGACACCGAGAAACATCTGGCGCCGTTACCGGCCGCCTCGATCGACACCGGGATGGGACTCGAGCGGATCGTCGCGGTGCTGCAAGGCAAGGTCTCGAACTACGACACCGACCTGTTCACGCCACTTCTTGGCGCGATCGGAGACCAGACGGGCCGAGTCTACGGCCCTCACACGCCCCAGGCGTCGCCGGGCGTTCACGACGTCTCGATGCGGGTTGTGGCCGATCACCTCCGCGCCATGACTTTTCTGATTGCCGACGGGATCATGCCCTCCAACGAATGGCGCGGCTACGTGCTCCGCAAGATCATGCGCCGCGCGATGCGGCACGGCAAGAAGCTCGGCATGACAGGCCCGTTCCTCCACCAGCTTGTAGACGTCCTGGTGACAGAGATGGGTGCGGCCTACCCCGAGCTGGCCACGAGCCGCGACACGATCGCTCAAGTCGTCCGCACCGAAGAGGAGCGGTTCGATGCGGTCCTCAACGACGGGCTGCCCAGACTCGAGTCGGCGCTGGCGGCGAGCGCCGGAGGTGTGCTGCCCGGGCAGGAGATCTTTCGGTTGTACGACACCTACGGGCTCCCTCTGGACTTCATCGAGGATCTGGCCGGTGAGCGAACGGTCAGCGTCGACCGCGACGGCTTCGAGGCGGCGCTCGAGGCGCAGCGCAATCAGTCGCGCGCGAGGGCGAAGTTTGGCAGCGATGGGGAGGATGCCTCCTTTGTCATGAGCACGACACCGGGTCGAGACGGTCTGGCCGACCAACCTGACGACTTCGTCGGTTACGAGACCGGGTGCGTCGAAACTCCGCTCACACAGCTCTTCGGTGAGGATCGGGTGCAGGTCGACCGGCTGTCAGCCGGTGAAGCCGGCTTCGCGGCACTCCGGCAGAGCCCTTTCTATCTGGAGGCGGGCGGACAAGTCTCGGACGAGGGTGAGCTCAGGACAGACGACGGCGCCCGGGCCGCCGTGAATGACGTCTCCAGACCGGTCCCAGGCTGGCCACGGCTGCACCGCGTCACGGTCACGGCCGGCGCGCTCCATGTGGGACAGCGCGTGACGGCGGAAGTCGACGCGCCGCGCCGGGACGCAATTCGCCGCAACCATACCGCGACGCATCTCCTGCATGCCGCGTTGCGGAAACAGCTCGGCACCCATGTCAAGCAGGCCGGGTCGCTGGTCGCGCCCGACCGGCTCAGGTTCGATTTCGCGCATGGCGCACCAATCGGCCGTGACGTGCTCGACGCCATCGAGCGCGATGTCAACACCCACATCTACGAAAACGACGCGGTTGACACTGAGACACGCTCGACCCAGGAGGCGATTGACTCCGGCGCGATGGCGCTCTTTGGCGAAAAGTACGGCGAATCGGTGCGGGTTGTGTCGGTGTCAGGCGTGAGCATGGAGCTCTGCGGGGGAACGCACTGCCGCGCCACCGGCGACATCGGTCTGTTGGCGATCACTCAGGAGACTGGGGTCGCGGCAGGTGTGCGCCGAATCGAGGCGGTCACCGGCGCGGGCGCCGTGGCCCACCTCCAGGCACAGCGCTCGTCACTCGACCAGGTGCTGGTCGCTCTGGGCGTCCCCGGAACACAGGCCGTCGAGACGGTCGAGCGGCTGACTGCCGAGACCAAGCGGCTGACGCGCGAGCTCGAACAGCTGAAGATGAAAGCGGCGCTCGGGACCCACAGTAGCGCGGGTGGTGACGACGCAGTCGAGATAGGCGATGCCCGGTTGATCGCACGACGCGTATCGGGGCTGGAGAAGGGCTCCTTGCGCGGTCTGGCCGATTCGCTGCGTGACCGTCTCGGGCGAGGAGTGGTGGTGCTGGCCTCGGAAAACGGGGGCAAGGTGGCGCTGGTCGTGTCGGTCAGCAAGGATCTTACCGAGCGGGTACACGCCGGGAAGGTCGTCAAGGCGATCGCGCCGATTGTCGGTGGCGGTGGGGGTGGGCGGCCCGATTTCGCCCAGGCCGGCGGCCGGCAGCCGGAGAGAATCGACGTGCTGTTGGCCGAAAGCCGCACAGTCGTAGCCGGGATGCTCGCGGGGTGACGGGTGCAGCCTCTAACGCGCCTGCGGTCGCGCCCCGATATGTACGGTATGGTGCGCAAGTGATGTTCCGTGTCCCGACACACTCGCTCGCGACCAAGAGACTGCTCGGCGGTCTCCTCGTCGCGACCGTCTTCGTGGGCTTCTCCGGAGCCGCCGAGGCGCAAATCTACTCGTGGCGCGAGGCTGGCGGCGTGCTGGNCCTGTCAGATACCCCGCGTATGGGGGCGGTGACAACCGTTCCGGTGCGTGGAACGTCGGCGATTCGTGCGACTCGCGCTGCCCGGCCCGTTCCAGGCCAGAGCCTCGATGCGATCATCCTGAGGGAAGCGACCNGCCACGCCGTGCGGCCCGATCTCGTGCGGGCGATCATCCAGGTCGAATCGGCCTTCGACCCGCGAGCCCATTCGGAGAAGGGTGCGATGGGACTGATGCAGCTGATGCCGGCCACGGCAGCCGACTTGCAAGTGACGGACCCCTACGACCCCGACCAGAACGTCCGTGGCGGTGTCGCCTACCTACGCCAACTCCTCGACCGCTATGACGGCAACGAAGAGCTCGCTCTGGCCGCCTACAACGCCGGACCAGAAGCGGTGGCGCGGTATGGCAACCAGGTCCCGCCGTACCGCGAAACCAGAAACTATCTCGACCGCGTCCGTTCGTCCACGACCGTGACGGACCGGGACCGCTCGGCCACCGTGTCGAACGGCCAGACCATTTACAAGAGCTACGAAGTGAGAAATGGTCGGCGCATCCCGACCTATTCGGATGTCCCACCGGCGCCACGCCCAGCCGACGACGACGGCTCCCGGCGCTAGCGACCAAGGTGCCACCAGAGGACGCTGCGAACGACCGTGCCCGACTTGATGTCTGGCTCGACGTCGCCTGTCTGTTCAAGACCCGGTCGGAGGCCCAACGGTCCTGTCGCGGCGGCAAGGTCGATGTGAACGGTCAGCGCGCCAAACCGCACCGGACGATTCAGCAGGGTGACCGGCTCTCGATAACACGCCCGAACGGCCGACGACAACAGGTGGTCGTGCGATCCCTCGCCACGCAGCACCTCCCGAAGGCGACGGCGAGGACACTCTATGATGACGTCACCCCGGCACCGACCGCAGCCGAGCTCGAGCTGCTCCGTCTCGGTGGCTCACCGGGCGGCCCACGTCGCCGGGGTTCTGGACGCACCGCAACCGGGACGCCCCCGAGACTGGACAAGCGGCAACGCCGCACATTACGTCGCCTGAAGGGTCGGTAAGGGCCGCAAAGCGTCGCCCCACCGTCCGCAAGTGCTATAATGAAGGGTCGTCTGGCCGGTCAGGACCGGCGGGCAGCAAGGAACGGAAAGGATCCACGACGTTTTGGCCAATCACAAAAACACGTTGAAGGCGCATAAACAGGACCTTGTCCGACGTGCGCGGAACCGGGGGATGCGAACCCGGCTGCGCCGCGCGTTGAAGTCGCTACGTACGGCAATCGACCAGGGCAAAACCGACGAAGCGCGGTCGGTTCTCAACGGCACCGTCTCGCTGATAGACAAGATGTCCGCCAAGGGCATCATCCACGACAACACTGCGGCGCGATACAAATCTCGGCTCGCCAAACGGCTCGCCGGCGCGGCGGGTTAACTCAGCTTACTCACGACGCGCCGNCCCTGGGGTCGACGTCCACCAGCCCCCCCAAGACCCGCGCTGCATAGCTCCAATACGAGTCGCTCCAGCAGAACCCGGTGGTCGCCAGCCGAGCTCTTCAGAGCCAGGTCGGTTCGGAACAGTGCCTCAACCGCATCGGGAAGCCGTGCGGACGGCAGCTTCGTTCTCACCACCCAGGCCAGCTGCCCCAGCACCATGTAGGCTGCGGCGCCAGATTCGAGCACCAACGCCAGCTCTTTCAGCGCTTGGGCCGTCTGGCCGTGCTCGATCGCTCTGGCAACCCCCCAGTCATCATGCGCCGCTGCCGGGCCGGCGATCTCCCGGATGTCGGCCACCCCGATAGACGACTGTCCGGTGGCAAAGATCAAGAGCCGTTCGACATCACCACGCAGTCGCGTGAGATTCGGACCCACCTGCTCCGCGAGCAGACGGGCGGCTGCCGGCTCGATCGACATGCCCTCGGCGGAGACGCGCCGCCGCACCCATCGCTCAGCATCGGCGAGGGTGTCGAGAACGCCGCAGGTCACCACCGTCGCAGTCTTGAGCAACCGCTTCGTGATGCTGCGACGCTTGTCGAGGTCGCCGGCGACGAGGATGAGACTGGCGTGCGGGTGAGGGTCTGTAAGATAAGCTTCGAATTCCTCCAAGTCTGCAGCCGTGGCGCGGCTCTCGCGCTTCGGCACGAGACAGTGCTCCGCTCGCAGCACGATGACGATGCGACGCGGCGCCATCATCGGCAGCGTGTTTGCCGCGTCGATGACCTGTCCCAAAGTCGCATCGCCTCCATACAGCCGCACGACGTTGAACGCCCGCAAGCCGTCGTCCACGACTTCCTGGAAGGCGTCGGCCATCTCAGCCGTCTCTACAGCATCGTCCCCCAGCACCAGATAGACGGGGTCCAGATCGCCGGACGCAATTCGCTTGTGCGCCGCGCTTGGTGTGATGGTGCCCATGGAGGATGGGGCCAGCGTTACGCGCTCTGGCCCGCTGTGGGGCATCGGGCTGCGGGCTTCGGGACGCCGTCACGGCAGACCCTAGAGCAGCTGGACGCCCGTCTGTAGTGGGCGTCTAGCCCCCGCGTAGCGGGGCTATGATAAATGCTGTCTAGCGATGCGGTGCCGTCGATCGTCGAGGGCTCTCGGCACCGCGTCGCTAGAACGCCTCCAGAATCGAGCTCACGACCGTACCGGCGAAATCCTTGGCCACCCGCTCAACGGCGTTCGACTGCTGGCCGAAGAACGTCGAGGCATCCAGTTCACCACCGGTCCCAGACGCCACCTCGTACTCGTCGCTAAAGGTGAGCGCGGGATTCTCCCAGAGAATCTCGTTGGTCGTCAGATCGCGAAACTCGATCGCGGCGCTCAGGGTAAAGATGTAGCGCGAGGCCTGCTGCTGCGCGGTGAATGTCGCCGGCAGGATCGTGATACCGGTGATCGTGCCGGCGAGCAAGGCGTCGACGCCGGTATCGGACGCGATGACCGTGTATGGCCCACGCCCAATGAAGGCCGTCCGAACCTCCTGGGTCAAGTTCTGCTCCACCTCGAACACCGTCGTTGCGTTCTCGAACATCGGCACGCCGATCGTCTGGATGTAGTCGGGCAGGAATGACCCCTGCCCGGTGAGCGAATACCCGCACCCGCTGCAAGCGAGCGCCGCGACACACGCGCACATCAGGCCCGCCAGATTGGATCGCTGTCGGCTCGTCATCGTCTTGTCTCCGTTTCCTGACTACCGTACCACGATATTCACCCTTCGACGCAGCTCAGGGGACACATCATCTAATCACTATGTTCACGAGCTTGCGTTTGACGACCACGACACGCGCCACGGTCTTGCCAGCGGTATGCGATCGCACGGCGGGCTCCTCCAACGCCAACGTCCGCAGGTCTTCGTCCGCTACAACGGCCGGCACGGTGAGACGAGCGCGGAGCTTGCCGTTGACCTGCACGGGCACCACAATCTCGTCCGCCCGCGCTACCTCCGGGTCGAACGTGGGCCACGCCACCGTGACGAGGCCGCCGACGTGCCCGAGTCGCTCCCAGAGCTCCTCGCACAGATGCGGGGTGAAGGGTGACAACATCAGCACCAGCGCCTCGATCGCCTCTCCGAGCACTGCGCGTGTCTCCGCCGCCACCTGGTCAGCCGCCGGCGCCCCCTGCCCCGCCGCGGCAGCATGTGGCGCCAACCCATGCCGCTCGCAGAAGGCGTAGAGGTCGTTGACGAGCTCCATCAGCCCCGACACCGCAGTGTTCAGATGCACACGCGGGTCGAGATCCGCCGAGACCCGACGAATCGTCTCGTGCGTCTTCCGGCGGAGCGCGCGATGGGCGTCATCGAGCGTCATCGTCTCGAGGCCGGTTTGTGGTGTGCCAGCCGCCACCGAACAGAGCGAGGTGACGAGCCGCCAGACTCTGGCCAAGAATCGGAAGCTGCCCTCCAGCCCGGAGTCGGTCCACTCGATCTCCTTCTCGGGCGGCGCGACGAACATCTCGTACAGCCGTAGCGTGTCGGCGCCATAGCTCGCGATCATCTGATCGGGGTCGACGACGTTACCCTTTGATTTCGACATCACCGCGCCGTCGCGCAGCACCATACCCTGAGTCAGCAGACGCGTGAACGGCTCGTCGTGGTCCACCATGCCGAGATCCTTGAACACCCGGCAGAAGAATCGAGAGTAAATCAAGTGCAGGATCGCGTGCTCGACGCCGCCGCTGTAGAAGTCGACCGGTCCCCAGTAGCGGACCGTCTCGGGGTCGAAGGCCTGAGCATCGTTCGACGCATCGCAGTAGCGATAGAAATACCAGGAGGAGTCCACGAACGTGTCCATCGTGTCGGTCTCCCGACGCGCGGGTCCCTGGCATGACGGACAGGTGGTGTTGACGAACTCGGGGATCTGCGCCAGCGGCGAATCGCCTCGACCGGTGAACTCCGACACCTTGGGCAACTCGACCGGAAGATCGTCCAGCGACACCGGCTGCAACCCGCACGCATCACAGTGGATGATCGGGATCGGCGTGCCCCAGTACCGCTGCCGTGAAATTCCCCAATCCTTGAGTCTGAACTGCACTTCTGCTCGGCCCACCCCCATCGACTCGGCCGCCCGCGCCATGTGCATGGCCGCGCCCTCTGTGGACAGGCCCGTGAACTCGCCGGAGTTCACCAGCGTGCCCGACCCCGAATGCGCTGCCTCCAGGGTCGCACCGTCGAGGGGCGCAACGTCACCTTCGATTGGGGGCTGAATCACCACCTCCACCGGCATTCCATACTTTCGTGCAAACTCGAAGTCCCGCTGGTCGTGGGCCGGCACCGCCATGACGGCGCCGGTGCCATACTCGGCGAGCACGAAATTGGCGATCCAGACCGGCACCGGCCGCCCGGTGAACGGGTTGACTGCAGTGCGCCCGGTATCGAACCCCTCTTTCTCCAGCGCCCCGGTCATGCGGTCGGTCCGGTCCAACGCGCGGAACTGCTGCACCTGTCGGCGCAACGCCTCCGGGTCTGTCGCCTCATCGACGAAGCGGTCGACCAAGGGATGTTCCGGCGCCAGCAACACGAAGGTCGCGCCAAAGATCGTGTCGATCCGCGTGGTGAAGATCTCGATCTCGACCGCGTCTCCATCCGCGACCGGCTCGGCGCCGGCGTNTTCAACGGGGAACCTGACCAGCGCCCCCTCGGAGCGTCCGATCCAGTTCCGCTGCATCGTCAGCACCTTGTCGGGCCACTCGTCGAGCCGCTCGATACCGTCGAGCAGCCCGTCGGCATATTGGGTGATCCGCAGGAACCACTGCTCGAGNTCTCGTGGCTCGACCACGGTGCCGCACCGCCAGCAGCCGCCGTCGACAACCTGTTCGTTGGCGAGGACCGTCGCGCAACTCGAGCACCAGTTCACCGTGGAGCGGCGACGATACGCCACGTCCCGCTCGAACATCTGGAGGAACAGCCACTGGTTCCACTTGTAGTAGCTCGCCTCGCAGGTCGCCAGCTCGCGCTCCCAGGCATAGCTGATACCCAGCCGCTGTAGCTGCCCCTTCATGTGCGCGATGTTCTCGAGCGTCCAGGTTTCAGGATGCGACCGGTTCTTGATGGCGGCGTTCTCGGCCGGCAAGCCGAAGGCGTCCCACCCGAACGGGTGCAGGACGTTGAAGCCGCGCATCCGCTTCATCCGCGCAATGACGTCGCCGATCATGTAGTTCCGCACGTGTCCGACGTGCGCATGACCGGACGGATAGGCGAACATGACGAGACAGTAGAACTTCGGGCGCCCGGGCTCCTCGGTCACCTCGAATGCGCGCTCGTCGGCCCAGCGCCGCTGCCACTTCTCTTCGATCGCCTGCGGGTTGTAGTCGGACACGGTGGTGGTTTTGTGATTGGACGTCTGAGACGGGAACCAATGAGGGTCTGCAAGAATTATAGCAAGCGGCCGACGGCCGTGCCCCGCCGCGGAGTGTGGCCGGTCAAACAGAACGCCTGGGCACAGCTCCGATGTCTCCTGCCTCCGGTCTCCTCGAATCTACCGAAAGATTCCCGACCAATACGGCGCGAGAGCCTGTCGCACGGCAGGGATCACTGAATTGACCCGGTTGGTGTCGCCGATCACAGCCGCCCCGGACGCCGGAGGTCCGTCGCCCAGTTGTGTCAGCGTGGACTCGAGACAGGCGTCGAGGGCCGTCAGGTCGTATCCGCCTTCGGTGACCGCCGCCAGCCGCCCCTGGCAGCAGGTCTCGGCCAGGCGCTGCACGTGTGCCGTCATCGCCGCAAAGCCCTCGGTCGACACCTGCATTCCACCAAGCGGATCCTGGGCGTGAGCGTCGTAACCAGCCGAGAGGAGAATCAGCTCCGGTGCGAACGCCGTCACCACGGGCCCGACTACTTCGCGCATGGCGCGGTCGTAGTCGGCGTCACTCGCCCCGGCCTCGAGCGGCACGTTGAGAGTAAAGCCGATCCCGTCGCCACGACCAACGTCGGTGACGGCGCCTGTCCCTGGATAGAACGGGTACTGGTGCAGCGAGACATAGAGCACGGCCGGGTCGTCGTAGAACATCCACTGAGTACCGTTGCCGTGGTGTACGTCGTAGTCGAGTATCGCGACCCGGTTCACCCCCGCGGCCCGCGCCGAGGCGGCGGCGACGGCGACATTGTTGAACAGACAGAACCCCATCGCACGGTCCGGCTCGGCATGGTGACCGGGAGGCCGGACGAACGCGATGGCGGGCATGGCCTCGGTGAGCGTGTGCTCGACCGCGGTGATGGCGGCACCGGCTGCGTGGAGCGCGACGTCGTAGGAGTCGGCCGACGTGTAGGTGTCGGCATCGAGCCGAAACCGCTGCCCGGCGGTGTCGGCGATCTGGTCCACATACTCCGGCGTGTGTACGCGAACGAGCTCATCAAGCGTCGCCGGGCGAGGCGCCGTCAACGCCCCGCCCGCGTCGGACCACCGCCGGCTCACTTCGGCCATCACTCGGGCTCGCGCAGGCTGCTCGGGATGGCCGTCTGGTGTCTGATGATCGATGAAATGATCGCTCCCGACAAGTAACATGAGCCGGTCCTCCTCGTCCGCCGTCACCCTCTCCGCAGCAGCGCCGTGGCGCGCTCACCCAGCTCCGCGAGCACCTGCTCCAGCGCGGCGCGGCGCTCCTCAATAACGCCGTCCACCGACGGGTCGGGCACCTCGAATGGCTCACCGATCGACACTGCCGCGGCGCTGAATGGCCGGGGAATCTGCGTGCGGTCCCAGCTGCGCGCCGACCAGAACCGGTCGGCCTCGATATGAAACGGCAGAATCGGATTGCCGGTCACACCAGCCAGCCACACCGCGCCGGGCTGCGCCCGGCCGGCCGGTCCACGCGGACCATCGACCGTGAACGCCGCCGGCCGCCCGGCGGCAACATCGCGCTTGAGCTGGATGAGTGCGCGCCGGGCACCACGCGACGTCGACCCGCGGGCCGTGCCATACCCGAACCGCCGGATGATCCGGGCAATCCACTCGCCATCGAAATTGCTGCTGGTCATGACCACGATGCCACGGTCACGCCAGTAGTAGGTCGCCGACAGAATGCGCCCGTGCCAGAACGCAAAGATGGGCTGACGGTGCTCGGCCACGATGGCGTCGTAGTGCTCGGCACCTTCGACCCGCCAGCGCACCGTGCGGCCAAGTGCCCCGATGATCGGCCCCCCGACCCCGGCGATGAGCGCCGCCTGTGCCAGCTGCCACCGCGTAAGCACTGTCTCCGTCACCAGGGCACCTGAAGGCAAAAGCCAGTAGCCTGTAGCCGACCGGGACGGCCTTGGACTTCTGGTCGGTCGTCCACGCTACATCCCTTCGTATGCTGGGCCGCCCCCGCCCTCGGGCGGCACCCAGTTGATGATCTGGTAGGGATCCATGATGTCGCACGTCCTGCAGTGGACGCAGTTCGAGGCCGTGATGTGCAGGCGATGCCCGGCCCCGCTACCGTCGCCGTCACTCATCATCTCGTAGACATTGGCCGGACAAAAACGCACGCAGGGGTTGCCGTACTCCTCACGGCATCGAGTCCGGCACACGTCGGTGCCCTCTACGAGCAGATGCACCGGCTGGTCCTCTTCGTGACGCGTACCGGAGCGATTGACGTTGGTCAGCCTGTCGAACGTCACGGTGCCATCAACCGTCGCCGCGTTGCTCGCGCCCTCGGGGTCTGGACGTCCGGCGCGGTAGTAGCGGTCCAGACGCACCATCCGCTCGTGGCCCGTCTCGCTCGACAGCAGCCCCCGGGGCCACCAGCCCCCGGTCAGCGGTACCAGCCCGGCGCACACCGCGCCGGCGAAAAACCCCGCGCGGAACGCCTGATGGACGTTCCGCACGGGGAACAGCTCGCGCCGAACACTGCCGGCGTTCACGCGCCGCTGGAACCTGGCGAGCTTCGCCGCCGACACGTCGCCTTCGCGCACCGCCTCGAAGGCGGTGTCGGCGGCGCAGATCCCGCTCTTCATGGCCAGATGAATTCCCTTGAGTCGCAACGAGTTCAGGAATCCAGCCGCATCCCCGACGATCAAGGCGCCGTCGACGTGACACCGCGGAAGGGCGCGCCAGCCCCCTTCGGGTATCGCCTTGGCGCCGTATCGTGTCATCTGGCCGCTCCTCAGCACTGCCGAGACGACGGGATGCTGTTTGAATCGCTGAAACGCCATATGCGGATCGAACAGCGGGTCCCGATAATCGAGCCCGACCACGAAACCGACCGCCAGCCGCCCCTCCGGCATGCCGTAGATGAAGCCGCCGCCGAACTCCTCGCTTCGCAGCGGGTACCCCAAGGTGTGCACCACGGTCCCGGACTCGACCCGGTCGGGTGGAATCTCCCAGAGTTCCTTGATCCCGATCGCGAAGGCCTGGGGAGTCGGGCCCTCGAGCCCGACCTTTCGGATCAGCGTCTTGGTCAGGTTTCCCCGCGCGCCGTCAGCCAAAATCGTGACAGCCGCCTTGATGTCGACACCGGGCTCGAAAGTCCCCTTTCGCTCACCTTGCGCGTCGAGGCCCCAATCGCCGGTGCGCACGCCGACCACCCGATTGCCTTCATAGAGCACCTCGGTGCCTGCGGACTCTGTGCAGATGTCGATGCCCTCGGCCTCGGCCTGATCAGACAGCCAGCACCCGAACTGGTTCAGCGAAATAACATAGTTGCCGCGGTTGCGGAGCGGCGCCGGGGTGAAAGGCAGGCGCAGCTGGGACCGTTCCGTCAAGTAGTAGATCCGGTCATCCTGCACCGGGGTCTCGACCGGTGCCCCACGTGTCTTCCAGTCCGGCAGCAACTCGTCGAGACCGGATGGGTCGAGCACAGCCCCGGAGAGGAGGTGGGACCCGCTCTGACGCCCCTTCTCGAGCACGGCGACCGCCAGTGGCTCGCCGCCTTCACTCTTCTGCAGTGCTGCCAGGCGAATGGCCGCCGAGAGCCCAGCCGGGCCACCGCCTACGATGAGGACGTCGACTTCGCGGGTTGCCCGCTCCAGACCATCCTCCTCAGGAGTCAGAGTCGAGGGCGGAAATGAGGGCCGGCACGACCTCGAACAGGTCGCCCACGATACCGAAGTCCGCCACCTCGAAGATGGGGGCCTCGGCATCTTTGTTGATCGCCACAATGGTGCGCGACCCCTTCATGCCTACCAAGTGCTGAATGGCGCCTGAAACACCAAGCGCGAGGTAGAGCTTGGGCGACACGGTCTGCCCTGAGCTCCCGACCTGGCGGTCCATCGGCAACCAGCCCGAATCGCAGATTGGCCGCGAGGCCGCAACCTCGGCCCCGAGCGCCGTGGCCAGAGTCTCGACCAGTGTGAGGTGTTCCTGGGCCTTGATGCCACGGCCGACGGCCACGATCCGCTCCGCCTGCGTCAAGTCGACGGCCCGCTTGGCTTCCTGGAAGGGCGGCTCAACCGTCTGACGAATCGCACCGGCGTCGATCGTGACCTCTCGGGCACGAACGTCGGCCGCCGATGCGCCGCGCGTCAGCGCGTCGGGTCGGAACGCGCCGACCTGGAAGCTGGCAAAATAGGGAGCCGGGCCGGTCGGCGCCACATCGGCCACAAACTTGCCCTGAAACATCGGCCTGACGAATACGAGACGGTTGTCTCGCTGCTTGACCGCAATGCAATCAGTGATGAGCGAGCGTCCGAGACGCGCGGCAAGCGTCGGCGCAAACTCCCGGGTCTGATAGGTGTGCGTCAGAAACACCAGGTCCGGCTGCGTCCCGGTGACCACATCGGCAAAGGCCGTGACGAACCCGTCCGCGGTGTAGGACTCCAGCGCCGGGTGCTCAACCGTGAGCACCGCCTCGACATCGGCCGCGGCCAGCTCTGAGGCGACCGCCGCCAGCGAGACACCCGCCACCGCCACCTGAACCGGCTGCCCGGTCTGCTGGGCGGCCACGATCGCCTCCCAGCTTGCTCTGTTCAGCACCCCGTCTCGTTGCTCGGCTATGACTAGAATCATGTGTTTTACTCTTGGCTACACGCTTCGGGATTCAGCACGACACAAGAGATGCAGGCGAAGCCCTCCGGCTTCTCCTGCCTCCTGCCTCCAGTCTCCTTCGTACGTCAGATAACCCGCGCTTCTTCGCGGAGGACGCGCACCAGCTCGGCGGCGGCCTCGGTCGGGGCTCCCTCGATCAACCGTGTCTGTTTCCCCTTCTCCGGCACATACAGCTCCAGAATCTCGTGATGGGGCGTCAGGTCCGCTGGCGGCTGGGCCACCCGGACCTCCTTCTTCTTGGCCGCCATGATCCCCTTCAGCGTGGCGTATCGCAGCTGGTTGATCCCGCTCTGGATCGTCAGCAGTGCCGGGGAGGGCATCGAGACCCACTGGAACCAGCCGCCCTCGAGCTCGCGCTTTACACGCAACCGCCCGTCGGAGACCTGCACCTCCATGATGATGGTCGCATGCGGAATTCCCAGCAACTCGGCCAGCACCACGCCGGTCTGCGCAAAGCCCTGGTCGTCGGACTGGAGCCCAGTCAGCACCAGGTCGAATCCCTCGTCCCGAATCGCCACCGCCAACGCCTCGGCCACCATGCCGCCGTCGGCGGCCGCCAGGACATCACTCTCGACCCTGATCGCCCGGTCCGCCCCCCGCGCCAGCGCCTCCCGAATGACCTGGGACACGCGGGCCGGACCGGCCGAGCAGACGACCACTTCGCCGCCATGCTGCTCCTTCAGCCGCAACGCCTCCTCCAGCGCGTATGCATCGGGCTCATTCATCTCGAAACTGGCATCGCGGTCCTGCACCCAGGTTCGGGCATCATCGACACGCAACGGCCAGTCGCGCGTCACGACCTGCTTGAGACAGACGGCAATCTTCATCGATTCCTCTTGTCTGGTGACGTCCGACAGCGGCGTCCAGTAGACGCGTTACCCGTCGTAGCGCTTGAACAGCAGAGACGCGTTGGTGCCCCCGAAGCCGAACGAATTCGACAGGGCGTAGTCGATCGTGGCGGACCGCTTCACGATGGGGACGTAGTCCAGGTCGCAGTCCGGGTCGGGGTTCTCGAGGTTGACGGTCGGGGGAATCACCTGTTCGCGGACGGTCAACGCGGCGATCCCCGCCTCAATCCCACCGGCCGCACCCAGCGTGTGGCCGGTCATCGACTTGGTGGAAGAGATCGCAAGCTTGTGCGCATGGTCACCGAAGCACCGCTTGATGGCCAGTGTCTCGATGCGGTCGTTGAACGGGGTCGAGGTGCCGTGGGCGTTGATGTAATCAACCTGGTCCGGACTGATCCCGGCCTGGTCGATGGCGGCGCACATTACACGCTGGGCGCCATTGCCGTCCTCGGCCGGCGCTGTCACGTGAAAGGCATCGGCCGACATCCCGTAGCCCACCAGCTCGGCGTAAACCGATGCACCCCGACTGATTGCCCGGTCGTGCTCCTCCAGAACGATCACGCCCGCCCCTTCACCGATGATGAACCCGTCCCGCTCGCGGTCAAACGGTCGGCACGCCCGCGTGGGCTCGTCATTACGGGTCGAGAGCGCGCGCATGGCAGCAAATCCGCCGACCCCCAGCGGGGTGATGGCCGCCTCAGACCCTCCGGCCACCATCACATCGGCGGCACCACGTCGAATCACCTCGAAGGCGTCGCCCACTGCATGCGCGGATGCGGAACAGGCGGTGCACGTAGCCGAATTCGGTCCTTTGGCGCCCAGCCGGATCGAGACCTGTCCCGCGGCCAGGTTGATGATCGACGCCGGGATGAAGAACGGGGAGATCTTGCGTGGCCCGCCGTTCAGCAACGCACGATGCTCGCGCTCGATTGTGCTGAATCCACCGATGCCGGAGGCGAGGAAGACACCCACGCGCGGCGCCATCTCCGGCGTCACTTCCAAACCGGCGTCGGCGCGCGCGAACTCCGCGGCGGCAATGGCGTATTGAATGAAGACGTCCATCTTCTTGACGTCTTTCTTGGCCACGAACATCAGCGGGTCGAAGTCTCGGACTTCGCCCGCGATCCGCACGGTGTATGCGGACGCATCGAAGCGCGTGATCGGAGCGATCCCGCTCTTGCCCGCACACACCGCGTCCCACGTCTCCGATGTTCCGACTCCGAGCGACGACACCAGGCCAACGCCCGTGACCACGACCCGCCTGCTCACAGTTACTCCCGGGGTAGGAGCCGCTCCCTATTTTTTTGAGTGCGACTCGATGTAGTTCACAGCTTCCTTGACGCGGGTGATCTTCTCCGCATCCTCATCCGATATCTCGAGCCCGAATTCCTCCTCGAACGCCATCACCAGCTCCACGGTGTCGAGCGAATCCGCCCCGAGGTCGTCCACGAAGGATGCGTCCGAGGTGACTTCCTCCTCGTCAACACCGAGTTGCTCCACGATGATGTTCTTTACCTTCTCAGCAACGGCCATTCAATGCCTCCTACATGTACATGCCACCGTTCACCGCCAACACGTGCCCTGTAATATACGCCGCCTCGTCGGACGCGAGGAACTCGACCGCCGCAGCCACATCATCGGTCGACCCCAACCGGCCCAACGGAATCTGCGCGAGCATCGCCGCTTGGGCCGCGTCATCAAGCCCCGCAGTCATATCAGTCTCGATCATACCCGGCGACACCACGTTCACGGTGATGCCGCGTGAAGCCACTTCGCGAGCCAGCGCCTTCGAGAACCCGACCAACCCCGCCTTCGACGCCGCGTAGTTGACCTGCCCCGCATTTCCCATCTGCCCAACCACGGAGCCGACACTGATGATACGGCCACTCCGCTGCTTGAGCATCGGGCGTAACACCGCGTGCGCACAGGCGAACGCCGCGGTCAGATTCGTCGCAACGACCGCGTCCCAATCAGCCGGGGTCATCCGCATGGCCAGTTGGTCGCGCACGATGCCGGCATTGTTCACCAACACGTCGATTCGGCCAAACTCGGCGCGCGCGGTCCGCACCATGGCCTCGATCCGGGCGACATCTGTCACGTCCACCGACACGGCGACGGCCCGACCTCCAGCCTCTCGAATCTCCGCGACCACCGACTCGGCGTGCTGCTCTCGTGCGCCCGCCACGACCGCCGCACCCGCGGCGCCCAAGTGCCGCGCCACGGCGCGACCGATACCTCGTGAGGCCCCCGTCACGATCGCGACCCGATCATGCAGACTTCTCATGTCTCCCCCCGTCAAGACCCCAGCATCGACACCGCGCTATCGACGCCCTCGGGATCGGAAACGGACAGGACACGGGCGCCGCGTACGATCTTCCGGATGAGCCCGCTCAGCACCGAACCTGGACCCACCTCAACATACGTGTCGACGCCCTCCGATGCAAGGCGACGCACAACCCGCTCCCACTGGACCGGCGCGGTGACCTGCCCGACCAGCGCCGCCAATGACGCGGCCCCATCCCGTTTCGGCTCCGCGTCCAGGTTCGCCACCACCGGGACTGTCGGGTCCGACACCACCAATCCGTGGAGGTCCGGGGCCAGGCGGTCGGCGGCAGGTTGCATCAGAGCGCAGTGAAACGGTGCGCTCACGGCCAGTGATACGATACGTCTGGCGCCCAACTCCTTGGCCCGGGCACCGGCTCGCTCCACCGCCGCGCGCACACCGGCGATCACGGTCTGCCCAGGCGCATTCAGGTTGGCCGGACTCACAATCTGTCCGCACGCCGTCTCGTCGCAGGCCTGGGCCACCAACTCGGCGTCCAGGCCAAGCACCGCCGCCATGGCGCCGTCCCCTACTGGCACCGCCTCCTGCATGTAGCGCCCGCGGTTCCGGACGGTCCGCATGGCATCGGCGAACGCCAGCGTTCCGGCCGCCACGTGCGCCGAGTACTCGCCAAGGCTGTGCCCGGCGAGGAGGGTCGGCTGAACGCCCCGTGCCATCAGGGCCCGCGCCGCAGCGGTGGACACGGCGACGAGCGCCGGCTGCGCGTGCTCGGTCAACATCAGTCGTTCTGCCGGACCTTCGAAGCAGAGTCGGCTGATGGACATGCCGAGCGCGGCATCGGCCTGGTCGAACGTCTCGAGACACTCAGGAAACCGGTCTGCCAGCGCCCGCCCCATCCCGACCTGCTGCGCTCCCTGCCCCGGAAAGACAAACGCGATCATCGACTCAACTCGTCCGCTAGCCGTGCATCACGGTTGCGGTTTGTAACTCCCGCGCAATCCCGGCAAGCATCTCCCCCGTCGCGAAGCGATGAGCCATCGCCACCGCGTTACGCACGGCCTTGGCCGACGAGCGCCCATGCCCAACGATGCACAGTCCGGACAACCCGAGCAGCGGGGCGCCGCCAACCTCGGAGTAGTCGACCCGCCGGCGAAACCGCCGAAACGCGCGGCGAGACAGCACGGACCCGACCCGGGTGCTAAACGTCCGCTTGAGCTCGTCCCGCAGAAATCCTTCGACCACCTCGACCAGTCCTTCGCTCACCTTGAGCGCGATGTTACCGGTGAAGCCGTCACAGACGATGACCTCGGCCTGCCCTCCATACAGATCACGCGCCTCGACGTTGCCAATGAAACGCAACCGACTGCCACGCAGCAACTGATGCGCCTCACGGGTCAAATCGTTGCCCTTCGTCTCCTCCTCACCGATCGAGAGCAACCCCACCTTCGGCTCAGGCACGCCCAGCACGGTCCGCGCATACGCGACACCCATCGCCGCGAACTGCAGGAGGTGCTGCGGGCGACACTCGACATTCGCCCCCGAATCCAGCAGCACGGCACCGCGTCCCGCTGTCGGTATGGTGGTGGCCAGCGCCGGGCGGTCCACTCCCTCCAAGCAGCCAAACGCCCCGTGCGCCGCAAGCATCGTCGCTCCGGTGTTCCCGGCGCTGAAAAGCGCCACCGCCTCCCCGTCTGCCACCATGCCCGCTGCCACGCGGACCGCTGCCCTCGGTTTCCGTCGCAAGGCGGCCGCGGGCGACTCCTGCATGCCGATTGTCTCCGGCGCGTCCACCACCGTGACGTCCAACCTGGCCGCATCGCCGTGCCGCCGCAACTCGTCACGCAACAGTTCGCGGGCCCCAAGCAGGATGACGCCTACATCCAGGTGCCGGGCAGCCACCAACGCCCCGTCGACGATGTTGCGGGGCGCGAAGTCGCCTCCAGTGGCATCGACTGCGACACGCGGCCGGCGTGCCCCCGCCTTCACCGGTTGCCTGCTGGTCACCGCTGATAGCTGCTGTGGATGGACTAGACGTCCTTGATCGGCCGGACCTGTCGTCCCCGGTAATACCCGCAATGTGGACACACCTGATGAGACGGTTTCCGCTCGTGACACTGCGGACACTCGCCGAGCACAACCGGGTCGAGGCTTTGGTGCGTGCGCCGCTTCGCCGTGCGAGACTTGGAGTGCCGCCGTTTCGGATTAGCCATTGTCGAATCCTCTCGTCCTGCCCGTGGCCCACCCTCGGGGCCGTCCGCGTCCTACTCGCTCTTCAGGCTCTTCAGCACGGCGAGCCTGGGATCCTCCCACCGTTCGACGCACTGACACGTGGTCGTGTTGCGGTTGCCGCCACAGACTGGACACAACCCGCGGCAATCGTCACGACAGAGCGGTTTCATCGGCAGCGCGAGTTGAAACTGCTCGTGGATCAGCTGCGCCAGGTCGATCTGATCGTCCCGGTAGAACGCCGTGCCCAGATCCGACTCCTCGATCTGGAAGTCGCCTTCGCCGGTGTTATCCGACACCGGCAGAAAGAGCAGATCGACGTCTACACCCACGACCAAAGGGAGTGACTCGAGACACCGACAACAGCCGAGCTCGAGTGTCGCTTCGAGCCGACCGACCACCCGATACTTCCCGCCATCCTTGCGGATGTCCAGGTCGAGGGTCGCGGTGTCGACGACCCTATACTGATCGCCGCCACCCTGGCTGAGCGTGTCCCCCGGGAAGGTCCGTCGGACCCGTTCTCGCTGTCCCTTGATCGAGCGGAGGTCGAGGATCATCGAAGCGAGCGCCCCGCGTCTCAGTCAGGCACAGCCTCCCACCGGGGGAGGCGTCACCAGGACCAGGACCAAACCTAGAGTATATCATCCGCGTTTCGTCCGCTCCGGTACATGAACGACTACAATCTGGTCGTTCTCGCCCAGGGCTTGGGGATGAACAACCGCTCGTACAGGCCCACTGCGAACCGATCAGTCATGCCGGCAAGGAAATCACGGCTGGCGGCATCGATCCCCTCCTCGCGAACCGTGCGCAGATCGAGAAACGCCTCAGGCTCCTGTCGCACCCGCTCCCAGAGCCCGCCGAGGATACCCTCGGCCTTCTTGAACTCCGCCGTCGCCACCTGATTCTCGTAGACCGCGTCGAACAGGAATGTCCGGAGATCGAGGAGGGCCGCCAGCACCTCGTCGCTCATGCGCAGCTCGATGTCCGGTCTCGTTTCCAGCGTCCGTTCCACCACGTCGGCGACCAGGGTGCCGATCCGCTCTGAAGAGGAGCGCCCCAGCACCTCGACCGCCTCGTCTGGCAGGTCGGCGGTGTTCAGCACACCCGCGCGAGCGGCATCGTCGATGTCGTGGTTCACATAGGCAACGAGATCCGCCACCCGGGCCACCTGCCCCTCGAGGGTCGCGGCACGCAGTGACGGCCGTATTCCGATCGGCGCACCGTCCTTCCCCTTGGAGTGCTTGGCGATACCATCGCGCACCTCCCAGGTCAGATTCAGCCCTCTCCGCTCCTGCTCCAGGACGTCTACGATCCGCAAGCTCTGCTCGTAGTGACTGAAGCCGCCAGGCATCAGGGCGTTCAGCACGCTCTCACCCGCGTGCCCGAACGGCGTGTGTCCCAGATCGTGCCCGAGGGCAATCGCTTCGGTGAGCTCGTCGTTGAGACGAAGTACCTTGGCCACTGTCCTGGCGATTTGCGACACCTCGAGCGTGTGAGTGAGCCGGGTCCGATAATGGTCTCCTGTGGGAGCGAAGAATACCTGAGTCTTGTGCTTCAGGCGGCGGAACGCCTTACTGTGAACGATGCGATCCCGGTCCCGCTGGAATGCCGGACGAATCGGGTCCTCGGACTCGGCCCGCAACCGCCCCTGCGAGTCGCGACTTCGAGCAGCATAGGGGGCGAGATACTCCGCCTCGCGCGCCTCCAGGTCGGCTCGGATGCTCACAGACCCGGGAGCTCGAGCGCATCCAACCGCCGCGCCGACATGCTCATTGGAAAGGTCACGGGTCGAGGTCACAGGTGACGGGCGACATCGAGTATCCGGCTGACCGCCTGGCAGGTCTCGAGGCGCTCGCCGGGGCCGGAGAGCCATTGTAGGTTAGGCTCTTTCCGGAACCAGATCAACTGGCGCCGCGCATAGCGGCGATTCTCGCGCACGATCAGCTCACGGGTGGCCGCTTCGTCCCGCTCACCCCGCAGGTGCTCCATCGCCTGGCGGTAGACGAGCCCGCCGAGCGGGCCGGCATCGGGCGGCACGCCGGCAGCCATCAACCCACGAATCTCGTCGAGCAACCCGTCGGCGAACTGCTGGTCGACGCGGCGCGCGATCCGGGCCTGGAGCTCGTCACCCGACAGCTGAAGGCCGACGGTCACCACCGCATAGTCATCGATCGGCGACCGGGTGCTGGCAAAGTGGTCTGTCAGCGTCCGCCCCGTCAGCAGAAACACCTCGAGCGCACGGATGAGCCGCTTCTCGTCCCGCACCTGAATGCGTCTTGCCGAGTCGGGGTCGTGACGACCCAGCCACCGATGCAGCGCGTCGACACCGCGACGGCGCGCCACGCGGCCGAGCCGGGCACGCAAGACCGGGTCGCGCCCCGGCCCCGGGAAGAGTCCGCGAGTCAGTGCCCGAAAATAGAGCCCCGTGCCCCCCACCACCACAGGCAGTCGGTCTCTGGCGGTGATCTCGCGCACCACGCGTGAGGCATCCCGGCTGTAACGAGCAGCCGTGTAGATCTCGGTCGGATCGGCAACGTCAATGAGATGGTGCGGGATGCCGCATCGCTCCGGCACGGGGACCTTGTCGGTGCCGATGTCGAATCCGCGATAGACCGCCGTCGAGTCACAGTTGACGATTTCGCCACCAGACTGCGTCGCGACCCACAGCGCGAGGGCGCTCTTGCCGGTAGCCGTCGGCCCAACGACCGCCAACAGCAGCGGACGCCCATCGGCAGTTCGCATAGATCGGTAGATCAATAAATCAGGCGGGTCCGAACAGCACCACGAGGACCACGACCGTCAACAGGAGCACCAGGCCGAACTGCTGGGCCACCGTCGGTCGCACGTGACGCGTCATACGCGGTGGAGCACCAGGTGCCAGAGGGGGCTACCTCGGGGGCGGCATCTCGTTGAAATAGAAGATCACCGTGAACAACACCTGTTCGTCCGGATACTCAACCGGCAGCGGCAGCGTGGGATTCGACCCACGGATCGCGTTGTAGGCGGAGTTGGTGAACGCATCGACGCTCGAGGGCTGCGCCACGGTCAGCTCGGTGAACGAACCGTCTTGGTGGATGTTGAACGTCAGCACGACGTGGCCCGACATCGCCATCGCTGCCTGTGGGATCAACCAGTTGCGATAGATCTGCGCACGAAAGCGCCGAATCCACCACCCGAAATCGACACCCTTGCTGTCAAACTGGATGTCGGGACCGTATTGATCCGTACGCCCCTGCAGATTCTGAAACGAGTCCCTGCGGGCAATACCACTGAGGCCCTCGATTGCCTGATTGAGAATCGTCCCCGGTTGTTCCGCCGGGGGCCTCTCTCGCAACGCCGCACGCGTGTCCGCTAGGAACGGGTTGGCCAGCGCGCCACCGTCACCCGGTGTCGCGTCGGGGCCGTCCGGCACTGGCGCATCAGCGACACCGTCGTCTACTCCGTCGACCGGCTCACTCGCGTCAGGCTCGCTCCCGTCCAGCTCCGTTCCGTCCTCGGCCACCGGATCCAGACCGTCGGTTGGATCCTCAGCCTCGACGAACTCGAATGTATTCCCGTCAGCGTTGGGCAGATCGTTGACCGGCGTCTCGGCTTCCAGCGGCGACTGCGCGACACGGTCGATGTCCGACAGGTCCGCCTGAAGCGGCGGCTCCAGAGCAGGCGTGTCGATGAACGGCTCCACAAAGATGAATTCGGGTTCGCGCTGGCGTGCCTCGAACTGCGCGAGTCGCTGCTCCTCGACCATCTCGGCCAGTCGCTCCGCCCGGCGCTCGGCCGCGCTCTGCATGAACTGCAACCGCGGCCCAACCAGCACCAGCACGACGACCGCCAGGTGGGCAAACAGCGACAGGAGGCCGCGCTCGCGCCACGACATGGCCGACTCGATTGTCGGCGTGTCGAAGCGACGCTCTTCAAAATCGAAGTACATGTGCGGTTGGAGTGTCCCAGGGTCAGTATACCAGCGGGCCCACTAGTGACGCTGCCCCGCAAGCCACCCGGACGTTGGTCGGTGCCGCATCACTAGCTGCCATTTCTCACAGCCCCGCTACGCGGGGGCCAGACATCATTACCACGGCGACCCAATGCTGCGACAGCCGTCATGGGGTCAACGATGGATGATGTCGAGCGGGCACCCGATCAGGTATCAACCGGCTTCTGGCCCACATAGAGATAGACGACGCCAGCCGTCAAACGGTCTACACGCACACCGAAAAACCCGGATGTCCGCAGCAAGTCCGCGAGCGCGTCGGGGCTGAGAAACGCACTAACCGACGCCGGGAGATACGCATAGGCCTCAGCGTGTTTCGACAGCCGACGGCCGATAAACGGCAGCACCCGTTGGAAATACCACAGGTAGAGGGACCGGAGCACCGGCACACGAGGCTCTCCGAACTCCAGAATCGCCAGTCGCCCCCCGGGCTTCAAGACCCGGAACATCTCCTCGACCGCCCGGGCCGTGTCCGCCACATTGCGGATGCCGAACCCGACCGTCACGGCATCGACTGTCTCCGATGGGCACGGGAGCCGGCAGGCGTCACCCCTGACCAACCGCACGATGGGGCTCAAGCCGGCCGACCGCAGCTTCTCGTGGCCCAGCGCCAGCATCGCACCGGCAAAGTCGACGCCCAGCACCGCGCGGGGCGCCGGCTGATGGCGCGATGCGGTCATTGCCAGATCGGCCGTCCCGGTACAGACGTCGAGCACGAGGGCCCCGTCGCCGAGGTCGAGCGCCGCGACGGCCCGGCGGCGCCACCGACGATCGAATCCGGCGCTCAGCAGGTGGTTCAGCTGGTCGTATCGATGCGCGATGGCATCGAACATCCCCGCGATCCGGCGGGGATCCTTGTCGAGCGATGGCGTGCCGGGCTCGGTCGCCGGACCCCGCGGTGACGCGGCGCTCATCCGGCCCACGGAGGATACAGCTCGTGGGAAAAACCCAGCGCCCCGAGGATCTTCCCGGCCATGAAGTCGGCCAGGTCGTCGAGCGAACGTGGTCCCTGGTAGAAGGCCGGCATTGCCGGCAGCACCACCGCACCCGCCTCGGCAGACGCCACCATGTTGCGCAACTGGGGCAGACTCATTGGTGTCTCGCGCGGGACGAGCACCAGCCGACGTCGCTCCTTGAGCATGACGTCAGCGGCCCGCTCGATGAGCGTGCGGGACAGACCGTGCGCCACCCCGGCCAGCGTCTTCATGGAGCACGGCACAATCGCCATCGCCTCGCACGCATAGCTTCCGCTGGCAATCGACGCACCCACATCGCGGTTGCTGTGCAACGTCAGGGTGCCGGCACGCACGCCGTCACCGTAGCGGGTCGCCAGATACTCGGACAGGACCTCGATCGCCGCAGCCTCGCCCAGCTCCTCGCGGAGCAGCCGGCGTCCGAAGTCGGATACCACAAGCTCGACCTGACACCCGCTGGCAAGGAGCGCGGCGACCGAACGCACGGCATAGAGTGCACCACTGGCCCCGGTGATGCCCACTGCGATGCGTCGCCCAGGTCTATCCGACATAGATCGCCGCGGCTGTGGCCGCTAGATAGAACAACCCGACATAGCCGTTGAGATCGAACGCCTGCTTCACTCGGGAGAGATCGTCCGGCCGCACCAGCGACTGCTCGTAGGCGAGCAGCAATGCGACACCGGCCACCCCGGCGAGATACCCCAGGCCCAATGGCGTCACCAGCGCCACCCCAGCCAACGCCATCACGGCGACCACATGCAGCCAGCGCGCGATCCCGAGCGATGCCCGGACACCGAACCGTGCCGGAATCGAGCGCAGTCCCTGTGCGCGGTCGAACTCGAGGTCCTGGCAAGCGTAGTAGATGTCGAAACCCGCGACCCACGCGCCTGTGGCGATCGCCAAAAGCCACGGCTCCCATCCCCAGCGTCCGCCGGCCGCCAACCACCCGCCGACCGGCGCAATAGCCAGGGCGACCCCCAACAGCAATTGCGTATACGTCGTAAACCGCTTCGCCAAGGAGTACGAGAAGACGACGGCGAGCGCGACGGGCGATAGTGCCAGGCAGATCCAGCCTAGCCGGGTGGTGACGAGAATGAAGGCTATCGACGCGACGACGACCAGGGACACGGCCTCTCCAGACGATATGACCCCGCGCGGCAGCTCGCGGTTGGCCGTGCGCGGATTCATCGCGTCGAACCGGGCGTCAACCACCCTGTTGAAGGCCATGGCCGCCGTGCGCGCGGTCACCATGGCCGCAACAATCCAGACGACTCGCGCGGTGGTGAGCGGCGTCTGCTGGGCCGCCAGCAGAGCGCCCACCAGGGCAAACGGCAGGGCGAACACCGAGTGTCCAAATCGCACGAACGCGGCGTAGGTCCGGAGGCGACGCAACATGGCAGGACGCGGGTCAGTGAAGCTCCGCCTCAAACCGCCCAGACGATCGTCGGCTGCGCATCACTGCCAGGCTTTCGTCACAGCCCCGCGAGCCAGGTCACCTGGTCCGGGGTGATGCCGCCAAGCAGGTATTCTTCCACATCGCGCACTCCACCGGGAACGTCCACGGCGATCAGGGCGTCGGACCGACCGGGCGCAATCTCGCCGAACTCGCTGGCGAACCCGAGTGCCTCGGCGCCGTGCAGGGTGGCGCACGCAAGCAGCCGTCTGGCGGGCACCGACGGTGCGAGCCGACGCATCAGCTCGAGCTCGGCGAACAGATTGAGGTCGGGGACACTGGCGAGACTGTCGGTGCCGAGCGCCAGCCGCACCCCCGAATGGATGAACCGGTCAATAGGAGGATGGCCGATCCCAGTCCAGGCGTTGCTGCGAGGACAGGTCACCAGCGTGACGTCACGGTCCGCCAGCATCGCCAGCTCCGGGTCGGTCAACTGCACGCCATGGACGGCGACCAGTCCGGGTCGCAGCCACCCCAACCGGTCGAGGTACTCGACCGGCCCGCAGGCCGGCGGCACCCACGCCGGGTCCCACCGGCCAACTTGCTCGAGCAGATCGCGCCAGGCTCCACCGCCGGTCACCAAAAACTCGAGCTCGTCGGGCGACTCCGCCAGGTGGATGGAGCGCGGCCCGTCGAAAGAGGCTCGGACGGCGGCGTCGAGGGCCGCAAACGCCGCTCGGCCGACCGAAAACGGTGCGTGGGCCGCCAAGCCGACCCGCACCCGTCTCGTCGTGGCCACCGCCCGCATCTCCTCTGCTGCCGCCTCCACGACCGCCGCCGCCCCGGTGTCGGGAAACGCCAGCACCTCCCGAAACACTCGCGCCGCCACGCCCGCCGTCGCCAAGATCGGCACGGCCGCCAAAGTGTTACCGATATCGCCGAACAGCCCAGTTCCCGACGACCGTGCTTGGTCGATTGCCTGCCGGATGGCGGTCGGGTCCGGGGGACCGGACGCGGCGCGCCGCGCGAGTAGACGCCCCACCCACTCTGGCATGGACGAGCCAGGAGGGACGGTGCCCCACAGCCCAGACAGCTCCAGATGCGTGTGCGCGTTGACCAGCGCCGGTAGCACCGCCGTGGCCCCAAGCTCGACCACCCGCGCGCCTGGCGGCACGGCGCGATCGAGCGTACCGACCGCGACCACGCGGCCATCCGCCACGTCGACGTGGCCGCGCCCTAGCGGCGGGCCGGTAATCGGCAGCACCCAGTCGGCGGTGTAGCGGGTCATATTCAGACGGGGCTGCGCCCCGAACCCCACGCGGGGCTAGTGGGGCCCCAATGCCCCACGCCGCCCCGCGGGGCGCGCACGTGCGCGCCTGGGTCAGTGCCGGATGGGGCTGCGCCCCGAACCCCACGCGGGGCTAGTGGGGCCCCTGCGGCCCGTCGCAAGACCCGGCGTTGCACCGAGAACGGCGATGCGCCGGGCCAGCCAGGCGCGTCGAGGGAGCATACAGGCCGTATGCGACCGAGACGCAACGCCGCTCGTCCGGATGCAGCGCCGTTCGAATGCCGCGGAGCTCTTGCCACGGGCTGCCAGCCCCACGCCGCCCCGCGGGGCGCGCCCGGGCTGTCCTCGACCGCGGGCTACGGGCTTCTGGCGCTCTGGGCGGGGCGTATCGCACGAATAGACCAGAGACCTGCGCAGACAACCCTCGAGCCGTCTGGAGCCTGTGGCCCGGAGCCAGGAGCTGGCTGCTAGGCCTCCTCCGCAGCCTGTCGACGTTGCTTGCCGGGACGGCTCCGGGCCGGATACCGAGACAGCTCGGCCGGCACAGTGGTGTCACCGGTCGCGCGGGCGACGTCGAGCTCGGTTCGACGGGGGATCGCCCGCGACCGGAAGAGCGGGTCGCCCAGCAGGTCATACAACATGTTGCGCCGTTTCGGCACGAAACCGGCGTCCTCGATGTTCCGGACGATCTCAGCCTCATCCATACAGTACTCGGCACCAGCCGCACGCACCACGTTCTCCTCGATCATGA
>PBRZ01000082.1 GCA_002726085.1 Acidobacteriota bacterium
CTCGGGCGGAAACCGGTATCCTCGGTAGCTCGGCATACAGTTACTGTGCCAGGTCCGCCCTCAAGTTGACAGAACCCTGGATAGGCCGAGTCCCAGGGCTGCTGCGCCGCAGGCGATCCCGGCCGCAAAGAGCCACCAGCGGAACGGTGGCAGGTCTCTCTGTAACAGCACGATGCCGAAATCGAGCGTAAATGAGAGAAGCACGAGGCACCCCCCCGCGACGGCCAGTCCCCACAGCCACACTGGAAAGGCCAGCCGCGCGCCATGCTGCTTGGCTCGAAGCAGCAGCAGCGACCCGACGATGAGGCCGACGCTGACGATGACCGGGGCCAAGACCGGCGCGATCCATGGGACCGGGACCAGGAACAGAATGTCCCAGGTGAACAGCGACGGGGGCCAGCCCAGGAAGACCCAGAGCCAGACGTAGTAGAAGATGTCCCAGATCCCAAAGCTGAGGGCAACGAACAGGAAGCGCTCCCAGCGGTCGGTCGTCATCACCGCCGCGACGCCGAGCAACACGACCAGCGTGGCGGCCTCCCGTCCGATCTCGATCGCGCTCATACCCGGTTCGATCAGGACAAGCGGAAACGCGAAGCCGTCCGGGTAGTAGATGGCGCGTAGATAGACGACGACGGCCGACTCGACATAGGCCATCGCCACCGCGTAGACCGCCAGCCAGCTCAGACGCGACCGCAGACTGGTCATGGCGCGATGGTTTCGTGGCCGTCGGCGCGGTGTCAACCGGTGCCGGCGTGGGGTTCAGGGCGAAGCCACGTCTGGATTGGCGGCCCGGACCTGGACAATTCGGGCCGCGGGCGCGCGACAATGCGCGCCCCGCGGTGGCGGCGTGGTGCGAGTGGGCCCCACAAGCCACCGCGGGGGGTTCGGGGCGAAGCCCCGTCTAATAGGTTAATGCGCCCTCCCGCCGGCTTCGATCGGGTTGATCGCGAAGGCGGCCAGCCCATCGTCGAGCTGGATGATTACGTGCTGCTCTCCTTCGTGAACCCAGCTCGACATCCCATAGCGGGTGCCGCCCGGGATCTCGATGGCGCCGACACGCTCGCCGGTGCGCTTGTCGATGGCGAACAGGTGCCACTGGTTGTCGGCGGTCTGACCCGAGGCCAGAAGCAGGTTCGGCGTGACGACCATCGCGGCGTGGCCTCCCCGCCCGGGATTTGTGGGGGCGTTGTGGACGTCGCGCAGCAGCGGGTGGTTTTGAAGCAGATCCTGCTGTGCTTCCGGTGCGTCGCCGTTCGGAATGACCCAGAGATGCTCGCCGGTGTTCAGGTCGATCGCGGTGATCCGTCCCACCGGTCCTTTCCAGATCGAGAGGCCATCGAGGCTCTCCGCATTGGCGCCGCGGCCGCCGCGGCCGCCCCGACCACCACCACCGGTGGCCCGCGAAAAGTCGGAGTAGCGCGTGCCGGTCTGGTGGTCGCCGTCGAGACTGGAGCCGATCGCAGGGGCCACCGACAGACGTCCGCAGCCGCTGTGTGACGTGACGAACACGACACCCGCTATCGGATCTGCGACGGCCGGGCCGGTGATGTTCGTGCCACCCGTCCCCCCCGGACAGACACGCGCCGGGCCGGCGCCCTGTTCGTTGCCCACATGGGTCGGCGGATTGAAGAGCGGCGCGAAGAGGTTGTTGGCCCGCGCCAGTTCGAGCGCCTGCTGCCGCAGTTCAGGTGTGTAGTCGATGAGGTGGTCTTCCGTGCGGCCCTGCAGATCGTAGGGTGCAGGTCTGGTTGGGAAAGGCTGGGTCAGCGCCAGCTTCTCACCCGGCACGGTCGACGCCGGCACTGGCCGCTCCTCGATCGGCCAGATTGGTTCGCCGGTCTCCCGGTCCAGCGCGTACAGGAACGCCTGTTTGGTGGCCTGGAAGACGCCCTTGACGTCGCGGCCGTCCACGGTGACGTCCATCAGAATCGGGGCGGTCGGCGTGTCGTAGTTCCAGATGTCGTGATGCACCATCTGGAAGTGCCACCGGCGCTCGCCGGTCTTCACGTCCAACGCAATCATGCTCGTGCTGAACAGGTTGTCGCCGGGGTGGAACCCGCCGTAGTAGTCGATCGTGGCGCCGTTGGTCACGATGTAGACCAGTCCGAGCTCCGGGTCGGCCGACATCGGTGCCCATGAGGAGACGTCGCCGGTCCACTGCCAGGCGTCGTTCTCCCAGGTGTCGTGCCCGAACTCACCGGGTCGCGGGATGACATGGAAGTTCCAGAGGAACTCGCCGGATCGGGCGTCGTAGCCCAGGATGTCGCCCGGGACGTTCTCGACCCGGGTTTGGTTATAGCCCTGCTCGGCCGAGTTGCCGATGACCACGACCTCGTTGACGACGATCGGCGGCGACGAGCTGGTGATGTAGCCGATCTCCTGCGGGATGCCCTGGTTGGCGTCATAGGGCCGGTCCATGCTCGTCCACGGGCCCCAGTCGGCAATCAGGTCCTCGACGAGATCGACGGTGCCCGATTCCCTGAACCCGGGCAGATCGACCGGGCGGCCCCAGTTCTCCAGTGGGACACCGGTCTCGGCATCTAGCGCGTGGAGGAAGAAGCCGGGGGTCGTGATGTAGATGACGCCGCGCCCATCGATTTCGGCGTAGGCGACGCCTTTGCCGTAGCCGGCCCGCATCGAGTTACTCCCATCGGTGCGTGTTCGGTTCGGTGAAGGTCCAGAGCAGCTCGCCCGACGCAGGGTCGAGGGCCACCAGATGACGGCGGTCGCCGCTCACGGTAATCAGCTTGCCATCGATATACGACGGAGTTGCGCGCGCCGTGCTCGCGCCGAAGCTGGTCGCATTCCACTGCCATGCCAGCTCGAGCTCGTCGAAGTTCGAGGCGTCGATCTGGTCGGCCGGCGTGTACCGTGTATGCCACGCGTCGCCACCAAGGGCGGTCCACTGTCCATTTTCGGTGCCAGGACCCTGGGCGAGGCCTGCGCCTGGAATGGCCAGCAGGACACCCAGGGCCAGGAGAAGCACTTCGACAACTGGTCCGAGCCTGCTGTCTGTTGTCTCATCTATCTTCTTCCTCGTGGCGAAAAACCATGTACAGGCGGCCGGCGCGGCCTCATGCCCACCCTTGGGGATCCGGAACGGACCCCAGGGCGCCGGTCGCTCTGTTGCAATCCGCTAGGATACTACGGTGCGACGTAAGCGAAAGGTGAAAATCGGCGTTAGCGTTCCATCCGGTGCGACGCCACGATGTTCGCGCGCCGCGCCGGCGCGGGAGTCCCGGCCGATCACTTCACGAGCGTGAACGGCACCGACGCCAGTGAGGTGTCCCAGAACATGCCGAGCGTGCCGCCCTCCTCGGTCACGTCGAGGAACTGCCACGAGAGCTGGTCGAATGCATGGGCGAGCGTCTCCACAGTCATCGGTTGCCGGAGCACGTCCCGGTCCGGCGTGTACTCGAAGGCGCCGAAGAGCGCCTCGCGGTTGGCTTCGTCGTAGCGGACCTGCGCCGGCCAGGTCGAGAGGATGAACGTCCAGGGAGTCGCTGTCAGGTCGATGAAGACGGTGTACTCCCCAGGCTCGACCGTCGTATCGCCGAACACCAAAGGTACGTCGGTGATCAGACGGGTCGTCTCATTGGCCCCGGCCCGCCAGACCGGGGCGCCGTCGTTGAGGTGCTCGGCGTAGTCGTCCAGACCGAAGATGTCACGACCGCGTCTGAGGGGCCGGCCGAAGCGAATCTCGACCCAGTCGTCATTGACGAAGCCGCGTACCGGGTCGTAGTAGGTCCCCCCGATCTGCGTCGCCGAGCTGCCGGCCGGGCTCATGATGCGCCGCTCCTGGGCGGGGGCTGGTGCGGGCATTGCCGCCTGGGCCACCATGCAGATGGCGCCGAGGGTGAAGAGCAGTCGCGCGCGTGTCATGTTCGAGCTCCTGGTCAGGGGCTGTCTAGGATAGCCGCTACACGAAGTCTACGGTATAATCGTGCCGCTTCCGGACATCAGACGGACGGCGGCGTGTCCCCGCCGACATGCCGGTTTCGCGGAGGACCTCCCATGAAGCGCATCCTGCTCATCGCCTGTTGCTCACTCGCGTTGGTGTCGATGGGCTCGCTCACAGGCTACGCACAGTCGACTGAGCCGTCCGACTGGACCGCGACCAGGACCCCGGATGGTCACCCGGACCTACAGGGTGTCTGGGACTACCGGAGCATGACGCCGCTCGAGCGGCCGCGGGACCTGGCCGACAAGGCGTTCTTCACCGCCGAGGAAGCCGCCGCCTACGAGCGGGAGTCGGTGGCGCGCAGGGACAAAGACCGCCGGACCGAGGACGGCCTGAGCGCGCAGGCGGACGTGGCTGCCGCCTACAACGAGTTCTGGTGGGACTATGGAAAGAAGCTCTCCGACCTGCGCACGTCGCTCGTCGTCGATCCGCCTGATGGGCGGATTCCAGCCCTGACGGCTGCGGCAACTGCCGCCGGTGAGGTCCGCCGCGAGTCGAGACGGGGTGCGGGGTCCACGCCGGGTCCGGAGTATCGCGGTCTCTGGGAGCGGTGTCTCACACTGGGTGTGCCGCGACTGTCTGGCGCCTACAACAACAATTTCCAACTGTTTCAGGCGGAAGACCACGTAGTCATCCTGAATGAGATGATCCACGACTCGCGGATTATTCCGCTCGATGGGCGCCCGCCGGTTGACCCAAAGATTCGCCAGTGGCTGGGCAACTCCCGGGGTCGGTGGGATGGAGACACCCTGGTCGTGGAGACCGCCAATTTCAGCGACAAGACCAGCTTTCGCGGCGCGCGGGAGAACTTGCAGCTGACCGAGCGCTATACGCGGGTCGCTTCCGATACCCTGCTCTATGAGGTCACCGTCGAGGACCCGTCCACGTTCGAGCGTCCCTGGACGTTTGTGTTGCCGATGACCCGGAACGACGGACTGGTGTATGAGTACGCCTGTCACGAAGGGAACTACGGCATGGTGAACCTGCTCCGGGGCGCGCGGGCCGAGGACGCGGCGTTGGCCGGGGCCGGTGCCCGCTGAGGCGCGATCGCTTGACAACCGTTCGGGTGGGGCGATAATCGGCCCTACGTCTCGTCTGTGCAGTCGTAACACCAACGCTCGGAGGAAGCAATGAGAGCACACGTGCAACGTCGTTGGCGCTCGACCCGTCGGGTCGGCATGGCGCTGGGGCTGGCCCTGGCCCTGGTCGCCACCGGTGCGGCCGCGCAGCAGCCTGGCACCGAGGACGGGGAGTGGCGGTATCAGAGCGCTGACTCAGGGGGTACCCGGTTCTCGCCGCTCGACCAGATCGACGCGAGCAATTTCGGCGACCTCGAGGTGGGCTGGATCTTCCGCGGAGACAACTTCAGTCCCCACGAGAACTACACATTCAAGTCGACGCCGAGCTACATCGACGGCGTGCTCTACACGACGGCCGGCTATCGCCGGACCATCCTGGCGGTCGANCCAGGGACCGGCGAGCAGATCTGGAGCTACCGCGAGCCGCACACCGTCCGGTGGGAGCAGTCGATGCGCGCCAGCTACGGCAAGGGGGTCGGGCACAGCTACATCGACGGCCGTCTGGTGATCTACGTCATCACCCCTGGTTTCTTCCTCCATGCGCTCGATGGCAAGACGGGCGAGCACCTGGAAGGGTTCGGTACCAGAGTGCCGATCGAAGGGTTCCCGGAGACCGGAGTGGTCGACCTGCTGGCCGATCTGGGGCATGACTTCGATCCATTTACCGGGCTGGACCCGGTGACCGGCTACATCACCAGCTCGTCGCCGCCGATCGTGGTCAACGACACGGTCGTGATCGGCAACTCGCACGAGCAGGGCTACAGCCAGACTCGGCTCGAGAACGTGCCGGGCGACATACTCGGGTACGACAAGCGGACCGGCCAGCACAAGTGGAAGTTCAACGTCATTCCGCAGACCGAGAGCGAGTTCGGCTTCGACACCTGGGAGAACGACGCCTGGCAGTGGACCGGTGACGTCTCGTCGTGGGCGCCGCTGGCGGCCGACATGGAGCGGGGCATCGTCTACATCCCGACCAACGCGCCAACCATCGACTATTACGGAGGCTTCAGGCCGGGAGACAACCTGTTCGGCACGAGCATCATCGCGCTCGATGTCGAGACCGGGAACCGGCTCTGGCACTTCCAGACCGTGCATCACCCGATCTGGAACTACGACCTGCCCAACGTGCCGATCCTTTATGACGCGACGATCAACGGGCAGGAAGTGCCGATGGTCATCCAGACCACCAAGCAAGGGCTGACCTTCGCCTTCAACCGGGTGACCGGTGAGCCAATCTGGCCGATCGAGGAGCGGGAGGTGCCGCAGTCGATCGTGCCGGGCGAGCAGCTCTCGGCGACCCAGCCGTTCCCGACCAAGCCGGCGCCGCTCGAGGCGCTCACCCTAACTGAGGACAACATCATCGACTACACGCCCGAGCTCCGGGAAGAGGCGCTCGAGATTATGAGTCAGTTTCGGATTGGCGGGCCCTACATGCCGCCACTGCCCGAGGGGCACACCGAGTCCGTCAAGGGCTGGGTGGGCTGCTCCGGCGGACTCAACATCACCAACCCGGCATCGTTCGACCCGACCACCGGCTACCTGTATCAGCCGTCGGGGCCGAGCTGCTCCGGTCGCACCGTGCAGACCGGCGAGAAGGCGGACGGTGATACGCATGCCTGCACGTCGTCCCAGGGTGACTGCTGGACGACCGGCACGACGATCTCAGACTGGGTGTCCGGCGGTCCGGGGATCGGCTGGAGCGGCCCGCAGGGGCTGCCGATCTACAAGCCGCCCTACAACCGGATCACCGCCATCGACATGAACACCGGCGAGCATGTGTTCTGGGCGCCGGTCGGCGAGGCGTCGGACCGGATGAAGGGGCACCCAGCGTTGCAAGGTGTCGACCTGGCCGGAGTGGGCGGCGGTGGACGAGCCACCTCGATGGTGACCGGCAGNCTGCTGCTGACCACGCGAGGGATGAACGGCCCGGCGGTGCTTGACGCGCGGAACAAGCTGACCGGCGAGCTGGTCGGCACCGTCGATCTCCCCGCGCCGGGGCAGTACGGCATGATGACCTACATGCACGAGGGCGAGCAGTACATCGTCGTACAGGTGGCCCAGGGTGGCGTCATGCAGGGCGCGCTGGCGGCGTTGAAGCTTCCGGGTGAAGAGCACTAGTCTGATAATCGTCCTGACGGTTGCACGGAGTTAGTGACAGATGAGACGGGTCCGGGGGGGTGCTCCCCCGGACCCGGTTTCATGTACGGGTCCACCTCAGGGTGACCGGGACGCCGCCTGGCGCCGAGTTGAGCCGACGGGAGCAGCCATGGTCATGAAGGCAGTGGAAATCACAGAGCTCCTGGGCGACGGCATCGGTCCGGAGCTGCGGGCAAGTGTGCACGCCGTGGCTGCCAGGCTCCCGCTCGACGTGCAGTTTCAGCCGGTCGACCTCTCCCTCGAGGTTCGACGCGCGCGTGGTCGCGAGCTTTACGATGAAGCGGACACCAGCATGCGCGCGACCCGTCTGGCGCTCAAGTATCCGACCGTCACCGAGACGGAGTCGCCAAACGCCGTGTTGCGACGCCGGCTGGACTTCAGTGTGATCCATCGACCGGTCGTCTCCATCGAGGGAATTCAGTCCAACTTTCGGGAAGAGGTATTCCTGCACGTCGTGCGGGTCGCCACCGGCGGCACCTATGAGGATCCCGGACGTCGAATCGGGCGCGACGCCGCCGTCTCGCTACGCATCGTCGAGCGCACTCCATGCGAACAGGCGGCGCGGTTCGCCTTCGAGCTGGCGCGCAAGAAGCAGCTGTCTGTCACCTCGTCCTCGAAGCACACCATCCAGCGCGTCACCGACGGGTTCTTCGAGGACGTGGTGCGAGGCGTGGCGGCGGGGTACGGCGATGTGGAGCATCGCGTCGAGCTGTTCGATGCCCTCCTGGCGAAGATCATCTTGAAGCCGAGCGACTTCGGCATCGTGCTGTGTCTGAACGAATACGGCGATTTTCTGTCCGACATGGCCTGCGGGCTGGTCGGCAGCCTCGGCATCGGAGCCAGCGGGTCGTATAGCTTCGATCCGGAGGGCCAGATCGAGGTCGCCATGTTCGACCCGGCTGGTGGCACCGCCCCGGACATCGCCGGGCGGGACCGCTGCAACCCAGCGGCGGTACTGCTGGCGTTTGGGATGCTGCTCGACCACATCGGTCGTTACGACCTGGGCCACGCGCTGCGGCTGTCGTTACTCGAGTGCATCGCCAACCGTGTGAGCACCGCCGATGTCGGCGGTACCCTCGGGACCCGGGCGTTCACCGAGGCGGTGATCGATGGCTTGGTCGACCGACTCCCGGCGTCGCAAAAGTGATGACCTGATCAGGCTGGGGAAAACTTACGCTGCTCTGTCCGTCGCTGTGCGATGTTCTCCCCACCCGCTGCTCTCCACCTGAACCATTCGGCCGATTTCTGGCCGTTTTCTGGGTGCGATCGATGGCACGGAGGTTGATACCAAAACCAGTAGAAGGTCAGCCGAAGGAGGCGGAATGATGGCCACTCTGTCTGTGAACGACCTGATGACCCACGACCCGGTCGCCGTGCAGCCGGGCGCCAACCTGCAGACCGCCCGCGACCTGATGGACCAACACGGCATCCGGCATCTGCCGGTGACCGACGAGGACGGCGTGGTCGTCGGTCTGGTGTCTCAGCGAGACCTGATGCAGCGCGCGTTGGCTCCGACCGACGACCTCACGAT
>PBRZ01000083.1 GCA_002726085.1 Acidobacteriota bacterium
CCTCACGCGAGTGCCCGTTGGTAGGCTAGATATGAGCTTCGCTCTCTCTTAACAATTGGAACGACCATAGGGGGCGGGTCACCCGTGGCAGCAAACTTTCCATCCCTCACTTCCGTCTAATCGGTCTGTCTGCGGAACGAGGCGAGTCTTCGGGTGCCGACCGCGGTCGGATCATCGGATCAGAGATAGGATGATGCGTATCCGACAGCGCAGAGGAATAGTCACATGGTCGACATAGCTCGTCCCGACATCGCGCGTGCGAAGAAGGTTCGCCGCATCGTGTATGGCACCGGATTCGCCGTCGTTGTCATCCTGATCACCGTGGGTATCTCACGTCTTCAACCGGCGGCGCCACGCGTCGAACGGGACACGGTTTTCATGGACACGGTGCAACGCGGCCAGATGCTGCGAAATGTCCGTGGCACTGGCACGCTGGTGCCGGAACAGATTCGCTGGATTTCTGCGATCACGAACAGCACGGTCGAAACGATCCTGATCAGGCCGGGGGCCATCGTTGAGCCGGACACGGTCATCGTCGAGCTGAGCAACCCGCAGCTCGAGCAGAGCGCACTCGACGCACGGTTACAGCTCGAGGCGGGACAGGCGCGCCTCGAGAGCCGCAGGGTAGAGCTGGAAAGCCAGGTGCTCACCCAGCAGGCGGGGCTTGCAAGGGTCGAATCGGAGCTCAGCCAGGCCACCCTGCAGGCCGAAGCCGACGAAGAGCTCGCGACCGATGGATTGGTGTCGCAGATTCAGCTGAGACAGTCGCAGTCCATTGCGTCCGAGTTGGGGATACGGCACGAGATCGAGCAGCGACGGCTTGCGATACAGACTGACTCGGTGAAGGCGCAGCTCGCAGCCGAGCAGGCGGAGGTAAACCGGCTGGAAACGCTTTATCAGCTCCGCCGGGCTGAGGTGAGCGACCTGCGATTGACCGCCGGCGTCTCTGGCGTGCTGCAGGAGGTGCCGCTCGAAGAGGGCCAGAGCGTCACGCCGGGCACCAATCTCGCGCGCGTGGGTGACCCGACACGCCTCAAAGCGGAGCTACGGATTGCCGAGACGCAGGCCCGGGACATCCAGCACGGCCAGTTGGCCTCAGTCGACACCCGGAACGGTGTCATCTCGGGCCATGTGATTCGAATCGACCCAGCGGTGCAGAACGGCACCGTCACGGTGGATGTCGCGCTCGACGAGGAGCTGCCCTTGGGTGCCCGTCCAGATATGACCGTAGATGGCACGATCGAGCTCGAGCGTCTGGAGGACGTCATCTACGTGCAGCGCCCGGTGTTCGGACAGGAGCAGAGCGTAGTCAGCCTCTTCAAGTTCGATCCAGAGAGTGAGGAAGCGTTCCGGACGCGGGTCAGTCTCGGCCGAAGCTCTGTCAGCTTCATCGAGGTGATCGAAGGACTGCAGCCGGGCGATCAAGTCGTGTTGTCGGACATGTCCCAGTGGGACGCATTCGACCGTGTGCGATTGGATTGACCGTTTGTATGCGAGGACCAAGCTGATGACCGATGCGACACAGCCGCTGATTCATCTCGACCACGTAACCAAGGTCTTTCTGACCGACGAGGTCGAGACCCACGCCCTCGAAGGAATTGACCTCAGTATCCAGAACGGCGAGTACATCGCCATATCCGGGCCTTCTGGCTGTGGGAAGTCGACGCTGCTGTCGATCCTCGGGCTGCTCGACTCGCCGTCCGAGGGAGAGTATCAACTGAACGGGCAACCGGTGGCGAACCTCAAGATGTCCGAGCGCGCCCGGACCCGGAACCGTGAGATCGGCTTCATCTTCCAGAGCTTCAACCTCATCGGAGACCTCACGGTCTACGAGAATGTCGAGCTGCCGCTGACCTATCGGGGCATGCGACCCGCCGAGCGGAAGGAACGCGTGAACGATGCGCTCGAGAAGGTGGAGATGGCCCACCGCGCGAAACACTTGCCGAGCCAACTCTCGGGTGGTCAGCAGCAGCGTGTCGCCGTAGCCCGGGCCGTCGGGGGGCAGCCGTCGATCTTGCTCGCCGACGAGCCGACCGGCAACCTCGATTCGAAGAACGGCGGCGCGGTGATGGAGCTGTTGGCCGGGCTCCACGCCGAGGGTTCGACCATCTGCATGGTTACGCACGACCCGCGCTATGCCGAGCACGCCGAGCGGGAGATCCATCTCTTCGACGGGAGGGTCGTCGTCGACGGGCAGCAAGGGGACACCGAGCACTAGAGGGCAACCTCACGGCGCTCGTCTCCGTCCAACATCTGCAGACACCGCGCACACGGTCGTTCGCCGGCCCGACACGTCGACCGGGTGCTACGATGGCCTCGAAGTGCTAATTTATTAGCCGGTTCTGAGGTAGTCCCGGTGACCGACATGCACGAGCTCCGATTGGACCTGCGATACGGTCTCCGGGTGTTGGCCAGACGGCCAGGCTTCACACTCGTGGCCGTACTGGCGCTCGCTCTGGGGATCGGCGCCAACACGGCAATCTTCAGTGTCGTCAACACCGTGCTGATCCGACCGCTCCCCTACAGCGACCCCGGGCGACTGATGGCCGTGCGCGAGACCTTCGTGCCGCGGTTTCCCACGTTTGCTGTGGCGCCCGGCTCGTTTCTCGAATGGCGCGCCCAGAGCACCACGTTCGAGAGCCTCGTGGCCGTCCAGGCGTCGGCATTCAACCATACCGGGGGCGAGGAACCGGAACGACTCCCCGGTGCTCGGGTATCGGAGGGGTTCTTCGACATGCTCGGTGCGCCGCCGGCGCTGGGTCGAGGCTTCACGGCCTCGGAGATGGAACCGGGACGCGACCTGGTGGTGGTGCTCAGTCACGGACTGTGGGAACGACGGTTCGGTGGCGATCCCGAGCTGGTCGGCGAGGCGATCACGCTCAGCGACCGCCGGTACACGGTCATCGGCGTCGCACCTCGCAGTCTGGCGTTTCCCAACCAGGACACCCAGCTCTGGACCCCCCTGGCACTCACCGCCGAGCAATGGGACAACTACGGCGGACACTATTTGAGGGTCACCGGTCGGCTCGACCCGGATGTGACCATCGAGCAGGCCAGCGCTGAGATGCGCACCATCGCCAGCCGGATCGAACAGGCGCACGCGAGCTCGAACACCGGCTGGTCGGTGAGTGTCGTGCCTCTCCACGAGCTGATCGTTGGCGACGCTCGGCCGGCACTGCGGGTGCTGGCCGGGGCTGTGGGCCTCGTCCTGCTCATCGCCTGCGCCAACGTTGCCAACATGCTGCTGGCCCGCGCGGCCGGCCGCGAAAAAGAAATCGCCGTGCGCGCGGCGCTCGGTGCGAGTCGGCGACGAATCGTCCGGCAGTTGCTGACCGAAAGCCTGCTGCTGGCGGCGGCCGGTGCAACCGGTGGCGTCCTGCTGGCGGCATGGGGCACCACGGCGCTGCCGTCGCTGGCGCCTGCCGGGCTCCCACGCATCGAACAGATCGGACTCGATGGATGGACCCTGCTGTTCACACTGGGCGTCGCGCTGGTGACCGGGGTGGTGTTCGGTCTGGTCCCTGCCCTGCAAGCGTCCCGCTCCGGAATGAGCGAGGCACTGAAGGATGGCGGCCGTGGGTCGTCCGCCGGGCGGCGGCGTCAGCTGATGCGCAACTCGCTGGTCGTGGCCGAGGTCGCCCTGGCGGTGATGCTGCTCATCGGCGCCGGGTTGCTGATCAGGAGCTTCTCGGTGCTCGAAGACGCCGACCCCGGGTTCAACCCGGAGAATGCGCTTGTCGCGCAAATCAACCTGCCCGGCACCACGGAGGAAGCGGAACGCCGCACGTTTTACGGCGACGTCATGCGGCGGATCGACGCGCTCCCGGGTGTGGTCGCCGTCGGGGCGACCCAGTCGTTCCCGATTACCGGTGACTACCTGCTCGGATTCCAGATCGAGGGGAGACCGAAGCCGGCGCCGGGCGAGATGCCGAGCACCAACTACTACGCGGTCACGCCGGACTTCTTCCGCGCGATGGGTATCCCGCTCCTGCGGGGCCGGTGGTTCACCGACGATGACCGTGAGGGCAGCCCGCGCGTGGCGGTGATCAACCAGGCGATGGCCGAATAGTATTTCCCCGACGACGATCCGATCGGGCAAGGCATCCACGTCACCAACGGACCGGAGACATTTCGTGAAATCGTCGGCATCGTCGGGAACACGAAGCAATACGGGCTCGCCGCCGAAGCGCCGGTGCAGACCTACGAGCCGTGGGCGCAACAAACGTTCGGCGGCGTGTCGCTGGTGGTTCGAACGAGTGGCGATCCGGCTGCCTTGGGCAACGCCGTACGAGCAGCGGTGGGTGCCATCGACCCCGACCAACCGGTCTCCAGCATGCGAACAGTCGACACCGTGCTGTCAAACTCGGTGGCGCGCGAGCGGTTCTCGGCGATTCTGCTGGGGATCTTCGCGACGGTGGCACTTGCGCTCGCCGTCATCGGCATCTACGGCGTCATGGCCTACTCGGTTGAACAGCGCACGCACGAGATGGGCATACGGATGGCGCTCGGCGCCGAGGCCACCGACGTGCGACGGTTGGTCGTGCGGCAGGGCATGCGACTGGCTCTGGTGGGAATGGCGGCGGGCGTGCTTGCCTCCTTTGCGGCAACACGGGCAATCGGCAGTCTGCTGTTTGGCGTCAGCGCCACCGACCCGATGACTTTCGCGCTGACCCCGCTCCTGCTCGCCTGCGCCGCGTTCGTGGCAACATACATCCCAGCGCGTCGAGCCACGCGGGTCGATCCGCTCCTGGCACTACGGTGTGAGTGAGTGAGAGCGCGCTCCCCGAGGGTCTCGAAGCCCGGACACGGGTGTGGCCCCCACCGGTAGCCTGATGCTCACCCGAGCAGGCAGCATCACTGCCGCAGGGCGGTGATCGGGTCGACCCGTGCCGCGCGACGCGCCGGGAGATAGCTGGCTGCCACCGTGACAGCGCCCAGCGTGACCGCGACCCCGGTGAAGGTGGCGGCGTCGAGCGAATTCACTTCGAAGAGCACGCTGGTCATCAGGCGCGACATCGTGGCCGCGCCCGCAAGCCCCAGCCCCAGCCCAACCAGCGTCAGTCGCGCGCCGCGAGCGACCACCAAACTGACCACGTCCTGGGCTCGTGCTCCGATCGCGACACGCACCCCGATCTCGTGCGTGCGTTGCGCCACGTAGTAGGACAACATCCCATACACTCCGAGGGTGGCCAATCCCAGCGCCAACGCGCCGAACAACCCGATCAGGACCATCGTGAACCGCGGTTGCGCGATGGCGTTGTCGAAATGCTGCGCCATGGTGCTCGTGTCGGCCACCGGGAGATCGGGATCGAGTGACCACACGGCGGCGCGAGCCGCCGCCGCCAGCGCTCCCGCGTCGCCATCTGTTCGCGCGAGGAGAACCATCTGCCCGATCGGAAACTGGGCGGATGGCCGGTAGAAGGCCGGCTGAGGCGCAGCGTCGAGACCGAGGAACCGCACGTCACGCGCCACACCGACGATCTCGTGGACGATCGGTGTCGACCAGGGGAGGTTCTGCGCCAACGCGATCCGTTGTTCGATCGGGTCCTGGTCGGGCGAGTACATCCGGGCGAACGCCTCGTTGACGACCACCACGCCAGGATGAGCCAGGTCGTCCGCCGTCGTGAGGGACCGCCCCCGAATCAGCGTCACCCCAGCGGTCTCGAAGTAGTCGTGACCAACCGGACGCATCCAGCCCCCTGGCGACCTGCCGGGCTCCGGGGCGGGTCGCTCTACGAATCGGAAGCCGTCGCTCCAGGTCGCCTCGAGCGGGTGGTTGTAGGCAGTGGCGACCGACTGCACACCGGGCAGCGCCCCAACGGTCTGGAGCAGCCTCGTCTTGAAACCGAGGATCTCGCTGGCCCCCGGATACCGCGACGCGGGCAGTGAGAGCTCCAGGGTCAGAACGCCGTCGGGGTCGAAGCCGGGATCGACGCGCTGCAAGTTCCAGAAGCTTCTGACCAGGAGCCCGGAGCTGACCATGAGCAGCACCGCCAACGCCNCTTGCCCGGTGACCAGCCCTCCACGTGCGCTGCCACCCCCCGACCCACCACTGTCGCTGCGCCGACCAGCGGCCAGAGTCGCACCCGCGCAGCCGCCGGTGACCTGAAGGATTGGCGCAAGACTGAACAGGGTTCCTGCGAACGCAGCGACCACGGCCGCAAAGCCCAACATCACACCATCCACGCGGATCTCGGCCAACCGCGGTATGTCAGCGGGCAACACCAGAGACAACAGGTCGACGACCCGGACCGCGAGCATCGCCCCGACCAACCCGCCGGCCATTGTCAGCAAGACATCTTCAATCAGGAGGGCCCGTGTGATGCGCCACCGGGAGGCGCCGAGCGCGACCCGGATCGCGATTTCCTTGCTTCGCGTGACACTGCGCGCCATTGCCAGACCAGCGACGTTGGCGCAAGCCACGAGGAGCACGAGACTCACCGCACCCAGCACGATCAGCAGCGCCGCACGCACTTCGCCGACCACCTCGTCGGCGAGCGGATTCAGAATGACCGCCTCGTCGCGATTTGCTGCCGGATGCGCCTCGGCAAGTCGACCCGTGATCGTGTCCATCTCTGCCTGCGCCGCGGCAAGCGAAACGCCGTCGCGAAGCCGACCGATCGCGCCGTAGACATGGCTTCTCCGATCCTCGCGCTGCTCGGCTGTGAGCGCCAGCGGCACCCACAGCTGCTGATACCGTGGCAGAAACGCGAAGTTACCTTGTGTGGCAGGCCAGGTGGGATACAGGCCAGGCGGCATCACGCCAACGACCGTGTACAGCTGGTCGTCGAGCCGCATCGACTCACCGACCACCTCGGGCCGTCCACCGAAGCGCCGTTGCCACAACCCGTGACCGAGGATAACCACCGCGTCGGCGCCGGGCTGGGCGTCGTCAACACGAAACGCGCGTCNCAGAAGCGGCGCCGCACCCAGNACCTGGAAGTAGCTCCCGCTGACCCGNCTCCCGAGCAACTGCTCNGGCTCGCCGTCGCCAGTCCAGCTGAGCCCGGCCGCGCCAAAGAGCGCCATCTCGTCGAAGACGCGGTTCTGTGCCACCCAGTCGGCGTAGTTGNCCGCGGTCGGACGGGACTTCAGTGCGGGGTTGTCTCGCTTCGACTCCCAGAGGGCGACCAGCCGATCTGGTTGCTCGTAGGGCAAGGGCTGGAAGAGCACGGCGTTGACCACGCTAAAGACCGCNGTGTTGGCGCCAACACCGAGTGCCACGGTCAGCAGTGCGATCAGCGNATAGCCACGGCTTCGCGCGAGGCTGCGAGCCGCGTTCCGGATTTCCTGGAGCAGATCTGTTGGCATGCAGGCCCTCGANNATNTTGCCGAACCTCCTTNTTCGACGAGGGCAAGGCCCCGCGGGTCCACCGACTGCGCCGNGGCTTCTTCAATCGNGNCTGCGCCCCGAACCCCACGCAGCTGCTGGCGGGGACCCCTTCGCCCCGNGNCGNGGCTGCGGGCCGCGCATTNTCGCGCGGCCGGGGCCGTCTTCGACCGGCCCAGCCCATGCGACGGCTGCCAAATCCCACAGCGGTCGAGCTAGCGGATATACCCCAAGCTGCGCAGCCGCTCGAGCTGCTCCTGGCTCAGACCTTCTGTGGCGGTAGCGTCGTCGGGAAGACGCGCCTGCTCGGCGATGCGCTGCCAGCGGTCGAGCTCGCGAGCCAGTCGTTCGACGACCTCGGTCTGCCCGTCGGCGACATTGTCGAGATTGAGCGGGTCGGTNGCCACGTCGTAGAGCTCGAACTCCGGCGCGCCGTCGGCACGCGTCTGGTTGTGAATCAACAACCAGTCGTCGTCGATGACGGCGTAGGACTCGGTGTCGGCGGGCGGGGGCGCGGCTCCACCGGTGGTCGGCGCCTTCTCGGAGAACGAGGGGCGTGCCACCCACTCNTCGACCGCTNCACCTGACGGCGCTACGAACGGCAGGAGGCTGCGGCCCTGCAGCCCCTCGGGATGCGGCAGCCCGCTCAAGTCNAGCAGTGTCGGCATGATGTCGATGAGCTGGACGTTCTCGTCCACGACGACTCCAGACGGNATGGCGCCCGGCCANCGCATGACGAGCGGCACCTGCGTCAACTCGTTGTAGACGGTTTGGCCATGAAACATGCTGCCGTGCTCGAGAAACTCTTCACCGTGGTCGCTCATGAAGACAATGAGCGTGTCGTCGTCCAGACCCAGGGTGCGCAGCCGCTCGACNAGCCGACCCAGCTCGACATCCATCCCGCGGATCGAGCCGTCATACCAGTCCTGGTCGTAGCTGACAAAGGCCGCGGANTCGACGTCGGCAGCGTCGAATGCCTCTCGGTTGGGCATCCCGAACTGACGTAACAGCGGGTTCTCGATGTGCTCTCGGAGCGTCTCCAGCTGTTCCTCATGCTCGGTCTTGTGCGCCGNGTCCGCCCAGATCGTCGCGTATGGCTCNCGAGGTTCAAACGGATCGTGAGGATCGAACACGTGAAGAAAGACGAAGAACGGCACGTCGCGATGCGTGCCGAGCCACTCGCTGAGCCGGTCGACATACTCGCGCGCCGTNTTGCTGGACGGCACGGCATCGGCCGACTCTGCCTCGTGGAGCTCCTCGAAACCCTGGTGCATGTTGCTGAACTGCCCGGTGAAGAGCACCGACGAGAAGGCCAACGTCGCATAGCCGGCGGCGCGATATTGCTCTGCCAGCGTCTCGGCCGCTGCCGGCAGCCGGTCGGCAAAGTCTCGCACGCCGTGTGACAGCGGATAGAGCGACGTCATGGTTGCCGGCGTCGACACCTTGGTCCAGGTAGCCTGCGCCGTGGTGCGGCGAAACGTCGCCCCCTCGGCCGCCAACCGACTCAAGACCGGCGCGGTGTCACGCTCGTAGCCGTAGACGTCGAGATGGTCGCGCCGCAAGGTGTCCACTTGAATCAGGATCACGCCGCGCGGTCGATCCTCGAGGGATCCTGCCGACGAGTCAGACGGTACCCGAGCCACCCCCTCTGGGTGCGCGTCGTCGTTGCGCACGACCGGGGAGCCCCACAAGCCGATTGCGCCGTCGTCATCTGAAGCGAGCGACAGCGAGACACGCACCGACTGGCCTGCGAACCCATCGAGGTCGAGCCGCCGTCGTTCCCACCGCTCGGGCGTGGTCAGGGTTTGCGCCAGGATGCGTGTGGCGTCCGTGCCGTCGGACTGGCTCACCTCGACCTGGAACGTCACCGGAAGGCTGTCAATCGTGCCCAGTGTCAGGTCGAGCCACGGGCGGGCGCCCAGGCCGACGTCGAAACTGAGTGTCTCAGGCGACCGAGAAACCAGCGCTTCGTGGTACACCTCATCCAGGCCTTGCCATCCCACCCCGGATGGGATGCTTGCCAGGTGCTCCTTTCGAAACACCACGCGCAGCGACTCGATCTCGAACTCCGCACCCTCGACATCGGTGGGCCGGACCAGCAGATGGCGCGCCGCGGCGGCGGTCACCGACTGCAGCGGCGTCAACGTGTAGGTCTGAAGATCGTCTCCGGCCACGATTGGCGTATTCATCACAAACGGAGATCCCAGCATCGCGCCGCGAAGCGCCGGGAACTCCACCGTCTCGGCGGCCGAGAACTCCACCATCAGGTTTGTTCCTTCTGAAGCGCGCATCCGCACCTCAACCGCATGCACCTGGTCCTGCCCACCAAGATCCCCGGTGCGCTCGACCCGCAGCAAGGGAAAGTCGCTCGTCGTCCGGCCTACCAGACGGCCATCGCGGATGGCCATGCCGCTGACACCAGGCCCCGCCTCGACCCCCCCCGTCTCGGCAAATTCGTTCCCATCCAGCAACGCACCGTCGAAGCGCCACTCGGTCCGCGGCGATGTCTCGACCGGCGGCGACCCGGTGACCAGATCCGACTGGAAGAGATCGACCAGCCGCACCGCGACCGGCTCTGGGCCGACGCCGCAGGCGACGGTGAAAACGAGCGTGACGGTAGCAATCGAGAGACTCGACGTGGTCCGCATCAGGTGCTCCTAGGAGGATTTCGGGGTGACGCACCAGAGGGTGCCTCAGTTTCGGTCGCCACCGCAAGAGGGGAAAGCAAGGGGGACTAGTCGCGCTCAACGGCCAGGTCGTGCCGCTCGACGGTGGTGTAGTCCAGATACGACCGACCGTCGACGGCGGACAACACGGCCGTCAGCACGTAGGAGCCGTCCTCGTTTTCGACGGTGACTTCCATCGTCTCGATGGCGGTCACGGTCGGGTCCGACCCGTCCCGTAGGGCACCGTGCAGGACGCGTCCCTGCATCGACGAGGGGACCTCGAGGCCCAGCACGTGGAGGAACGTCGGGGCAAAATCGACGTTTCCGCTAGGCACGTCGATCTCCACACGCGTCTTCAGATCTGGGCCGGCCGCGACGAGGGGGTTATGAATGTCGAACGGACTCGAGCTGCCGTGTCCCGCCACACCGCCCTGCGCCGAGGTGCCTGGGTAGCCGTACTCGCCAACCATGTCGCTCCAATTCGGCGAGTACAGGATCTGCGCGGACCGTTCGTGATCCCAGTGAGCCAGATCAAACGACAGCGTGCCCGGCACCCACCCTTCTTGCGCGCCTGGCCTCGCCGAGCGTGTGAACACCGCCCCCACTCTGTCGTCTCGCTGAAGCGCCGACACGATCTCGCTGACCGTAGCCTGGTCATCGTCACGGACATAGATTGCGCCGGCGCCGGCGACAATGCGTGGCGAGCCATCGTCGAGCGTGCTAGCAAACACCGCAAGCAGACCATCCAGATCCACACCTCCGGTGTGCTCGGAAAAACCATGGTCGGATGTGACCCAGATGTTTGTCGTCTCGAGCCACCCGGCTTCGGCCAGTCCATCCTGAAGACGCTGAATCTCGGCGTCGAGACGAAACAATGCCTCGCCGGTCAACGGGTGCCCGATGCCGTGCTGATGCGCCGTGGTGTCCGGGTCACTCAACCACATCACCGTCACCGCAGGGTCGACCTCCGGCAATCCGACCTCAAGGAACGCGTCGACGATCCATCGGTTTCTCGCATGGTTCGGAGTGCTCGCCTCGGGAACGTCACCAAGCTCGGTGAGCGCCCGGCTGTGAAGCGCCTCGGGCACGCTGTAGTCGTAGTGCAGAATCGCACCGGCGGCGGTGTGGTTCAGCAGATATGACGAGCCGCTCGAGCCGGAGCTCATGACGAGGAGCCGCTCCCCGGCGGTCATCAGACTCTCGCCGAGCGTGGAAGCAGTCAGGAGGGGCTCGGCGGTCTCCTCGACTCGGAGCAGGTTCGCCCGGTCGCTGGTATTGAGGAACCGTCCCGGGTCGACATCGGGAAAAAAGACCGAGTTGCCCATGAGCCCATGCGCCGCCGGATAGGCACCGGTGGAGATCGACGACGCGTTTACGCGCGTGACGGTCGGAAAGACGGCATGGTGGCTTCTCATGACCACTCCGCGCTGCCCGAGGGCATGGAGGGCGGGCATCAGCGCCGGCGTCACGAAGTCGGGGCGCAGCCCATCGAGCACGATGAGCAGATGTCGGCTGTCGCGGTCGCTCTCCGCGGCGGTCCGACCACCGGGGCTGGCGCCGCCGCACGCCGTCATCGCCACACAAAGCAACAGGAGGGATCCGACCGGCAGCGGGCTGGAGCGTTGCATGATCGTTGGACTTGCCGTCCTCGGTACCTTGCGTAGAGCGTCGGACGCCGCGCAGGGCCAGATGGCGACGATAGCTGCGGTCAGCGTTCAGCGTTTGACGAGACCGACGACTGCGCAGATGACGACAGCCGCGAACGGCACCAGCACACCGAGGACAAACATGATCGTCGCGAAGGAACTGGGCACATTCGGCATCTTTGACTCCTGGAAAGAGGAAACCTCCTTGGCAGCCCGTGGCAAACCTGTCGATTATAGGCTTGCACGAGACGATTGAGCGAGCCGCCGTCCGCACCTCGAGGCCCGAACTTCAAGACGCCCGAACCCGTCTAGGACGGCTGTGTCCATCACCTGACCTCAGAAGGCGGCCCTATGCTCTCCGATTCCCGTTACGCGTTGCGTACGCTGCGCAAGAGCTGGGGCTTTACCCTTGCGGCCGTCAGTGCCCTGGCACTCGGCATCGGGGACAGTCGTAACGACGATCTCGGCGCACATCGCCGCAACATCCTGAGGCTCGTCTTGCAGCAGGGCGCCTGGTTGATCGGCCTCGGTGTCACGCTTGGCCTCGTGGGCGCCTACTCCGTTTCCGGGCTGCTGGCCAGCCTGCTGTTCGGCGTGACGGCGACCGACCCGCTGACGTTCGCCGCGGTCCCCGTGGTGCTCATCGCGGTGGCGTTCCTGGCTTGTTACATCCCCGCCCGCCGCGCGACACGCGTCGACCCGATGGTGGCGCTACGATATGAATGATCCAAGAAGTCAGAAGTCAGAAGTCAGGAGGTAGAAGGCAGAAGAGAGCCTAAACCGACTGCTGAACCGTCACCTCACCGCAGTCCCCGGTCTCCGCTCTCCGAATCTCTGGTCTCCGATCTCCGGTGTGCCACCCTCAGAGGACACCGCGTCCGGTAACGGCGCTGCAAACGGTTCAGGGCGAGACCGGCTATCTGTTGACCCGGCTGGAGTTGTCTGCGGTTAGAGGGTTGGCACGGGGCCGGCATTCATTCCGGTAGGGCGCACGTGCGCGCCCTGGCTGTGACCGAGGAAGCAACGCCGCCACACCGGATGCGCCACCCGACCGGTTTTCCTGGCGAGGCGTTCGTCTGGCAAGGCGCGACGAGGGAGCAGCCAGGCGGGCTGTGACCGAGGAAGCAACGCCGCCAGGCGGGCGCCTCGCCAGGAAAACCTAATGTGACCCGAAGGGGAAGGCGGTTAGCCAGGCGCGGGCGTGGTCGAGATCGTCGGTGCGTAGCGCGTCGGGGTTGTAGCCACGCTCGGCGCCGAGATAGTAGCCAAGGAGCTGACACGCGATGGCTGCCAGCGGCGGCATCAGCATCTCTCCAAGCGGTCCGGGCACCGCGATTACGAAGGTGGCGTCCGGCGCGATGGCGTCGTCGCCTTCGACGACCAGCGCCAGACTGGGAGACCGCGCGGCACGAGCCGTGCGCACGGCGTCGTGCAGCCGCGCGTACGCCTTGCCCGGCGGCGCGATGACAACGGTCGCCACCTCGTCGGACAACAGCGGTATCGCGTTGTGGGTGTACTCGGCCGGCCGATACACCTTACAGAGCATGCTGCTCTCTTCCTCCACCTTCAGCGCGCCTTCGCGAGCCGAGAACCAGTTCGGTCCGCCGCCGACCAGCATCAACGCGCGCTGGTCTTTCAGCGCGTTCGCGATCTGCGAGATGTTCAGGTCTTCTTCCTGCAGGAACTGGGCCGCAATGTCCGGGAGATGCCCGATGGCGTCTCCCAGCTCATCGGCCGCGTGAGAATCGAGTGAACCGGTCGCCGTGCCCACCTCCAGCGCCAGCAGATACAGCATCATGAGCCGGGTCGTCAGCACCGACACATCCGGACCGCAGCGCTGGCCGGTCGGGAAACAGACGTTTTCGTCGCACAGCTCCTCGAGCGCGTTGCCCGCGGTATTGGTCAACGCGACGGTCAGCACGCCGAGGTCTGTTGCATGTCGAGCGGCGTCGAGCGTTTCGACGCTGGAACCGGTCGCTGACTGCAGCACGAGCGCGGTCGGCTCGTGCCCCTGGGCCCAGTGGTTGGTGAACTCGAGAGACTCGTGACTCTCGGTCGTCCATCCGGTCCACTGACGACAGAGGAATTGCCCGAACTGCGCGCCGTGAAACGCCGAGCCGCACCCGGTGAAGACGAGGTGTCGGATGCCCTGCTCAATGAGACGCTGTGCCAACGCGGCGAGCTCTGAACGCAGCTCGAGCACGTGGCGCATCAGGTCGGGCTGACTCCGCACATCCTCAATCAGAAGAAAGGGGTGCTGCTGCCGGATTTCGTCGGTTCCACGGATGCGGGCCCAGAGCGGCACCCGGGCGAGGTCGCCCTCCAGCCACGCGGGCATGGGATCGTCGGGGGTCGGCGGTGCCGCCTCTGGATGGCGGTCGAGCAGCTCGCGCGCCCAAGGCGGCAACTTGCGCATCATCCGTCAGTCGTCAGTCGTCAGTCGTCAGTCGTGAGTCATTCGCGCGCGCCGTTTCAGAATACTACGAGAGAGAGGTGCCGGCGGCTCGCGGCGGCACTCACTGCTGATTCAGCGTGACGACCTGCTCGACCCCCGACGCATCACGGAGCAGTACGGTATCGCGATCCACCGAGACCAGCTCCCACGACCCAACGCGCTGACCGACTCCCAGCACACGGCCATCGACGACCGCCAATCGTCGTCCTTCGGAGACCAGTATCGCGCTTATGACAGGAAGAGACGAGACCGGTGCTCCAGCATCGCGCCGGACCGCCACGGTGTCGCCGGAACCAGGCGGCGCCGGTGGCTCCTCTGGTGGCGTTTCGCCCGTGGGCACGGACGCCGTATCGACGGTCGGCTCCAAATCCACTGGGGTCTCAATTGGCGTGACAACCGGCGCCACCGGTTCAACAACCGGCTCTGCCGCAACGGTGGCAGTGGCAGCCTCCGATTCGGGAGGAGTGGACTGGTCGCGATTCGCCGCCAGCCACCACCCGGCCCCAGTGCGTTGTGCAGCTGGCTCATCCCTGCCATTGTCTCTCAGGACGTCGCGTCCTGGGAGCGTTACAATTCACTGGAGCGACTGGCGGCTTTCGTCGACGAGAACTCGTCACCGCGATCGGCCCGGCTCGGACCACCCCCACCTACGCCGCCATTGGTCTGCTCGGCAGCTTGACCCGATACCGTCGCGATCCGCTGGATTTGTTGATGAGCGGTTTTCGGGAGCTCGGCGACGTCGTGCACTTTCGGATGTTCACGCGCGATCTCGTTCTGCTCGCCCACCCGGATGCGGTACGCAGGGTGCTCCAAGATAACGTCGGAAACTACGACAAGCAGACACGCGGGTTCCAGGTGCTGCGGGCATACTTGCGCCAGGGGTTGCTCACCAGTGAGGGCGACCACTGGCTCCGGCAGCGCCGGATCGCGCAACCCGGGTTTCATCGCACCCGGATCGCTGGGTTCGGACAGACGATGACGCGGGCTGCAGGTGAACTGGTCGACCGCTGGCTGGACGTCCCAGCGCCAGACCTGGTCAACGTCACGACGGAGATGATGCGTCTGACGTTGCGCATCGTTGGTGAGACGCTGCTCAGCACAGATGTCAGCCGCGAGGCGGACCGCGTAGGGCAGGCGCTCAACGTCACGCTGCAGCGGGCCAACGAAGTAATCGGACAGGTCGTCCCGCGACCCGAGTGGTGGCCGACCCCGGCAAACCGCCAGCTGCGTGCCGCAATGCGGACCCTGGATGACGTCATCCTCGAGATCATCGCCGGGCGACGAGCGGGCGATTCGGACCCGGACGACCTGCTGTCGATGCTGATGCAGGCGCGGGACGAAGAGACAGGCCAGGGTATGAGCGACCCACAGCTCCGCGACGAGGTGATGACGATTTTTCTCGCCGGTCATGAAACGACCGCCATCGCGCTCGGCTGGACTTGGTATCTGCTCTCGCAGCACAAAACGGTGCGGGAGCGTCTCCACGCCGAGATAGATTCGGTGCTGGACGGCCGGACACCTTCGGTCGCCGACCTCCCGGGGCTCGGTTATGTCGAACGGGTCATCAAGGAGTCGATGCGGCTGTTCCCGCCAGCGTGGATCATCTCACGGCGTGCCATCGAAGAGGACGTCATCGGTGGGTACCGTGTTCCGGCCGGCTCGATCGTGTTGTTGAGCCCATATGTCACCCATCGCCACCCGGGGTTCTGGGAGAATCCCGAGGATTTCGACCCCGACCGCTTCGACATGAATCGTCAGGGTGAGCGCCCTGCGTTCGCATTCTTCCCGTTTGGCGGCGGTCCGCGTCAGTGCATCGGGAACAGCTTTGCCATGATGGAGCTCGTCCTCGTCGTCGCCACCATCGCGCAACGCTGCCAATTGGATCGGCTCCCGGGCGGGCCAGTCGGCACCGCCCCGTCGATTACGCTGCGTGCCGCGACGCCGATCACGATGCGCGTCGGCCCGCGAGCACCTTCGCCCGCGTGAAGAGCTCGGGCGTGTTGAGCCGCGCACAGACCTCGAAGAATGTCGGGCGTGAACCGATCCACGCCAGGTCATCGACCGTCTCGAAGACCGGCGCCTCTGTGCGCAATGTCGCGAGGTCGCGGAACCGGGCGGCCAGATCGCGATGCGCCGCAAGCTCGGCAACCAGACGGCGGGCACCCCGCACCTCGACATCCCACGTCGCCGCATCGTCGGGAATCGCCTCGAGATGGAGATAGCGGGCGAGCACGAGCGCCGTCGACTTGGCGCCCCATCCCCGCAGTCCCGGGAAGCCGTCCGCCGCATCGCCGACCAACGCCAGGTAGTCGGGAATCGACGCAGGCGGTACGCCGAATTTCGCCAGCACGCCATCGGCATCTCGTAGCGCCCCCGCGCGTCGGTCGAATTGGACGACCCGCTGGCCGATCACGCACTGCGCCAAGTCTTTGTCCGGCGTGCAGATGAAGACCTGCTCGACACGGAGGTCGTCGCTCGCCCTCGCCGCGGCCGAAGCCAGAGCGTCATCCGCTTCGAGGTCCGTCATCGGCCACACCACAACGCCCAGTGCCTCGAGCGCCTCCTCGAGCGGGTGGAACTGCGCGAACAGTGCGGGGTCGATACCCTCACCGGTCTTGTAGCCCGACCAGAGCTGGTTCCGGAACGACTCGATGACGTGGTCAGTCGCCACACCGAGGTGCGTCACATCATCTTCCAGCATCGACAGCACCGAGCGGATCACGCCACGCACCGCCCCCACCTCCCGGCCGTCGACATCGGTCGCCGACGGGACCGCATAGAAGTGCCTGTACAGCTCGTAGGTGCCGTCAATCAGAAAGACGTTCATGGGGGGCCTACTCGAGCACGGTGAGCTCCACACGACGCTGCGCCAGACCGAGTGTACGTCCGTCGTCGCTGATCCCGAGCAGCAACGGACTCGCCACGGCAGACACCGGGGTCGACCTGCGGCTCCCCCAACACCGCGCCACAAAGCAGGGTGATCAGCATCAGCGTGGCCCTGCGTAACCGGTCTTGCATAGTATCGTGAGTCGTATCGTCGGATGATAGTCGGACACTCCTCGCTCACGGGACCGCGGGAACGATTTCCAGGCAGCCGTGTAACCGACCCCTACGACGTCTGCCCGCCAGGCCGGACGGACACCTTTGCTCAGCGGGGGTATAATTCGCCACAGTTCACAACAGTCGACCCAGTGTCTTGACCATGAAAGGTGCCCGGCTCGAAGTCTCCGACTCATCGGGTCAGACCCGCGTCGTGCCGATCGAGGACGCCCGGTTCACGATCGGACGCAGCCACGGGAACGCGTTGTCGTTGAGCAGCGCGGAGATCTCGCGAGTCCACGCCGAGATCGTCAAGCAGGGAGACGGCTACCTCCTGCGCGACCTCGGCTCGCGCGCCGGTACGTTCGTCAACGACGAGACCGTTGTCGAGCACACGTTGGATCACGGCGACCGGATCCGGATCGGCCGGCATTCGGACGTCCGGTTCCTGCTGGAAGAGACCAGCCAGACCTCCACGCGGGCCACGACCTCGGCCGTCGGCGACCTGCGCCAGACCGCCACCCTACTCGAAGGCCTGCGTGCCCTGGGCACCGCAAAGGTGCTCGACCAGGTGCTGGCGATGGTGATCGATTATGCGGTCACTCTGAGCGCGGCCGAACGCGGCTTCATCATGCTGGTCGACCCTGCAGACGAGCTGAAGTTCACGCTCGGGCGTGGCCGCGGGGAAGCCACGCTGTCCGGCGACACGTTCCAGACCAGCCGCAAAATCCCGGAGCAGGTGTTTGCCACCAGCAAACCGCAGCTCGTCGCCGACCTGCACGACGACATGTTCGCCGACGCGCATGAAGGCACCATCCAACTCGGTATCCGGACCGTCTATTGCGTCCCACTGAAGCTGGTACGGTATGTCGAGCACGTGGCAGAGACCGACGTCGCGCGTCCCATCGGCGTGCTCTACCTGGACAGCCGCGAGAAGGGGTCGCTCAGCTCCAGGGCAATCCAACTCGGTCTCGAGACGCTGGCAGCCGAGGCGGCGGTCGCGATCGAGAACGCCCGGCTCTACCGCGAGAGCCAGGAGAAGGCGCGGCTCGAGCGGGAGCTGCACACAGCCTACGAGTTCCAGCAGGCGCTGCTGCCGGCGGCGCCACCAACACGCGACTTCTTCTCCGCCGCTGCCGAGATGGTGCCCTGCCTGTCCATCGGTGGCGACTTCTACGACTATCTTGATCTGGACGGCAGCTTCGGCTTCGTGCTGGGCGACGTGGCCGGCAAGGGCGCCTCGGCCGGGCTTCTGGGAGCGCGCGTCCAGGAAATCTTCGCCCACCGCGCACCGGGCTCCGACCCGGCAACGACGGTGTCCACCATCAACGCCGCGATGGTGAAGAAAGGGTTGAAAGCCAGATTCGTAACCATCTTCTACGGGATCCTGTCGCCAAATGGCCAGCTCACCTACTGCAATGCCGGTCACAACCCACCGCTTCTGGTCGGCAAGAGCGGCGTACAGCATCTCAAGACCGGGGGGCTCATCGTCGGACTGTTCGAGGAGGCCGTGTACGAGCAGGAGGTCGTCACCCTCAGCCCGGGTGACACGCTGATTACCTTCAGCGATGGGGTATCGGAGGCGACGAACACAGTCGGCACCGAGTTCGGCGACGACCGGATCCTCGCATGCCTGAATGCGCCTCCGAGTGAAATCGAGCCGCGCGAGCTGGTTGATCAGGTGATGGCCGGGGTCCGCGAGTTCACCGTGGGCGAGCCACAAAGCGACGACATCACGGTACTGGTCGTGCGGTATCGCAAGGAAGCCGCACCCTCATAGCTAGCTCTCGCGGCGGGTAACTGTGCTGGCGGTCGGACAGGGCTCCCATCCGAGGCTGCTCAGATCCTTGCCCAGTTTCTTCGCTGCGTCGAGAAGCTCGGTCGGGTCCTCGAAGCGCTCGGCCTCCTCGGAACCATCCGGATACAGCACAACCAGCTGGTAGGCGTCCGGCCGCTGGTCGCAGTGGATACCGACGAATCGGGGGGGGGCCGTGACCCGGTTGCAAAACCAGAGCATCACAGGGTTATATCGGGACGTCGCCCTGGCGTTCGACAGCCCTGCAGATCATTTCCGGTGCAATCCTGGGTCAAACAGGGCGCTGGTAGGAATGCAATTCAGTGCAGGACGAAAGCGCGAAGGAAGCCGGAGGCCGATCCGCCTTCGCCAGGGCTCCGGCGGACCCCGCCGAGGCTGGCCGCCCGGCGAGCGAGGGCGGGCGAATAAGTCGCAGGCAGGCGCGTAGAAGGGGGTAGTGAGCGACGTGATGGTCGACAGTCGTGAGCTGGTGGCGCTCCCCGACGGCGCCGACACCTCGGACCTGGAGCTGGTCGGTCAGGCGCAGGCCGGCCGGCGCGAGGCCAGCGAGACGCTGGCCCGGCGGCATCGTCAGGCCGCCTATCTGCTGGCGCTCCAGATGCTGGGAAACCGGGACGACGCGATGGACGTGACTCAGGAAGCGATGCTGCGCTTCTTCACCTCACTGGGCAGCTTCGACCGGGAACGCCGCGTGCAGCCATGGCTGTTCGCGATTGTCCGGAATCAGGTGCGCGACCTGTGGCGCCGGCGGCAGCGGCGACCGGGGGAGGGACTCGGCGAAGCGGGCGAGGCGCTGACGCGCCAGCTGGCGGACCCGACGGCGAACCCGGAGGCGGATCTGCGTCGCCGGGAGCTCAAACAGCGGGTCTGGCGCGCCCTCGCGAAGCTACCGGCCGAGAAACGCGAGATCATCGTGCTGCGGGATTTTCACGACCTGTCCTATAGCGATATCGCTCAGGTGCTCGACATCCCGATCGGCACCGTGATGTCGCGGTTACACGGAGCCAGACGGCAACTGCGCGCACAACTGGAAGAGGGAGGGCGTCATGCCTGAGCCATGTGGGCGGACGTTCGACGAAGCATTACTCTCGGGGCATCTCGACGGCGCGCTCGTCCAGGGAGACGAGCAACGCGTGCGAGTGCACCTGGAGGACTGCGGGACGTGTCGCACGCTGGTCGAGGAACTGGCGGAGGTGAGGGAGGCGACGATGTCCTCGACGTTCAACATACCAGGCGACCATGAGTGGTCGGAGGCGCCCCGCACGGAGGCCAGCCGTCTGATACGGGGGTTGGGCTGGCCGCTCGTGATTGCCTGGGCGATCCTGGTCGGCGGCTACGCGATATGGCAGGGCTGGCTGGAATCGGAGAACCTGGTCGAACAACTCATACTGGTGGGTGGGGTCTCCGGCTTCGCGATGCTGTTTCTCGGGGTCCTGCTGGACCGTCTGAAAGCGATGAAGACGAACCCGTATCGGGAGGTACGCAAATGATCGTGGTCACAGCAAATCGTGTGAGCGGCAAGCGGGTCGTGCGCACTCTGGGGCTTGTCCGCGGCAACACGATCCGCGCGCGTCACATCGGCAAAGACATCATGGCGGTGTTCCGCAATATCGTGGGCGGTGAGGTAGCCGAGTACACGAAGCTTCTGGCCGAGTCGCGGGAACAGGCGCTGGACCGGATGGTGGACGAGGCCCGCGGCCTGGGGGCCGACGCCGTCATCTCGCTGCGTTTCCAGACGTCGATGATCATGGGCGGCGCTGCCGAGCTATTGGCCTATGGGACAGCCGTCGTCTTGGAGACTGACGCGGACTGAGCACGCCTTCCTGACAGGGAACAGTGCGGCGCCCCTGGCCGCCGCGCCCATCACGCGGACGGCTTCACCATGTGCAACGCGAAGGCGGCGCCCTGGGGGTCCATGCACTGCGCGACAATGTCGCCGTCAGGCACCTCCATCGGACCGTTCAGCACCTGCCCGCCGAGTTGTGTGACCTGCTCGACCGACGCATGTACATCAGGCACGGTGATGTAGAACAGCCAGGAGGCCGGCGGTCCCGGCTGGTCGGCCGGCTTGTTGAACATGCCTCCAATCGACTGTCCGGGAATGCGACCGTACATCTGATAGATACCGCCCGGGCCCATATCCATCGCCTCGATCTTCACCCACCCGAACAGCGCCTGGTAGAAGTTGAAAGCGGCCGCATGGTCAGAGGTGGCCAGCTCGTGCCAGGAGAATTCGCCGACCCCGGGTGTTTCGTCGTGTCCGGGCGCGTCACCGGTCGGGGTGTAGACGGCGATGACCGCCCCTTGAGGGTCCTGGATGACGGCGATCCGACCGACGGTCGGTATGTCCATCGGCCCCACGAGCGTTTTCGCGCCCAGTCCCTGCGCCTGCTGCAGCGTGTCGTCCACCGAGGGGACGGCGACATAGCCGAGCCAGTGCGGTGGGGCACCTTGTTGCTTCGCTTCGTCCGGCAGCTGCATCAGGCCACCAACCGAGGTCTCGCCGTTCACCCACTCCGTGTAGGGCTGATCGGCAAGGTCACCGGCTTTGGTTGCCCATCCGGTCAGCTGGGTGTAGAAGCTCTGCGCCGCTGATGGATCCGACGTCATCAATTCGTACCAGACAAATCGTCCGCGTGGAAATGCGTCAGTCATTGGAGCTCCTCTGTCGGCCGTTCAAACCCCTACGGCCTACGGAGACACGGGGGGTGCGTGCTTCAGTCTCGCGCCCAAGTAACACGTTGGAGCGAGCATGACGAGAAAGCCGAGGTGTTACCAGACCGGCATCAGGGTCCAGACCGAAGCCTGCACTCCGCTACCAGTTCCGAGCAACAGGACGGCCAACACGATCACAGACCGTCGGACGGTGTGCGGGGCGAAGGCGGCAGCCGCGAAGCCTGCCGCGAGCGAACAGGCGAGACTGAGCAGGAGACTGGCGAGCAGCGGCCCGGCGGCCGTCATCGGCTCTCCTGCGCCGAAAGCCTCGAACTCCGCGGGCCAGACGGCGCCGAACCCGGCCGATCCCCCAAGCCAGAGGATCGTCCAGGCCGCGTAGCCAACGACTGCCGCAAGAATGGCTCGTGACAGGCCTCCCCCCTCCCCTTGCGAGCCTCAATTTGTACCCGAGGAGTTGCTACTCTGTCCAGGCTGTGTAGCGGCCCGAACATCATTGGGTCCAGAATCTTGTTACATCCCCAGCAGATTCGCCGCGATCTTCTCGAAGCCCTGCTCGGCGGCCCAGAGATCGAGCTCGACCGTCGCCAGGTCATCGACCACCGGCACCGCGAGACCCCTGACGCGCAGGTCGACCGACTTCAGATAGCGACGGCACGACCGGCATTCCTCGACCCGGACGTGCGGCATGGCGTCATCAACGTGAAACTGCAGCCCCTCGTCGCCGGACGTGCCGCACCAGGGACAGACCGACCGCGGAAAGATCCAGGCGGCGGCGCAGAATGCGCAGACCAGACGGCGAGTACCCCGCGCATCCGGTTCGTCGTCGAGCACAGACACCTGCGGCGGCCACCCGCACTGGGGGCAGGTGGGCGTCCGCGGCAACCGGTCGGGCAACGCCACCAGACCGGATAGGGCCTCGGCAAGCGGCGACAGAAACCCGCGTGGCAAGAACGCCAGCGGCTCTGGCTGACACGCCAGCACATCGGCCTCGGTGTCGAAACGGGAGCCGGAAAGCAGGGCCAGCATCAGATTGGTTCGGGTCTCGGCATCGGCGGCCGAGGCCGCCTGCGCCGCTCGAGCTATCGGCTCGGGCGCTGTCGAGGGCATGCCACGGCAAAACGCGGTGAAGGTATCAGACAGCTCGCCGAGAGGGAGTCGCTCGAGCCGGAGCGTCGGCAATTCAGACTCGCTCGACGCATTGACGGCAGGCAACCATCGCGCCGCCTCGGCCGGGACACAGACATCGGTCTGGAGCTCGAGCAGCGAGAGATAGAAGCCGAGCAATGGCTCGGTGTGGGGGCGTTCGACGATCAGGGTGTGCGCCCGACGGGCGCGCAACGACCAGCGGGCATCGACGGCCGACGCACGGGTCATCTCAGCGCTCGACCCGGTCGCCGGACCAGCGTGGGTGGTGCAGACGAGCCCATGCGGGGGTGACCTTGCCGTCGATCATCCCACGGGCGGTGCCCGGATAGGCCACGGTGCCCAGATACACGTGGACGATCAGTAACAGCCCACCGCCCAGCGTGGCGACATAGTGCAGCAGTCGCATCGTGTTCAGCAGACCGGCATCGAACGATTCGGGAAACCAGAGCAGCAGCCCGGTTGCGACGAACACGACCCCCAACAGGCTCTGCAACCAGAAGAACAGCTTCTGCCCGGCGTTGTACTTCCCTGCCGGCGGCACCTTGTCGCGCTCGTGCGCGGCGTAGTGCTTGATGGCGCCCAGCCACTGCTGGTCTGGCCCGTCGAGAAACATGTCGCGCACCCAGAGCGCGAACATGAACGCGAGCCCTACGCCGAAGACCGCACCAATCTGCGGATGCAGCGCGCGTGCCGCCGGGCCGCCCCCGACCAGGGTCGTCAACCAAAACAGCGAGGGATAGGAAAAGGCGAGTCCGGTCAACAGCAACACCACGAACGTGACGCCGACGACCCAGTGGACGATGCGTTCGAAGAAAGAGAAGCGGTGTAACGACGGTGTGCTCATCGGCTTTGGGCTCTAGCTAAGGGCTTCAAGGGTTCTCCTCTGGGCTTTCCGGGCCCACGGCGAGGAAGTGGACGAGCGCGGACAAGACCCCGAACCCAAGCAGATACGAGCCGATGCGCTGCAGCACACCGAGCCCGCGGAGCGGGGTCGGGCTGGCCACCGGGTGCGCCGGCAGACTGTAGTCCTCGAGCCGGTCCCCATGCGGAACGACATACATCATGTGCGTGCCACCAACGCCGCCCGGGTTGTAGACCGCCGCATGCTCGTAGCCGCGTCGTTGCAAGGTTTCGACCTTGTGTTCCGCCTGCGCGAGCATGTCGTCCTTGATGCCCCACTCGATCGCGTTGGTCGGGCAGGTCTTCACACAGGCTGGCTCGAGCCCCGCCTCCACCCGGTCGATGCACATATTGCACTTGGCGACCGTTTTCGTCTGCGTGTCAAAGCGGGGGATGTCGAACGGACATCCCGAGACACAGTACTGACACCCGATGCACTGGTCCTGATTGAAATCGACGATACCGTTCTGATATTGGACGATCGCGCCAGGTGCCGGACAGGCAAACAGACACCCAGGCTCTTCGCAGTGTAGGCAGGCGTCCTTCTTGATCAGCCACTGCAGATCGTCACCCTGCTCCACCTCGTTGAACCGCATCAGCAACCACGTGCTCGACGACAGATCCTTGTGGCTCTGGAGGCTCCCGAAGTTGGACGTCTGCTCGACCTTCAGGTCGTTCCACTCCTTGCACGCGACCTCGCACCCCTTGCACCCAATGCACTTCGAGATGTCGACCAGCTTCGAGTACACCGGTCCGCCCGACCGCAGTGACTCCAGCGGGATCAGCGCGCTTGGGCTGGCCGAGACGCGCTTGATGGACAGGGAGTCAGGCACGGGGCTACGCCATTCTCCAGGAGACAGGAGGCAGGAGACAGGAGACAGGAGGAAACGGGAGCGCTACGCGACATTGAGAACTGCTCCATGCTTTGGCCGACACCCACGATCGGGTAGACCGAACACGCCAACCAAACAAATCAGATGGCGAAACCCACCGGCTTCTCCTGCCTCCTGCCTCCTGCCTCCTGCCTCCTTCGTGCACTACACCCTCTCCACGTTCACGAGAAACGCCTTGAACTCGGGGCACCGTGTGTTGGCGTCGCCGATGAACGGAGTCAGCAGGTTCGCCATCGACCCCTGGGTGATGCCGACGAATCCCCAGTGGACAGGAATGCCGATGGTCCAGACCGTTTGGCCGTTGACCATCAGTGGCCTGATCCGCTTCGTGACGATGGCGACGCCCTCGACCTCACCACGCTTCGACCAGACGCGGGCGCGGCCGCCGTTTTCAATCCCTCTCTCGGCCGCCAGCCCTTCCGGGATCTCGATAAAGAAATCGGGCATCGCCTCGACGAGGAGCGGCACATTCCGTGTGACGAAATGCTCGTGCTCGACCACCCGGTAGACGGTGCAAGCGTAGGGAAAATCGTCGCCCTCCGTGGCGAGAGTCTCGCGGACACCGTCGTACCAGTTGATGACAGGATTCACCGCCACCGATTCGTGCAGCGCATTAACGGTCGGGCTCTCGGCCGGTTCGTAGTGTTCAGAGAATGGCCCGTCGGCCAGGTGGCTGCTGAAGAGCCGCGCCACCCCTTCCTCGGTCATGATGAACGCCCCGGCGGCGTCGGGCGGTGTCGTCGGCCCGTAATCCGGTACGTCGCCAATCCATTCCCGACCGTTCCACGCGATGCCGGCTCGAGATGGGTCCCACGGTCGCCCTTCAGCGTCGGCCGAGGCCCGGTTGTAGAGCACGCGCCGGTTGAGCGGCCAGCTGAACGCCCAGTCGTGGTGCATGCCCAGACCGGTCGGGTCGGCGGTCTCCCGCCGCGCCATCATATTGCCCGCTTCGGTATAGCTTCCGGTGTAGAGCCAGTTTCCCGAGCTCGTGCCACCGTCGTCACGGAGCTGACCAAACGAGGAGAGGAGCTGCCCGTTCCCGCGGTCGTAGCCGTTGATCTCCTTCGCCAGCTCCGTCAACTGCGGCTCGCGGGGATTGAGGTAATTCCAGCTCAGGTTCTGAATCGGCTCGTCGTAGACGCCGCCGTCCTGCTGGTAGAGCTCCTTCACCCGCCAGAAGAGCTCCGACAGGATCCAGGTGTCGGACCGCACCCCATCGGGCGGGTCGATGGCCTTGTCCTTCCACTGGGCCCACCGGCCACTGTTGGTGAATGAGCCGTCACGCTCGATCCAGTGGGTGGTCGGCAGATACATCACCTCGGTGTCGACCTCTTCGGGGTTCATGCCCGGCGCGCGCCAGAACTCGGCGGTGTCGAGCATGAACGGATCGATGACCACCTTCCACTTCAGACGAGACATCGACTGCAGCAGCCGTGGCACATCCGGTCCGGCCAGCAACGGGTTGAACCCGAGCGCGATGAACCCCTCGAGCCGCCCCTGGTGCGCCTCGTCCCAGATCGACAACCAGGTCGCGTCGCCGTCCTGCTTGCCAAGGTAGTGGTACCCGAACTCGTTGGCGGCCGTGGCGGTGTCGCCGAACCAGGCTTTGAGCTGCGACACGAGGAACTTCGGGTAGTTCCCCCAGTAGTTCACCGTGTCTGCCACCACCGGCTGCGGTGTCGACGCCTCGAGATGCTCGGCGAGTGTGGTCTGCTCCGGTGTCGGGACCTTCAGGTAACCCGGCAGGATGCCGGCGACGATTGCGTGGTCGGTGGCGCCCTGCACATTGGCATGCCCACGCAGCGCGTTGATGCCGCCACCTGGCCGACCGATGTTGCCGAGCAGCAGCTGTAGGATCGCCCCGGTACGAATGATCTGGCTTCCGACAGTGTGCATGGTCCAGCCGACCGCGTACATGATCGTGCCAACCCGGTCTGCTCGCCCGGTCGAGCAGACGATGTCGGCCATCTCCAGGAACTTCTCCTCCGTGCAACCGGCGATCTGCGCCGCCAGCGCCGGGGTATAACGGTCGTAATGTTGCTTGAGCAACTGAAAGACACACTGCGGGTCCTCGAGCGTCGGGTCGCGCCGGACGAAGCCGTCCGCGCCCCGCTGGTAGCTCCAGGAGGTCTTGTCATAGCGGCTCGCCGCCTCTTCGAACCCCGAGAACAGCCCGTCCTCGAATCCGAACTCGCCGCTCACGAGAAACGACGCGTTCGTGTGCGCCCGAACATAGTCGGCGTGATGAAGGTCGTTGGTCAGGATGTACCGGATAAAGCCGCCGAGAATGGCGATGTCCGAGCCGGGCCGGATCTGTAGATGCTTGTCGGCGACCGCCGACGTCCGTGTGAACCGTGGGTCGATCGTGACCAGCGAGGCGCCGTTTTCGTCACGGGCCTCGAGCGCCCACTTGAACCCGCAGGGATGGTTTTCGGCCGGGTTGGCGCCCATAACCAGAACGACATCAGCGTTCTTGATGTCTTTCCAGTGGTTGGTCATCGCGCCCCGACCGAACGTGGCGGCCAGACTGGCCACCGTGGGGCTGTGTCAAATGCGGGCCTGATGGTCGATGTAGGTCAGCCCCATCGCGCGCATCGTCTTGGTAATCAGATACGCGTCTTCATTGGCAACCGTCGCGCTACCGACCCAGGCGATGCCGTTCGTTCGATTGACCGTACGGCCCTGGCTGTCCCGCTCGACGAATGTGTTGTCGCGCGACTCCTTGAACTTGCGCGCGAACCAGTCCATCGCAACGTCCCAATCGATCTCCTGCCACTCGGTCGCACCCGCCTCGCGATACATCGGACTCTTCCGCAACCGCGGGCTGATCGCGAGCTGCATCTGCGACGCGCCTTTCGGGCACAGCGTTCCGCCATTGATCGGATTGTCGGGGTCACCCTCGACATGAATGACGGTGTTGGTCGTGTTCAGGCCTCCGCTGCCGTGGACGTAGGCGATCGTGCCGCACCCGACGGCACAGTAGGGACAGACGGTCTTGTATTCGCGGGCGTTGCGGATCTTGAGCTGGCGAACCGCGGCGTAGGCCGGTTTGAGATCGAAGCCGAGCGTGCTGATCCCGACCCCTCCGGCAACAGTCGCCTCGAGAAACGTACGGCGGGAAATCGGCATGTCGGGGTCTGTATACCACGACCAGGAGTTAGGGGCCAGCGGCCACGGACCGCAGTCCTGAGCGCCGGGTGGAACCGAGGTATTCGACGTAGAATCTCCTCGTGACTGAACAGGCGTCGACCAGCCCGCCACCTGGCACACGCGCCGTCTCAGTGCGCAAAGGGGGCGGAGGCGTCGTGTCGGACGTCGTGGCGGTCGAAGCACCGCTCGAGATCCGGGTGAGCGACCGTCCGCTTGTCATCACCATGCGAACGCCGGGTCACGACGAGGAGCTGGCGGCCGGGTTCCTCTACGCCGAAGGCATCATCACAAACGGCGATCAGATCGTCTCGATCCGCATGGAAGGCGGGTCAGGCGTGTCCGGCCGGGAAGAGCTCGCGGCCGGCAAGATTGGGTCGGGTGATCGGGTATTGGTCGAGTTGAGGGACAAGGCGAAGGCGGGAGCCATCGAGCGGGCTCGCCGCGATTTCAGGGCGACCGCCGCATGCGGCGTCTGCGGCAAGGAAAGTCTCGACGACCTCGATCAGGCGCTTCCGCCGATTACGCGCGTGGAGTGCGCGATCGAACTGCTTGGCAGTCTGCCCGAGCGGATGCGCCCGCACCAGACACTCTTCGCGGCAACCGGCGGCATCCACGCGGCCGGACTGTTCACGCTGGATGGCAAGCTGCTCTCACTTCGGGAGGACATCGGCCGCCACAACGCGGTTGACAAGGTGATCGGCCGCGCCGTGCTAGATGGCGCGGAGTCGCTCGCCGACCGGATCCTCGTAGTCAGCGGCCGCGCCGGATTCGAGCTGGTACAGAAGGCCCTGAAGGCGGCGATTCCGGTAATGGTGTCGGTCGGCGCGGCCTCGAGCCTCGCTGTCGACATGGCAACCGCCGCCGGGATGACGCTTTACTCGTTCGTCGGGACCGAGCGGGGGAATCTGCACGTCTGACGGCGCCCCCGCGCGCGGCGCCGTCAGGGTGCAGACTGCGGGCTACGGGCTTCGGACGCTCTCCGACGATGGCACTGAACGGCCCAACGCCAAGCCTGGGCCCGTCCAGCGGCCGGCGTGCTATGCTGCCGGCGATAATCACATTCTCATGTAAGCGCCGCGGTCAGTGGCACCGCTCGCATCAGCGTCACGACAGCGCATGAACATACGAGGGTGGATCCGGTTGGGACTTGCCGGTTGCGCGGTCGCGCTGGTCATCGTGAACTGGGCCATCCGCCGCGTGCCGACACGGACCGCGCTCACCGACATGCAAGTGGTGGCCGTCGATGCCGTGCCCGACGCGGCGGCGGAGGCTCCCGGCGGATCCACGGAGCCATCGCTAGTCAATGACGGCTGGTACGTGCGCAACATGGCGACCGCCCACGGCGCGTTCGTCATCGAGGTCGAGGCGGAGGATCCGGCCCAGACCGAGATGATCGCCCACGCACTCATCGAACCGATTCAGGCAGACTACGACGAGATTCTCGTCTACGTGAACAAGGTCGGTGACGAGTCGGACCTGCCGGCCCGTCGGATGCAGTGGACGCCCGGCGGAGGATACGTCGAGATCACCTACGATCAGCCGTCTCCCGACCGTTGACCCGCGGTTGACACCGGAGGACCCGCTGCACCGCAGCGCCTCGACGGTCCGCCATGCCGCCAGCCGGGCCACTGCGCTCACCAGGCAGTTGCTGGCCTTCAGCCGGCGCCAGGCACTGAATCCTACGGTGCTCAACCCCAACCGGGCCGTGACCGACGTCGAGCAACTGTTGCCACGCCTCCTGGGAGAAGACATCCGCGTGGTCCTGGCCCTGGCGCCCGACGTCGGGAACATCCGGGTCGATCCGGATCAGCTCAACCAGGTTCTGATGAATCTGGCCGTGAACGCGCGCGACGCCATGCCGAACGGGGGCACTCTGCGGTTTACCACGACCAACGTGACGCTCGATGACACCACCGTGCTCGAACACGCCGCGATGCGCGCGGGCGCGTATGTGGCCGTGACGGTCAGCGACACAGGTGTCGGGATGGATGAGACCACGAAAGCCCAAGTGTTCGAGCCATTCTTCACCACGAAGGACACTGCAAAAGGGACCGGGCTGGGCCTCTCCACGGTGTATGGCATCGTCACACAGAGCGGCGGCCACATCGAAGTGGACAGCGCGCCGGGACGCGGATCGACCTTCACGTTCTACCTCCCGCGGACCGAGGCGGCCGAGGACCTGGCGCCGCCGGTCAGAGGACCCGAGACGCCGACGTATGGCACCGAGACAATCCTCGTCGTCGAGGACGACGGGGACCTGCGACAGGTGCTGCAGGAGGGCCTCGAGGCGCTCGGACACGTTGTCGTGACGGCGTGTAACGGGACCGAAGCACTCCAAGTCTGTCGCGAGGCGGCGTTCGACGTGGTCGTTACCGATGTGGTGATGCCCGAGATGAACGGCCGCGAGCTCAGCGAGCGCCTGACCGTCCTGTATCCGGAGCTGAAGACGCTGTACATGTCGGGCTATACCGACGACATCATCGGCCCGCGTGGCGTGTTGGAATCGGGCCTCGAGCTCTTACGAAAGCCGTTCACCGTGGAGGAACTGGCGCGCAAGATCTGGGAAGTACTGCATGCTCGCGAGACACTCTCGCGACAGCTCGAGATAGACACCCGCAAAGAGCTCATCGTGGTACGTCCCGTTGAACAGGTTGCCTATCGCAACATCGTCGACTCCGCCACCAGTGTCCTACGACACCCCCTCTATGACGCCAGTTTCAGTGTTCTCATCGATCTTCGAGGAGTCCGCCTTGGTCTCGGACCACGAGAAGTCGAGGCGCTGATCGCCGCGCTGGAAACATCGGACCTGAAGCCCCCGAGTCGCGTGGCGGTGCTCGTCGATTCGCCACGAGAAACAGCCCTGGTGCTGCTCTACAAGCAGCGAGTCACGTTCCATGCCACCCAGGTGTTCTCGACCGAAGAGGCCGCGCACGAATGGCTTGGCCAATGCATGTGAGGCGAGACGGACGCACGGTGCGCGCCGTATTGGAGTGTGACAGGAATGACTGAGTCACCGATCTGCACCAGATGTTGCCAGTTCACCTACGGTGAGCCTCACTTTTCCAAGGACGATTGCATCGCGGCCTTGCGCCGGCACCTGCAGGAGCTCGAGGTCGCAAATCGCGATGGGGCCGACATGATCAACAGGCTCCTCCGAGATGAGGCGCTGGAGCCGCCCGAGGACGGCGAGACAAAGACGTAACGCTTGTGGCTTTGCATTGGGTCGCGGCAGCGAAGTATGCTGCCCACTCTTCTAGCTATGAGCCTGCCGTCCTACGTGCACGGCGCCAGCCCCGTCGCCCTCCTGGGCGAAACCATCGGCTCCAATCTGCGACGGACGGTGGATCGGTGCGGCGACCGGGAGGCGCTCGTGGCGCCGACTCAAGACTATCGCGCCACCTACCGGCAGCTCTGGCACGCCACGACACGGCTGGCCAAGGCGCTAATGGCGCGTGGCGTCGAGCGAGGGGATCGGGTCGGCGTCTGGTCCCCGAACCGCTTCGAGTGGGTCGTCATCCAGTACGCGACCGCACGTATCGGCGCGATTCTCGTCAACGTCAATCCCGCCTACAAGGCGCAGGAGCTACGTCATGCGCTCAACCAGTCCGGTCTGACGCTGCTACTGCTGTCGCGGGGGTTCCGGCAGACCGATTACACCGAGATTCTGCACCGCGTGCGACCCGAGTGTTCGGCGCTGCAGCATGCCGTCGTGCTCGACGATGAGTGGACGGCGCTGCTCGAGGAGGGCGCGTCGGTCGACGACTACGAGCTGTTGGCGCGCGAGGCCAGCCTGACGTTCGACGACCCGATCAACATTCAATACACTTCGGGCACCACCGGCACCCCCAAAGGCGCGACGCTCTCGCACCACAACATCCTGAACAACGGCTTCTTCTGCGGCGAGGTGCTCCGCTACACCGAAACCGATCGCGTCTGCGTGCCGGTGCCGTTCTACCACTGCTTTGGCATGGTCATCGGCAACCTGGCCTGCACGAGCCACGGCGCCTGCATCGTCGTACCCGGCGAGGCGTTCCACCCCGGACGAACGCTGGCGACCATCGAGGCTGAACGTTGCACCTCGCTCTACGGCGTGCCGACCATGTTCATCGCGCAACTCGACCATCCCGACTTCGAGCGCACCGACTTCTCGTCGCTTCGCACCGGGGTGATGGCGGGGTCTCCGTGTCCGGTCGAGGTGATGAAGCAGGTGCGCGAGCGGATGCACATCCCCGAGATCACAATCTGCTACGGCATGACCGAGACCTCGCCGGTCTCGACGCAGACCCGCGTCGACGACCCGGTCGAGAAGCGCGTGGCGACCGTGGGACCTGTGCACCCCCATGTCGAGGTCTCGATCGTCGACCCGGAAAGCGGTCGCCTGATGGCGCGCGGCGAGAGCGGCGAGCTGTGCACCCGGGGCTACAGCGTCATGTTGGGCTACTGGGATGACGAGACGGCCACGACCGCGGCGATCGACCGGGGACGATGGATGCACACCGGCGACCTGGCGTCGATGGACGATGACGGCTATGTCAGCATCGTCGGACGAATCAAGGACATGATCATCCGCGGCGGCGACAACGTCTACCCGCGCGAGGTCGAGGAGTTCCTCTACACCCACCCGGAGGTGGCCGATGCCCAGGTCATCGGCGTGCCGTCGGCCCGCTACGGGGAAGAGGTCATGGCCTGGGTCAAGCCAAAGCCGAACGCCACGCTCGACACCGGGCGCTTGACTGCGTTCTGTCGCGGCGCCATCGCCACCTACAAGATTCCCCGCTACTGGAAGATCGTCGACACGTTCCCGATGACCGTGACCGGCAAGATCCAGAAATACCGGATGCGCGAGATCGCGACGAGGGAATTGGAGAACGTCCGGAGGCAGGAGGCAGGAGAGAGGAGGCAGGAGGAAACGTGAGAGCTTCGCCGGTCCTACCTTCCTTCGTGGGGCAAGGCTTCAGCCTTGCCTCGCAGATGAGATGAGAGGGCCAGCCTCCAAACGGGGTATCTTGCGGTCCCCAAATCAACCACGGGCTCAAGGC
>PBRZ01000084.1 GCA_002726085.1 Acidobacteriota bacterium
GCTGTTGTCGCGGGGGCGGTGTTCGTGACGGTGATGGCAATCTGGTCGTGGTGGGCGCCGGTCGGGCCGATCTCGACCGACGTGACGAGCCCCCCGGAGGCCGACGCCGAGCCGCTGGAGCGGCTCGACTCGGTGCCATTGCCGCGCTGAAGCAACCGCCTCCGTTGCCTTTCACAGCACCCGCTGGTATCCTTCATGGCAGGATATCAACTTGGCTTCTGGTGGCCGGATCCACCGTGAGCCGACGGGTCTTCCAACCGCTATCCCCACAGCGCGTCGCTTTCGACAGGCCCGTTCGTCTGCTCAGGCTGAACCCTATCCCGTCCGCAGGGAGGTGACATTTTGGCAACACGTGGACGACCGACTCAGCAAAAGCGCCAGAAAGAGCGCGCCCGGCAAGAGCAACGGAAAGTGAAGGAGGCCAGGCGTCAGGAAGCGAAGGATCGCCGGTTGGCGGCGCCCGTGGCGATGCCCGGCGTGGACCGGGATCTCGAAGGCATCGTCGCCGGACCGCAGCCATTGACCGACTGGCAACAGGAAGGTCTCGCCGCGTTCGCAGAAGCCGAAGAAGAAACCGAGGAAGAAACAGCAGAAAGCGACCGCTGATTCGAACCAGGTTCGATGCAGCCGATGACGCCAGCATGTGGCAGCGCCGTGTGCTGCTGCCGGGCCCCGATTGCCCTTTCGACAGGCTGAGCTGCTTCGACGATCTGCTACTCGTGCCGAAGGGCCACCATCGGCAGCACGCGGGTCGCGCGTCGCGCGGGGAGGTAGGAGGCCAGCAGCGCCGAACCGGCGTGCAGCAGCGGCGACAGAATGAAGACAACCGGGTCGAACGTGCTGACCTCGTAGAGCAGGCTGTCGAGTAGACGCGCCGTGCCGATCGATAGCAGCAGGCCGACACAAAGACCGGCCAAGGCCAGCACCAGCCCCTCACGCAGGACCAACCACAGCACGTCACCCCGGCCCGCGCCGAGCGCCATCCGGATGCCGATCTCACGCGTGCGCCGGCTGACCACGTAGGCCTTTACGCCGTAGAGGCCGATGACCGCCAGGAACAGCGCCAGCGCACCGAAGGTGGTGAACACACTCGCCCCCGCCTGCACCGCCCAGATGCTCGGGCTGTCCGCGCGAAAGTCCTCCAGCGTCTTGAGCGACAGCACCGGTAGACGCTCGTCGAACGCCCGGACCTCTCTTCGGACGGTCTGCAACATCGACTGCGCTGCCCCCCGGCCGCCGGCGGCGAGGCGCACATGGATATTCATGTTGCCGCGATACTGCCACCCGAACGGAACGTAGACGTGCGGCGTCGGCTGCTGGTCGAAGATCTCGTTGCGTCGACCGGGAGCGAGACCCACCACCAACAGCAGATCGCTCAACTGGCCGGTCGCCCCTTCTCGAAAACGGATCTGCTGTCCGAGCGGGTCGCTGTTGGGCCACAGCGCCTGCGCCAGTGTCTCATCGACGATCGCCACTGCCGGGGGCGTGTCTGCCATCGCCTCCGCCGCCGTGAATTCGCGCCCGCGCAACATCGACAGCCCGAGCGAACGGAAGTAGTCACGCCCGACGATCGTGTACAACGCCGACCGCCGCTCGGCCCCATCGGCTCCACCGACCGTCCCTCCGAGAAAGCACCGAACGGCACCATCGAGGCGAAGCTCGCCGCCTCGACGCCGGGCAGCGAGCACAGACGGGTGAGCAGCGCCCGCTAAGCTGCCCGTCCACGCGGCTCGTCGTACCCAGCCAGACCAGGGTCGGTCTCGAGCAGCAGTCCCCGCTCGAAGGCGAACCCCGGGTCGGAGGACGATGCGGCGACGGCGCCGCGCAGAAACAACCCACCGGCGGTGAGCAGCACCAGGGACAGCGCCACCTGCCCGACAATCAGCAAATTGCGCGGCGCCGAGAGCCCACGACCGCGCTGCCGGTCCGAATTCGCCTCCTGTTTCAGGTCGCTCAGGACCTCGTCGCGCGTGAGCTGCCACGCCGGACCGAGCCCAAAGAACAACGTGCCGAGCACGCAGAACCCGAGCGTGCCGGAGACGACCCGCTAGTCGATCCCGACGCCGAATGCCGCCATCGAGAACGGCAGGATCGGCTCGATCGAGGTCACGAGCAGGTCGGCCGCCCAGACCGCCACGACCAGCCCCACGGCACCGCCGGCGACCGACAGCACAAAGCCCTCGACCAGAAGCTGGCGGACGACCCGCGCCCGTCCGCCGCCGAGCGAGAGCCTGATCGCGATCTCGCGGCGCCGGGCGGCGCCGCGCGCGAGCAGCATGTTGGCGAGATTCAGGCAGGCAATGAGCAGCACGACGCCAGACATCGCGAGCATCAAGACCGACAACGCCGAGAACTGGGTGTCGGTGGCCGGGTTGGTCGACACCGACAGCCGCGGCAGCGCCGACGCCCGGAAGGTCCGGTCCTCGTTCTCTGCCGGGTACGCCTGAACGAGCCTGGCGGCGATCGCCTCGAGCTCGGGGGCCGCCGTCTCCGGCGTGTGCCCGACGCGCAATCGCCCGACCACAATCAACGCGTGGTTGTCCCGCGCGCCAAGCGAATGCGTGGCGCTGCCCAACAGATCCGTCGTCGTCGAGCCGTAGAGCCCGAGCGGCAGCCACAGGTCGGGTGCCACGAGCAACGACGACCCGGTGAACCCCTCGCCGGCCACCCCGACGATGGTCAACTGGTCGCCGTTCACCCGGACGGTGTCGCCAAGCATGTCCGGATTCCGCCCCTCACGGTCCCAGTAGGCATGACTGACAATGGCAACCGGTAGGTTGGCGTCCGGCTCCTCCTCGGCGGGGGTGAACGCGCGCCCCAGCGCCAGCGGCGACCCGAACGTCTCGAAGTAATTGGCCGAGACGACGTCGGCGAACACCCGCCGCGTGAGGGTACCGTCGCCAACTCCCACGAAGGCGACGCTGTGCGCCGCCAGACTCCTGAAGACGGTGACGGTGTCGCGCAGATCTCGATAGTTCGGATACGAGAACGCCCGATAACCGCCGGGCGACGTGGTCTTCTCGACATAGACGCCGGCCAGCTCTCCGGGCCGTGCGATCGGCAACGGCTTGAGCAGCATCGCGTTGATCAGACTGAAGATCGCGCTGTTGGCACCGATGCCGAGCGCCAGCACCAAGATCGCGATAGTGCTGAACCCTGGAGTCTTTGCCAGCATACGAACGCCGAAGCGGAAATCGGCCAGCATGACTGCTCCTTGGCTTTCCGGCGACGCGCGAAAGACTCGGCTACTAGATGAAATGACGGCTGAGCGAGAGAATGGTTCCGACGCTACGGTCTGACCACTTCGTCGATCGACGACACGGCGATCGGGTGATAGCCGGGACGGGCGCACTCGTAGATCGCCTCGGCGCGTGCCCGGCCTTCCGGCGTCTTGACCAGCTCGTCATAAAGCGGCTTGATCAATTTGCGGCGTCCGATCCCGATCAGATACGTCTCGAGACGAGCGTCGGCTGGCTCGTACTGGTTGCGGATGGCGATGAGCAGCCACTGGTGGGCCACCTCGGAGTTTCCTGCCGCGGTGAACCCGAACACCTCATCAAGCGCCGTCATCTGCGGTGTCGCCAACCTCTCCGGCATTGACTTCAGAAAGTGCAGCCATTCCTGGATCGTCCAGTCACCGGTCTCGAGCGCAGCAGCCGCCACCTCGCCGCTCGCCCAGCGATCCGCCTGCTGCTCGACCCGGCTCAGCGCATCCGACTCGGAGCGCGGGGCGTTCGCCGGCAGTCCCGGTTGCTCGAGCCAGGCGTCGACATCGAGCGTCTCGGTCAGACCTGCGTCATCTGACAACAGATGCTCGTCCAGATACGCGACGAAGTCGTCGGTCGTGATACTGCGGAACGCGAAATGCTCGAAGTACGCGCGGAGGAACGTGTCGAAGCGATCTCGGCCAACAGACTCCTCGAGCAGACGGAGGAACAGCTCTCCCTTGAGATAGGGCACCTGGGTCATGCCGTCGTCCGGATCACGTCCGCTCAGGTCGACGTGCAGGATCTGGTCCGGTGCCTCGAGCCGGGCCAGCTCCTCGGCCAGCACCTGGCGGTCGAGGGTCGCCTCCATGTCCACCCGCCCGCGACCAAAGACCGCCTCGAGGATGCGTCGCTCGAGATACACGGTGAAGCCTTCATTCAGCCAGAAGTCGCGCCACGTGGCATTGGTCACCAAATTGCCCGACCAGGAGTGGGCGAGCTCGTGCGCGACGAGCGCAACCAGGCTCTTGTCCCCGGCGATGACGGTCGGCGTCGCAAACGTCAACCGCGGATTCTCCATGCCGCCAAACGGAAAGCTGGGCGGCAGCACCAGCAGGTCGTATCGCTCCCAGCGATAGGGCCCGTACAGCCGCTCGGTGGCGGTCATCATCGCCTCGGTGTCGTCGAACTCAGCAGCGGCCGACTCGACCACCGATGGCTCGGCGTAGACTCCCGTGCGTGCTCCCAGCGGTCGGAACGCGAGGTCCCCGACAGCGAGCGCAATCAGATACGACGGAATCGGCTGGCGCATCTCGAACTGAAACTCGCCGTCGAGCGGCGCCTCGGCGTCCAGTGCGGCACTCATCACGGCGCGCAACGCCGACGGCGTGCGCACCGTCGCGCTGTAGGTCACCCGCACACCGGGTGTGTCCTGCAGCGGGATCCAGCTGCGGGCATGGATCGCCTGCGACTGCGTGAACATGAACGGGTGCACCTTGCCCGCTGTCTGCGCCGGCTCGAGCCACTGGACGCCGGACGCGCCCGGACTCGTCGTGTAGGCGACCCGCACCTGCGTGGCGGTTCGCGAGAGGGTCACCTCGAGCGCGGCGCCGAGGATGGAGTCTGCCGTTCCGAGGCGGAACGGCGTCTCCCTCCAGTCCCTGCCGTCATCCGACAGCTCGACGGTGGCAATCGACAAGCCGCGGGTATCGAGCCGCACGACGCTAGCCTCCTCGCGCACCCGCTCGATGTGCAGCGTCGCGGTGCCCTCGAGCACGTGACTGTCGAACATCACATTCCAATCGAGATCGAGGTGGCGAACAACGACCTCGTCCGGATTGGCGAAGGAATGGCCATCCCGCCTCGCGCTCTCGGACGCCGCGGCGGCGGCCGTGGTCGAGGCTGATGACGATGCTGCCGGGGACGGAACCGAGGCGGTGCGATCACAGGCCATGGCGAGGGTCAGCACGCAGAGTACCAGGAACCGAAGACACCGGGTGCACATCGGATTCGACCGTGTCGCGGGCAGTTGGAACGGCTGCCGCGCCACGCCTGACCAGGATATCAGAGGCGGAACAGGGTAAACTGAAGGGTCAGTCTCGGCCCGGTGGGATCCGTCACCGCGGCCAGGGCGTCTCAAGGGCAGCAACACGAAGTGGCAGGACAGGGGAAGGAGAACCTACGATGGCCTCGGAACACACGTTGACTTTAACGGATGGAGATTTTGAGCAGACGGTGCTGAAGTCGGACAAACCGGTTCTGGTGGACTTCTGGGCGGAGTGGTGCGGCCCGTGCCGGATGATCGCACCGGCCGTCGAGGGACTAGCCGACGAGTACAACGGACGCGTCGCCGTCGGCAAGCTGAACATTGACGAGAACCCCGACACGCCATCGAAATACGGGGTTCGGTCGATTCCGACGCTCCTCCTGTTCAAGGGCGGAGAGGTCGTAGAAGCCACGGTCGGTGTCGCCGGCAAGGAACAGCTAGCGGCGCTCCTCGACAAGCACGCCGATCAAAAGATCGCGTAGCGTAGACGCCGGTTCAGCTGCAAGGCCCGCTCTCCACCCAAGAGCGGGCCTTTCGTTCGTACGCCTCGGTCGGCTGACTCTCGGCTCCTGCCTTCCTAGAAGATATCCAGATCGCGGCCGTACACCACCTCGCCATCGAAGCTCAGACGGACCTGGTCGACCATCTCGTCCGGTGTCTCGCCAGCCAGGTGGAGCTGATGCGTCAGGATCACCATGCCGACCTCCGCCTCGGCGGCGATCTCTCCCACCTTGATCGCCGAGGTGTGGAACGTGCCGTGGTAGCGCTGAATCCCCGGGTCGCGCAGCCTGAGCCCCTCGGCGCCGTAGGCCTCGTGAATCAGCACATCGGCGCCGGAGGCAATGTCGGCCATCCCATCGAACGGCCCGGTGTCACCGGAAATGACGATGGTGCGATCGGCGGTGGTCAGCTTGAAGCCGAACGCCTGGTCCCACGTGCCGTGCGGAACGGCAAACGCCTCGACCCGCATCACCGGGTCCTCGTAGATCAATCCAGGCTCGATCTCGCGGGTCTCGACCGCCAGCAGGTCACGCCGCAACTGCTCGGGTCCCTCGACCCGCACGCGGATATCCTCGCGATAGGCCTCGAGCAGGGCGGTCGTCATCGCATCGAGACCAGGCGGGCCAAACGCCTGTAGCGGCGCCGTCCGTCCGAGTACCCATGGAGACAGAATCAGATCCGGGTATCCGATCGTGTGATCGGAATGCAGATGGGTGAAGAACGCCATCCGGAGGTTTTGCGGCCGAAGCGCCGGCAGACCGCTGACGATGGCCCCCGCCGCCGCCCGTCGGACGACACCGGGCCCGGCGTCGATCAGATACGCGGTGCCGCCGGCGACAATTGCCGTCGCCGGTCCGAAGCGGTCGGGCTCGGCGCCGGGGGTGCCGGTTCCCAGCAGGACGATCCACGTGCGCGACGGATCACGGGGCTCGGTGGTCGGCGGTGCGGCCTGGGCTACCGGAGCCGCCGTCGCCTCTCTCTCGAGTGATGATGCGGGTACCTCGCCGCTAGGTGCCGCCACGCAGCCCCCAAGAACGAGCAGACACGCAATGGTCGGCAGAGTCTCAATGTGGCGGCGCATGACCGGTCCGGATTATATCTCCCTGGTCCTCACCGGACACGACGAGACCACGACGGATTACCAGCGGATTCTGCGGTATGCTGACATACTGGCTGCTAGCGCCTGCCGCGTCCGCCCGTAGGGACGACCGCCATGATCGAGACCTTCGCTTCCACCTCCGTGCCACTCCGTCGATATGCTGCCGTGCTCGGCGTGCTTGCGCTCGCGGGGGTCGCTGCCGCCTGCACCTTCGAGTTGACTCCTTCGACGCCCGCCAGCGCCGACGAGCCGGTGTCGACCCGCCCGATCGACGCGACACGCCCTGTCGCGGTCCCGTTACCCGCGCAAGAGCCGGAACATGACACCGATTTGCGGCCGGACGAACAGGCGCGCGTGGATCTGCTCGAGAATGCCATCCCGTCCGTCGTTTCCATCGACACCGTCACCCGACGCTCGGACTTCTTCGGCCGGGTCGTCAATGTGCCGCAGGGCAGCGGCACCGGCTTTCTCTGGGACGAGCAAGGACACGTCGTCACTAACTTTCACGTTGTGCAAGGGGCGACCGCTATACGGGTGGTGATGCACGACCAGAGGAGCTACATCGCGGATTACGTTGGCGGATCGCCAGAGCACGATCTGGCTGTGCTACGAATCGATGCACCATCCGACACCCTGCAACGGGTCACGCTGGGTGACAGCGACCGGCTGCGGGTGGGTCAGAGCGTGTATGCCATCGGCAACCCCTTCGGACTGAGCGCGACAGCGACGGGCGGTATCGTCTCGGCGCTCAACCGGCAGATTCTGGGGTTGGGCGAGAACATCATCGAGGACGTCATTCAGATCGACGCCGCGATCAACCCTGGTAACTCGGGTGGACCGCTGCTCGACAGCAGAGGGCGACTCATCGGCATCAACAGCCAGATCGCTACGTCCGGGGCGTCGACGGGTTCGATCGGTGTCGGCTTCGCCGTGCCGGTCAACACCGTGCAACGGGTGGTGCCTCAGCTCGTCGCGGACGGCGAGTACACACCGGCGCGGCTTGGCATCCGGCTCGTGGACGCGCGAACCAACCGGGTCGTCACGCAACGGTATGGTGTGGCCGGGCTCCTCATCCTGTGGGTCGATCCGAGCTACGGCGCCGGCCGTGCCGGTCTGCAGGGCACCGAACCCGGAGCCAAGCTCGGTGACATCATCGTCAAGATCGATGGCGAGGCGGTTCCAACCTTCGGAGACCTCTGGTTGATTCTCGACCGCCGGCAGCCTGGGGACGAGGTCAACGTCACGATCTTTCGCGATGGCGAGACTCGTGACGTGGCCGTTACGCTGATGTAGCGGGCGTCCCGCCTCAACGACTCATCGGCCTTCGGGAGATGCGGGAGCCGGACCCGCGACCCGAACCGCCCGCAACCGCAGATACGACCCCGGTTCGTACTCGTAGGCCACCGGCACGTGCGGTGGCGGGAACGGGTCGTTCGGGTCCGAGGCCCGCAGCTCCACCCAGAGTTTGAACCGGTCCACTTCTTTCCCGCGCGCATCGCGCAGGCGGTACTCGAGCCGCCGCAGCGCCGCCGGGTTCTCGAGCCACCCTGCGGCCGCGTACTCGGCGGTGCGGTCCCCATCGCGTGCGACCTTGCGCAGGTCGAATCGCAACAGCCGGCCATTGTGGACGTAGGGCTGATACCGGTGCGCGCGCCGCGGGTCTTCACCGGCCGCCACGGCGTTCGCCACGCCCTGCAAACTCGCCTGAAGCCCGCTGAGGAAGGCCAGCGGCATCTCATACCCAGCCTGATCCTCATTCGAGAGATGCCTGGCATAGGTCGGATCTTCGCCGTCCCACTGCGGACGCACCTCGTCGTAGAGCTCGGCGGCGGTTTCCCACTGGCCAGACATGAGCAGCTGCAGCACGCGACTGTCGGCGGCCTCGGCGGTGATCAAGCTGTCAATGACGGAATAGGGCAGCAGCTCGGCGTCGCTGTCGAGCACGCGGTCCGCCTTCGCCATCGTGTCCTCGCGCTCCGAGGAGATGACCCCGAACTGAGCCGTCTCAGTGACGCCCGTGCTCGCGACGATGACCGCTTCGCGGAGGAACCCGAGCCGATTCAACCCACGCGCTCGCTCTGGGAACGACGCCGCGAAGAACTCGTAGGCTCGAACACCCGTGCGCAGGTCGCTCGTGAAGTCGCGCGCCGAAAAGGTCGTCACCCCGACGCTTTCGCGCGAGACGATCGGAATCGCCGCGATCAGAAGCGGCAGCCGCACTGTCGCATCGACGCGATAAGCCACGTCCCATTCCTGCGCGACCGCCATGCCGGCATCGCCAAACAGACCAGGCGCTCGTGACTCGACCCACGGATCGGCCGACGACTCCGGCCCCTGGGTACGCACCGCCGCCACGACGCTCACCAGAATCATGACGAGCCATGCGAGTCCGCGGGCGACATCCCACAGACCACCCGCCGCCACGACACGACCACCTTGGTTGACTTGTCTCACGTAGTTCCCTGGTTTAGTGTCCTGCGCATGAGCGGTCCACCCGCCTATCTTCTCTCACGCTGGGTGTTTCTGCGGCTGCTCGGCCTGATTTATCTCATCGCGTTCGCGTCGCTCGCCACCCAGGTTACTGGTCTGGTCGGCGCCGACGGCATCCTGCCGGCCGGTCCCTATCTGGATCGCCTACGGGACACCTATGGCGCGCAGGCCTACCGTCTCTTTCCAACGTTGCTGTGGGTCTCATCGAACGACCTTTCGTTGACCGGCCTCTGTTGGCTTGGAGCCGGGCTGGCGGCGTTGCTCGTCGCCGGCATCGCACCGGTGGCCGTGCTGGTACTGTTGTGGGTCAGCTACCTGTCACTGACGGTCGTCGGTCAGACCTTCCTCGGGTTCCAGTGGGACGGTCTTCTGCTCGAGATCGGCCTGCTCGCATGCTTCTACGCCCCACGCCGCTGGTGGCCGACGCTCGCCACCGAAGACCCACCCTCGCCACTCGCCCGGTGGCTGCTCTGGTGGCTGCTCTTCCGGCTGATGTTTCTCTCGGGCATCACCAAGCTTGCAAGCGGGGACCCGACCTGGGCCGACTGGACGGCTCTGACCTATTACTACGAGACACAGCCACTGCCGCTGTGGACCGGCTGGTATGCCCATCAGCTGCCCGTCTGGACACATCGCCTGTCAGCCGGCGGCATGTATGTGATCGAGCTGCTGCTGCCGTGGGCGATCTTCCTGCCGCAACGGTTCCGCCGCACTCGGCTGTGGGCCTGTGCCGGACTGGTGCTGCTTCAAGTCGCGATCGGCATCACGGGCAACTACGGCTTCTTCTCGATGCTGTCGGTGGTCCTGTGTCTGACGCTGGTCGACGATCGCGGATGGAGGCGACTCCTGCCGATTCCGCGCGTCGAGCCTGTGCGTATGAGCGGTTCCGGGGAGCGGCAGCCTCCTTCCGCCGCCGGGTTACGCCGGAGTGTGGCGACCGCCGTGGCGACGACGCTGTTTGCGCTCGGGGGCCTCACCTTCGCACGGGAGATCGCAGACACCGTCGAGCGCAGCGGGCGACCCAGTCTCGATCTCTCCTGGTCCGACTCCGTCGTCGGCCTGGCAGAGCCGTTCCGGTCGGTCAATGGCTACGGGCTGTTCCGGGTGATGACGGTCGAGCGCCCCGAAATCGTGATCGAGGGGAGCATGGACGGGTCACAGTGGATCGATTGGAATCTGCGCTGGAAACCGGGCGACCCGCAGCGGCGTCCCGGGCTCGTGACACCCCACCAGCCGCGCCTCGACTGGCAGCTCTGGTTCGCCGCGCTCGACCCACGGGGCGCCGGCTACTGGCTGTCGCCGCTGATGATGCGCCTGCTCGAAGGGGCGCCGGCGGTGACCGCGCTGGTAGGCGATGCCGCATTTGCGGACGGCCCGCCTCGGTATCTTCGCCTGGCGTATTACGACTACCGCTTCAAGACACCGGCCGAGCGCATGGAAACCGGCACCTGGTGGCATCGGGAGCTCGTCGACTACCTCACCGAACCGGTCTCGCTCGCCGATCGGCGGTAGCCCTCAACGGCGGTATGCTAGCCCCCGTGTCAGAAGAACCGATTACCATCCGCCCGCTCGAGACGCGTGCAGAGCACGAAGCGTGTGTCGCGCTACAACGGGACATCTGGGGCCCGGACTTCGTCGACGTCGTGCCGGCCACCATCCTGATGGTCTCGCAGCAGGTTGGCGGGGTCGCATCTGGCGCATTCGACACCGACGGACGGCTGCTTGGCTTCGTCTTCGGGATCAGCGGCGTGCGCGACGGTGGGACTGCGCATTGGTCCGACATGCTCGCCGTGCGGCCGGACGCTCGACGGCTCGGGCTGGCCCGGCGTCTCAAACTGCACCAGCGCGACCTGCTGCTTGCCGCCGGCATCGACCGGGTCTATTGGACCTTCGACCCGCTGGTGGCGCGCAACGCGCAGCTCAACCTCACGTCCCTCGGGGCGTGTCCGATCGAGTACGTGTCCGACATGTACGGCAACACAGGCAGCCGGCTACACCGCGGACTCGCTACCGACCGTTTCATCGTCGAGTGGCCCCTGCGGGACCCAACTGTTGAGCAGGTGCTAGCAGGGAAGCCGCCTGACCTGCCGGATGCGGCGCGCGCGGGCCCAATCGTCACGATTGACGCAACCGGCCCTTGCGACGACACGCCGCTGCCCGACGCGGCGTGGGTACGCGTGGAGCTCCCGGCGGACGTCGAACGTCTCAAGACCGTCGAGCCCGCGCGAGCGGGCCACTGGCAACAGTGTCTGCGCCGAGCGTTCACGACCTACGTGAACACCCGTCACGCCCGCGTGGCCGGAGTCTACACGGAGGCGAGCACAGGGCGCTGGTTCTACGCCGTGGACACCGGGGTGGGGCGCGCGTGACTCTCCACCTCCGGTCGATCACCCTGCGGGAGATCCAGATGTCGCTGGTCGAGCCGTTCCAGATCTCGTCCGGCACCGCCAGTTTGCGACGCATCCTGATACTCGAGACGCGTGACGCCGACGGGGTGACGGCGTGGTCGGAATGCGTCGCCGGCGAACAGCCAAACTTCTCTCCCGAGACGATCGACACCGCGTGGCTCGCTATTCGCAAATGGATCGGCCCGAGGGTGCTCGGTGTGCCGCTCGCCCGACCCGAGGCGATACTTCCCCTGCTCGACGCCGAACTGCGCGGGCATCTCATGGCGAAGGCAGCGGTCGAAATGGGGGTCTGGGGATTGGCGGCCCAACGCCAGGAGATCAGTCTGGCCGGGCTACTGGGCGGCACGCGCCCGCAGATCGCGACTGGGATATCGATCGGCATTCAGGACAACCCGGCTCAACTGGTCGACAAGGTGCGACGGTCGTTCGAGCAGGGCTACCAGAAGGCGAAGATCAAGGTGAAGCCTGGAGCCGACCTGGCGTATCTGCATGCGGTTCACGAGGAGGTGGGCGCCGGCGCACCGCTGATGGCCGATGCCAACAGTGCCTACACAACCGCCGACTTCGACCATCTATCCGAGTTCGACCGGTTCGACCTCATGATGATCGAGCAGCCACTGGCATGGGACGACCTGGTGCGGCACGCAGCGCTGCAGCGGCGCTTGAGCACCCCGCTCTGTCTCGACGAGTCGATTACGAGCGTCGACCGGGTCGACGACATGCTGACGCTCGAGAGCGGCCGGATCGTCAACATCAAGTCGGGCCGCGTGGGCGGGCTCGCAGCCGCCGTGTCGATACACGACCGGTGCGCCGCCGCGGGGGTGCCTGTCTGGTGTGGAGGCATGCTCGAGAGCGGTATCGGGCGCGCCTACAACGTCGCTCTGGCCTCGCTACCGAACTTCGTGTTGCCGGGCGACGTCAGCCCCAGTGCCCGCTATTGGCAGCAGGACATCGTGACTCCTGAGTGGACCATGGACGACGGCGGCTGGGTCACGGTGCCGCGTGACCGGCCAGGCATCGGCGTGACCGTCGATCGCGACCGCGTGGAAAACCTCACAGTTCGTTCCGAGACGCTCACCGCAGGCTGATCCGCACCTGTGCGAACGCTTGTCGTCAGACGGCCCGCGATGCTACCGTACGACATGTCAACGGAACGGGAGGGCTTGACGCCGTCACTGGCTCAGCCCCCCAGCGTTCTCCTGACTTCTGTCTCCTGACTTCTGACTTCTAGAGCGTTCTCTAGCGAGGCACCGATGAAGACCCGAAAGAAGCTGGCCCTGTTCTCCGCGATGGCATTCGCCGGACTCGGCTGCCTCGGATGCGCCGAAGACACCGTCGAGACACCGACCCAGGAGACCCAGGCGGTCGATACGCCCGTCGCGCGCACGGACGGTGCGACCGGCGACGCCGGTATGATCGCCTCGGCGCACCGTCGTGCCACCGAGGCGGGAATCGAAATTCTCGAGCTGGGCGGCAATGCCTTCGACGCCGCTGTCGCGGTCGCCTCGACCTTGACCGTTGTCGAGCCGATGAACTCGAACATTTTCGGTGGCTATGGCACGCTGATCATTTACGACGCCGAACGCGGTGAGCTCCGCTATCTGGACAACAACGGCCGGTTCCCAAAGGCGACGAACTCCGACGTCTTTCGCGAGGCGTCGGACCTGCAGGACATGATGCGGACCGCCAAGGCCGTGTCGACACCGGGCAACCTGCACGGGTTCGAGGCGCTCTGGAAGGAACATGGCAGCATGGCGTGGGCGGAACTGTGGGAGGCGGCGATCTTCCATGCCGACGAGGGCGTGGGCGTGACCGCGCCGCTCGGCAGGGCGATCGCCGGGGCCTGGGGGCACTTCTCGGACCGCGCGAAGGAGATCTACGGGGCGGGCGGCGAGCCATTCGGCGAGGGGGACTGGCTTGGCCAACACGAACTGGCGGCTTCGATGCGAACGGTCGCCGCCGATGGTGCCGCGGCGCTCTATGGGGGCTCGATCGGCGAGGCGGTCATCGCGGAGATCGAGCGCCGGGACGGCTTCCTGGCGATGGCGGATCTCGTCGAGCACGAGGCGGAATGGTTCGAACCGATTTCGATCGACTATCGCGGCTACGAGGTGGTGACGGCCGGCGCGCCGTCCAACTCGTTCGCGGCGCTGGTGGCCGCTGGCATCATGACCCGCTACGACACCGCCGCGCTCGGGTCGAATACGACCGCATACCTGCATCGGTTCGCCGAGGCCACCAAGCACGCCTTCTGGGCACGGCTGAAGTACGCCGGTGGACCCGAGGTGAATCCGCCGCCGTTCGACATGCTGCTGTCGGAGGGGTACTGGCAGGAGCAGGCGGACGCACTGGACGAGGATCGCGCCAGCGGGTTCGACCCGCCGGGACCGACGTCGACCGAAGACGCCGACACGACCCACTTCGTCGTTGCCGACCGATGGGGCAACGTCGTCTCGGCCACGATCACGCTCGGCCAGGGGTTCGGGAGCGCCGTGCTGGTCGAGGAGGCCGGCATCTGGCTGAACAACTCCATGGCCTATTCAACTTATGAGCCCAAGGGCAACCCGATGGACGCCACACCCGGTAACCGTAAACACTCGTCGAAGAGCCCGACCATCATCATGCAGAATGGCCGCCCCTGGGCCGCGATCGGATCGCCCGGCGGGCACACCATTCCGCAGACCGTTGCGCAGCTCGCGATCAACCTGATCGACTTCGAGATGGACGCGCAAACCGCGGTCGACACGCCACGGGTGGCATTTGCCGAGCCGGATGCGCTCCTGGTCGACGAGCGCGTGTCCGAAAGGGTGCGCGCCGAGCTCGAGGCGATGGGCCACAACGTGCGCCCGACCCGTGGCATCGGTCTGCCGCATGTGCTGCGGATTGAATACGACGCCGACGGGCGACCGGCGCGGTTCGTCGGCGCGGCCGACAGCAACGGCGTCGGCACGGCGGTCGGGCTGGACGCAGAGACCGCTCGGTAGTCGCAAAGACGTTGCGCTACTGCAGAAGAAGGGAGACCCACATGGCTCGAACACGGGCAAGCGTGTTCGTCGCGAGCGCGTATCTGGTCGTCATGGTCCTGACGGCGGCGCCGGTCGCGGCACAGCCTGCCACGGCGGTGCTGCGGACCCCGTACGGGGATCCCGACATTCAGGGCAACTTCACGTTCAGGACGCTCACACCGCTCCAGCGTCCGGTGATCGACGAGGGCGCGTCAGCGAACCTCGCGGGCAAGGACGCGCTGACGGCCGAGGAGGCAGCCGCCTACGAGGCGTCTCGCCGTCGGGAACTGAATCGCGACTCGCAGAACCTGCAGGTGCACGCCCCGGGTGTGCGTTATCAGTCTCTGGCGGAGGGCGGCGTCGGCGGCTACAACGAATTCTGGTATGAGCGGGGCATCGAGCTGACTGCGGACAGGCGGACGTCCTTGATCATCGACCCGCCCGACGGACGCCTGCCCCCGCGGACCGAGGCAGCCAGACAGCGCGGCCGACAGCAGCCGGTGAACGCCATCGCGCGCAGCTACGAGTCGCACGAGACCCGCAGCTTGATGGACCGCTGCATCATGGGCTTCAACTCCGGTCCACCCATGACGTCGAGCGCCTACAACAACAACGTGATGATCTTTCAATCGCCCGGGTATGTGGTTGTTCTCAACGAGATGGTGCACAACGCCCGGGTCATCCCGCTGACCGACACCGACAACGACATCGAGAAGCCCACGTTCCCGCAGTTCGCTGGTGTCTCCCGTGGCCATTTCGAAGGCGCGACGCTGGTCGTCGAGACCACCCAGTTCCGAGGCGGAGAGAGCCAAGGAACGAGCCCGAACAAGCACCTGATCGAACGCTTCACTCGGTTCGACTCGAACACGGTCGCCTACGAATTCACCGTCACCGATCCGACGGTGTACACGGCACCCTACACCGCCCTGATGCCGTTGCGGCGAACCGACGGGCCGATGTTCGAGTACGCGTGCCACGAAGGCAACATCGGCCTGGCCGGCATTCTCGCCGGCGCGCGCGAGCAGGAACGCCTGGGTATCGAGCTGCGTCGCTGACCGAGGCCGCGCCAGATTCGCGGGTGGCCGTTACTGCTGGATCTGTCCTGTCGTCTTGATCTGATACCAGGCGGTGAGCCCCGGGTCGCGGAGCAGGCCGAAGACCTGCTCCCGGTCCTCCCAGACGCGGGTCCTGGTCACGTCGATGCCGGCGAGATCGCAATAGATGAGGGCGAACGCGACGGCGTATTGTGCCGGCATCCGATCGTCCTCGACCGCTGACGCAAGGTCGTCATAGCTCGGATTCGCCTCGGCAATCCAGACGGCCGCCTGCTCCACGCCGTGGACGCGTGGAATGTAGAGCAGCGGTGAATCGGCCACACGGTAGGTCCCCACCTGCATCGCGTACATCAGATTGTTGAGTGCCAGCCCATTCGCGGGTCGTTCGATGGTGAACCGGTCGCCGGTCCCGGCAGCCGGTGGCCCCTGCTGGCGCCCGACAGACCGCACCGCCCAGTCGCGCCACACGCCGTCGAACAACCGAATGGCGGCGTCGCGGCGCGACACCATGTCGCGGCCGCCATCGGCAGCCTGGAACGAGACACCGACCGGCATCGTGACGAGCAGCTTGTCGTCGCCGGTGTTCCGGATCCGCACCGTGACACTGGCGTTACCGGCACCGACCGCTTCCGCCTCGACCAGCCCCTGCTCGACCGCCTCGAACAGATCGAGGTTGATGATAGGGTCGCCCGGCACCTCGGTGTCGCCGGCCACCTTCATGACGAACAGATGCTGCCCCGGCAGGAACTCGTGTAGCTCGGCCAGCGCGAATCCGGCCGGCAGCCACTCGGCCAGCACTTGCCGCACGGACATCGCGTGGTCGGACTTCAGGTTGTCGCCCGTACCGTCCTCGATGCGATATTCGAGCAACGCCACCCGCCCACCGGGCGCCAGCGCCGCGCGCATGGCGGCCAGCATCGCCTCGTACTCGGACATCTCGTGGTAGACGTCGGCCAGGATGATCCAATCGACCTCGCCGGCGGGCAGCTTCGGATCGTCGACATCGCCCAGCACCGGGACGATGCCGGTCACCCCGTCGCGCTCGGCGAGCTGCTGCATCATGTCCAGCATTTCCGGCTGGATGTCGACGCAATAGACCCGGCCCTCGGGCGCAACACGCTGGGCCATCCGGCGCGCATAGTAGCCGGAGCCGCAGCCCATGTCGGCGACGACGTCGCCCACCTCGAGTCCCATCGCGTCGAGCACAGCCCCTGGCTGCTCTTCTTGGACCCGCTCGTCGCGCTCGAGCCACTGCGCACCCCGAAAGCTCATGAAGTCGGCCGGCACGCGGTGCCGCTCGATGCGGTCCGGCTCCTGCGCTCGACCCTGCGCCGTCGCCGGTAGACCGCCAGTCGTCGAGACCAGCACCAGTACGGCGCACCCGAGCAATCGCCTGCTTCCGACACACCACGGCGCGTCAGTTCTCGTCATGATCACGAAACCTCCCCCTCAGTGTCCCGCCCAGGATAGGCGGGGGAACGCACAGACGCAAACCGCTCACCGCTTCGGTCCGCTCTGCGTCGGCGCACGCGGTCACGGGTTTTGAGCACCCCCGGCTTCTGGCGCTCTGGCGTCGTGTTAGGCTGGCCCAGAGAGCCGCTTGCCCAGCCATGTCCACGACTCCGGCCACCACGACCGATCTCGAACCCGACTACGCGACGTTCCTCGAGACGTATCCGACCTACGCGGAGACCACATCGCTCGACGCGCTTCGCGCCGCCGAGTTCCGGCGTCTGGATGACCAGCGGCTCATCTACCTCGACTACACCGGCGGGGGGCTCTACCCGTCGTCGGTCGTACGACGTCATGCCGAGTTCCTAGATACGCACGTACTCGGCAACCCGCACTCGGTGAACCCCGCCTCGGCACTGGCCGGCGAACGGATCGAGACCTGTCGCGCCCATGTCCTGCACTTCTTCAACGCGTCGCCGGACGACTACGCTGTGGTGTTCACCGCCAACGCAAGCCATGCCCTGAAGCTGGTGGGCGAGGCCTATCCCTTCGAGCCTGGCGACCAGCTCTTGCTGACGTTCGACAACCACAACTCGGTCAACGGCATTCGGGAGTTCGACCGGACCCAAGGTGCGCAAACCACCTACCTCCCGGTCATCCCGCCCGATCTGCGGGTCGACGAGTCGCGTCTCACACGCGTGCTCGACAACGCGACGCCAGGCGGCCACAACCTGTTTGCCTACCCGGCGCAATCCAACTTCTCCGGGGTCCAGCACCCGCTCGAGTGGATCGCGACTGCGCAGGCCCGCGGCTGGGACGTGCTGCTCGACGCCGCGGCGTTCGTCCCGACCAACCGGCTCGACCTCGGCCGCGTGCAGCCCGACTACGTCGCGCTCTCCTTCTACAAGATGTTCGGGCACCCGACCGGAGTCGGCGTGCTGATCGCAAAGCGGACGGCACTGGCCAAGCTGCACCGCCCCTGGTTCTCCGGGGGAACAATCACCGTCGCCTCCGTGCAGGGCGACCGACACTTCCTGGCCGAGGGGGCCGCGGCATTCGAAGACGGTACGCTCGACTACACCAACATCCCGGCGGTCGACGCCGGGCTGACATTCCTCGAAGGCATCGGACTCGACCTGATCCACGAGCGGGTGCGCTGTCTGACCGGCTGGCTGTTGGCGACGCTGCTGGCGCTGCGTCACCGCAACGGCCACCCACTCGTGAAGGTGTATGGTCCTGTGACGACCGAGCGACGCGGTGCGACCATCGCATTCAACATCCACGACGCGACCGGGGCGGTTCTCGCACACACTGAGGTGGAGACTCGCGCGGCCGAGGCAGCGATCTCGCTTCGCACCGGCTGTTTTTGCAACCCCGGCGCAGGTGAGGTGGCGCTCGGGCTCTCCACGGACGAGCTCGACCGGTGTTTCACGGAGAGTGGGGACCGGATGACCAAGGAGGACTTCGGCCGATGCCTGGAAGGGGGCAGGAGCCCCGGTGCCGTCCGGGTATCCCTGGGGCTCGCCTCGACCTTCGCCGATGCCCATACCTTCGTCCGCTTCGCAAGATGTTTCCTGCAGTGACCAACCCGGCGTCCAGGTGCGACCATCGTGGTATTCTGCGAGCCTTGGTCCGCTACCGTCCTTCCCAGGAGTGTCAGCCGATGCGTTCGACCCGGCTCTACATGTCGGTCCTGCTCCTCTGGCTCGGGCTCGCACCCGCCGCCATCGCGCAGGAGATCCCCCATCCGACCGGCTTCTTCGGCTTCGAGATCGGGACCGACGGCGAGATGGCGCGCTACCCGAAGATACTCGAGTATCTGCAGCTGCTCGCCGACCGATCCGATCGGATCGATTACGAGGAACGTGGCACCACGACCCTCGGCAACCCGTATGTGATGGCCACGATCAGCTCGCCGGAGAACCTGGCGCGGATGGACCGGCTGGTCGAAATCAACCACCGTCTGAACGACCCGCGAGGGCTCTCCGACGCGGATGCGATGGCACTGGCGCGAGAAGGCGTGCCGTTTTATTTCCTCTACGCGACGATTCATTCCACCGAGGTCGGCAACACACAGACCATCGTCACCATCGCACATCGGCTGGCGACCGAGCAGTCGCCGGAGATCACCGAGATGCTCGACAACGTCGTCCTCCTGGTGGTCCCTTCCCAGAACCCCGACGGGCAGGTACTGATGATCGACCACTGGTACGAGACCCTGGGCACCGCCTACGACCGGACCTATCCGGACCTCTACCATCACTACACGGGGCACGACAACAACCGCGACTGGTTCATGTTCACGCAGCAGGAAACCAGATTGGCGCTCGACATCCATCGCGACCTCAAGCCGCAGGTGACCCACGACATGCACCAGATGGGGTCGACCGGCGCCCGCATCTTCGTGCCTCCGTTTCAGGACCCGCACGACCCCAACATCCACCCGCTGCTCATCGAAGGCCAGGCTCAGATCGGCACGGCGATGGCCGCGGCGCTCATCGCGGAGGGCAAGGGCGGGGTCGTCTACGACCAGCAGTACGATCTCTGGGCTCCGGCTCGGCAATACATGCTTTATCACGGACAGCCGCGCATCCTGACCGAGATCGCCAGTGCCCGATTGGCCGACCCCTTCGTGAACCCGGCCGGCCGCGACGTGCCGCTCGGCCCGCAGGAGGCGCGGGTCAACTTTCCGCTGCCATACGACAAAGGCGTGTGGCGGTTGGGCGACATCGTCGACTACGGCTTCACGGCGGTGTTCGCCGCGCTCGAGCAAGTGGCGAAAAACCGGACCACGTGGATGGAGAACTACTACCGTGTGCACCGCGACTGGGTCAACCGCGACGAGGCGCCGTATGCGTTCGTCGTCAGCGCCGACCAGCGGGACCCATTCGAGACTTACGAGCTGCTCGAGCTGCTCCACACGGGCGAAGTGGAGATACATCAGGCGCGGGAACCGTTCACGGCGGGTCGCCAGCGCTACCCGGCCGGTTCCTGGGTCATCCAGCTCGCGCAGCCGGCGGGCGCCTTCGCCAAGACCATGCTCGAGGAGCAGGTCTATCCCGATCTGCGCTACTACCCCGGTGGACCACCGATTCCGCCATACGACGTCACGGCACAGACACTCGGGATGCTGATGGGAGTCGACGTCGACCAGATCGACGAACCGGTCCGGGCCGACCTCGAGTTGCTGGAGGAGATTACCCCCCGGCGTGCGGCGATGCCGCCACGGCCCGGGTGGGGCTATCTGGTCGGCCCGGGTTCGAACGCCGGGTTCCTGGCGGCCGCCCGGTTGCAGCGAGAGGGCGTGCCACTCTATCGAGCCGGCGACCGGTTCGAGAGCGACGGGCGCGTCTACGCGCCGGGCACCTGGCTCGTGCCACCGACAGCTGAGGCCGCAGAGATCCTGGAAGCCCTCTCGCGTGAAACCGGACTTGTCGTCCGTGGCGCCAACGCGGCCCCGGATGTCCCCGGGTTCCGCCTGCGCGCCCCGACTCGGGTCGGACTGTGGCGAGGCGCCAACAACATGCCGGGTGGCTGGATGCGCTGGCTGTTCGAACAATACGAATTGGGCCATGTCGAAGTCTCGTCGCTCGACTTCGACGGCGATCTGTCGGAGAAGTACGACGTCATCGTACTGCCTGCGGGCACGACCCGCAGCCGGATCCTGCAGGGCCTCGATCAACAGCGGCACGACGAAACCTGGCGCTGGGCGTACGGCGTAGGGGACCGGGGCTGGACCACACTCGCCACGTGGGTGCGGGACGGCGGCACGCTCGTGGCGCTCGGCAGCGCGGTAGCCACGGCGCGCGAGCTCCTGGACCTGCCGATCGAACCGGTGCTGCCCAGCCGTGGTGGGCCGGCGGCACCGTCACCACAGCGTGGCCAACGGGACGCGGCAAACGAGACCGCACGGCTGCGGGAAACATTTCAGAGTCCGGCGCAGCTCCTGGAAACGCTGCGTGACCAGGTCGTTGAGCCGACATCGCTCTTCTACTCTCCCGGCACGCTTCTGAAGCAGGAGTTCAACCCCGCGCACCCCGTTGCCTTTGGCATGCCTGAGCGCTGGCCGGTATTCTTTCGCTTCGACCAGGCCTACCGCCTGACCCCGAGCTTCGACATCGCCACCGAAACCGTCTCGCGGTATCCGGACGAGGCGGACATGGTCGCCAGCGGCTGGCTCCTGGGTGACGAGCTGCTGCGGAACCAGGCCAACGTGGTCGCGTTCACGGTCGGCCAGGGAACGGTGGTGACGCTTGGCAGCCAGATGGCGTTTCGCACCCAGACCCGGGGCACCTTCAAGCTGCTCTTCAACGCCATCTTCCAGGGACCAGCCGAAACGGTCAGCGCGAGAGAGATCGCTCGACTGAACTAAGAGGGAGGGCTTCGCCAGTTTTCTTCGGGTTCCACGACGATGCCGCTCGCTTCAGACCCCCACACGACCTACCAACGTCTGTTCGACGAGCGGCGACGCGAGGCGGCGGCGCTCGCGCGGCGCGCCGATCGACTGAGCAATGCGAGGCTGGTCACGTTTTTCGCCGGCGTGGCCCTCGCCTTGGGCGTGCTGTTCGGCGGGCTTGCGAGCTGGTGGCTGGTCGTGCCGGTGGCCGTGTTCATCGGGCTGGTGGTGATGCACGACCGGGTGCTGCTGGCCCGCGACCGGGTCACCCGCGCGGTGGCGTGGTACGAGCACGGTCTCGCGCGACTCGAAGATCGGTGGCCCGGCATGGGCGCTCGAGGCGACCGGTTCGCCGGCGCAGATCACCTTTATGCCCAGGACCTGGATCTGTTCGGCGAGGGTTCGCTCTTCCAGCTGCTGAGCACGGCGCAGACGCGGGCAGGCGAAGATACCCTGGCCACCTGGCTCCGGACGCCGGCCGACCGCGCCGAGNTGGAGAGCCGGCAGCAGGCCGCGCGCGACCTCCAACCGCGCGTGGCGTTGCGCGAACAGCTCGCCACCGCCGGCGCCGACGTGCGCGCCGCCGTGCACCCGACCACCCTCGTCGAGTGGGCCACGGCACCCGCGATGCTGCACGGCGTCTGGCCGCGAATCGTGTCACCTCCGCTCGGCCTGCTGACTGCCGCGTTGATCGTCGCGTGGTTCACGGGCGCGATTGGCGCAACGGTGATGCTCCTGGCGCTGGCTGCGAGCGCGGTCTTCGCTCGTCAGTTCCAAGCTCGCACCGAGCCGATCATGCACGCCGCCGCCGGACCGGCACACGAGCTGACGGTCCTCGGTCGCGTCTGCCGTGTCCTTCGAGAGGACACGTACGCGTCGACGCGGCTGTCAGCCCTGCGCGCGTCACTCGAGACGGCAGGCGGCGAAGTGGACCAGGTCGCCGCACGGTTGCAGCGTCTGGTCGAGCTGTACGACTGGCAGCACAACCTCATCTTCAAACCTTTCGCCGCCTTGCTCTTCTGGGAGCTGCAGTGCGCGTTCGCGGTTGAGGCCTGGCGTCGACGACACGGCGCCGCGGTGTCCGGATGGCTGCAGCATGTCGGCGAGTTCGAGGCGCTGTCGGCACTGGGCACCTACACCTACGAGCACCCAGCCGATCCGTTTCCGGAGCTGGCCGACNCCGACCNCCCGCCGGTCTACGAGGCCGAGGCGCTGGCACACCCGCTGATTCCGGCTGCAGACGCTGTGACCAACGACNTCAGCCTCGGTGAGNAACCGCAGGTCCTGATCGTCAGCGGTTCGAACATGTCGGGCAAGACCACCCTGCTGCGCAGTGTCGGCGTCAGCGCGGTGATGGCGCTGATGGGCGCGCCGGTCCGGGCGCGTCGACTGCGGCTGTCGCCCGCGGCTATCGGCGCCACGCTGCGGATCGAGGACTCGCTGCAGGCGGGCCGGTCGCGCTTCTATGCTGAGGTGCTCCGACTGGGTCAGATCGTCGAGACGGCACGCGCAGGCCCGACGCTGTTCCTGCTCGACGAGCTCTTCCACGGCACCAACTCCCACGACCGCACCGAGGGTGCGCGCGGTCTGCTCCACTCGCTACTCTCCATCGGAGCGGTCGGGCTGGTCACGACGCACGACCTCGCGCTGGCCGAGATCGCGAATAGCTTGGCGCCAGCGGCGCGGAACGTCCATTTCGATGACAGCTTGGTTGAGGGTGAGATGCGCTTCGACTACCGACTGAAGCCGGGACCGGTGACGCGGAGCAACGCGCTGGCGATCATGCGGGCCGTGGGTCTCGACATCGCGCCTTGGGAGCACTAGCTCGGCGCTATAATCCGGTTGGACTCCAAGANNATGCGAGGCATCCACCGCGCGTTCCAGGATTGGCTCCGTTCGGCAACAGCGCTCCTGGTGGTGGTGGGCGCGGTTCTTCGCCCGGCCTCACTCGGAGCGCAGGAGACGCCCAATGTCGACGACGTGGTCGCCAGGGCATCGGCGTATGTCGAGGCCTATGTCGAAGAGCTGTCGACCGTCGTGATGGAGGAGGACTACGGCCAAACCTACTTCGGAAGCGGCAGTGCCAGCCCGGTCCATACCCAGGTCGTGTCGGAGTTTCTGCTCATGCGGGTGCTGGGCGTCGGTGAATGGGTGGGTTTCCGAGACGTCTTCAAGGCCAACGGCCGGCAGATCCGGGATCGTCAAGACCGGTTGGCCTCGCTCTTTCTCGGGGACACGACCACCGCCCTCGCGCAGGCGCGCCGCATCGCGGAGGAAAGCTCCCGCTACAACCTGGGCTCAACCGACCGCACCTTCAACGTGCCGACCTACGCGTTGTTCTTTCTGCNCCCCTCCAACNCCCGCCGGTCTCGTTTCGAAATGGACGACGAGGGCTGCGCCGGGGTGGACGCCGCGTGGAACATCCGTTTCGAGGAAATCGTGTACCCGACGATATCCAGCGGATTTCAGGGTATCGACCTGCCCGCGCACGGCCGGTTCTGTCTCGACCCTGAGTCCGGCCGGGTGTACGAGACGGAGCTCGAGCTGCATCACCCGTCGGTTCGCGATGGGCGACCGGCCACTGACGCGAAAGCGCAAGTAAAGTTCGCGCTCGAGCCCAGATTGAACCTATGGGTGCCGACTGAAATGCGCGACAGCTACTCGGAGCGGGGAGGCGGGCGCATGATCAGCACCGCCGAGTACCGGAACTACCGGCAATTCAACGTCTCGGTCTCGGAGAACACCGACCCGGCGGCCGGAATCGAAGCGCCCCGGTAGCGCTGCTCATCGGCCGACGGCGGCACTGACCGCCGCATCGAAGATCTCCATCGCCGTGTCAATCTGCGCGCGGCTGATGACCAGCGGCGGGCTGAACCGGATGGCGCTCTCGCCGCAGCCGAGCAGCAGCACACCCCGCTGGAACGCCTGCTCGAGCACGGCGTCACGCAACGTCGGGTCTGGCTGCCGCGTCTCGCGACTGGTGACCAGGTCGACGGCGGTCATCAGACCGAGTCCCCGGACGTCCCCGATCGCGGACTGGCGCGCCATGACTTCCATCAGCCGCAGGCGGAGGTGGCCACCCATCTCGGCCGCGTGTGCCACCAACCCGCCTTCGAGCAGGTCGAGCGTGGCCAGCGCCGCGGCGCAGCTCACCGGGTTGCCCCCAAAGGTCGAGGCGTGGGCGCCGCGCTCCCAGTGCATCAGCTCGGCTCGCGCCACGACAGCGCCGAGGGGCAGCCCCGAGGCCACTCCCTTCGCCACGGCAACGATGTCGGGTTCGACACCCGAGTGCTCGACCGCAAACATCTTCCCCGTCCTCCCCATCCCGCTCTGCACCTCGTCGCAGACGAGCAGGATGCCGTGCTCATCACACACGCGCCGGAGNCCGCGCAGAAAGCTCGGCGGCGGCACCACGTAGCCACCCTCCCCCTGCACCGCCTCGACGAAGATCGCGGCCACCTCGGTCGGCGACACCATCCGACGCAGCAGGACCTCTTCAAGCTCCCCGAGCGAACGTCCGCAACAGTCCGCCCCGGCCGGCACCTGGTCTCGACGATCACAGCGATAACAGAAGGGGTACTGGACGTGGGTGACCTCTGGGACGAGCGGCAGGAATCCCCGCCGCTGGACCGCCTTGCTCGCCGTCAGTGACAGAGCGCCCAGCGTGCGCCCGTGGAACGCGCCGTAGAAGGCGATGACGTGCGGCCGGCCGGTGTGATGCCGCGCCAGCTTGAACGCCGCCTCGGTCGCCTCGGCGCCCGAATTGCCGAAGACGACGCGACACGGCCCAGCCATCGGGGCCACTGCGGCGAGCCGCTCGCCCACGGCGATCTGTTCTTCATAGTAGAAATCGGTGCCAGACATGTGGAGGAACCGATCGATCTGCCCGCGGATGGCCTCCACCACGAGCGGGTGCCGGTGCCCGGTCGAACAGACGGCAATGCCGGCGTTCAGGTCGAGGAACCGGTTGCCGTCGGGGTCGTCGACCACCACGCCGATCCCGTGGTCGATGACAAACGGGTAGTCACGGGTGTAGGACGGGCTGAGCACTGCGTGGTCTCGCGCCACAATCGACGCCGCCCGCGGTCCGGGCAGCTTGGTCACAAGCCGCGGCGCCTCCGGTTGTTCGAGAATGAGGGCGAGGGACATGATGCTCGACTTCGACGGAGCCAGAAGAGAAACGGACCGTGCCGATTATAGCCTTCGGCCTGGGCCGCACCGGGCAGGCCGCCGCCTGTGCGTAGTATGCTCCTCGACGTGCTGCGTCGAACAGCGAGCCTCGCCTGTCTCGCTCTCGCTTGGACGGCCGTCGGGCTACCGGCACACGCCCAGAACTCGACCGCTCGCATCAGTGGCACGATCGTCGATTCCTCTGGAAGTGTGTACCCAGGCGTGACGATCACCCTCGAGGCGGTGTCCGAAGACCTCGGAGTCAATGTGACACCAGCCGACCGCCTCGTGGCCATGACGACCAGCACCATGACTGGACGGTTCGTCTTCGAGGCATTGTCCGCTGGCACCTACGTGGTCGTCGCCGAGTTGTCCGGTTTTGGACGCGGCGTGCNCCCGCCGATCCCTATCATCGTCGGTCAGACGGTAGACATCCGGCTCGCGCTCGGCCCCACCCCGCAGTCGGAAAATGTCACGGTGGTTGGCTCCAGGAGCGCCGGCTATCCCCTCGAGGCAGATCTGTTCCAGGCCGACTTCCTGAGAACGTTTCAGCTCCCCAGCGATCGATTTCAGGAGGCGCTACCGCTGCTGCCCGGCGTCGTCCGCGATCCCCGCGGCGTCTCAGTTTCAATGGCACCCGCCCGAGCCAGAGCACCTTGCTCGTCAACGGCGCCAATGCCACCGACCCCGTCACCGGTCAGTTCGCCGTCGAGCTCCCCTTGAGCGTGGTCGACACGGTCGAGGTGCACGCCATTCCCTACTCCGCGGAGTTCGGCCGGGTGTCGGGCGGGGTCGCCGACGTACGGACAGTCGCGGGAGACGACACCTGGGATGTCGAGGTCGGCAGCCTGTTCCCGAAGCCGCGGTTCAGCAACGGCACGCTGATGGGGATCAACACCGCCACGCCGCGGGTGAAAGCCAGCGGGCCACTCCGCCGCGGCAAGGCGTGGTTCTCCCAGGCATTCTCCTNCCGGTTCGTGCGGTCCGAGGTCAAAGAAGAGATTCCCGGCGAGAACGAAGAGGTCGTCGAGGGCTTCGACTCGTTCACGCAGTTCGACGTCGCGCTCAGCGACCGCCACTCCATCACGGGCACGCTGTCGGTCTTTCCCTCGGAGGTCGACAACATGGGGATCGACTCGCTCAACCCGGCACTGGCCACGCCCGATACGGAGAGCGGCGGGTGGAACGTGGCCATCGCCGACGAGTTGGCCACCGGTCAAGACACGCTCTGGCAGNCGCNGTTCGCGTTTCGGCAGTTCGATGTCGCCGTGCGACCCCAGGGCACGGGACCGACGCAGCTCACCCCAGATGGTCTGCGGCAGAACTATTTCAACGAAATCGACCGCGAGAGCCAGCAGGTGGAGCTGAGCGTCGCGCGGTTGCAGAGCTGGCAGCTCGGCTCGCAGCAGCATCTCGTCAAGATCGGCGCCCAGGTGTTTGCCACATCGTTCGACGGCATCGACCGCAACAACCGCATCGATCTGCTCGGCGCCGACGGTCGGCTCCTCAAGCGAATCACCTTTCGCTGGGCGGGCGAGCTGGAGGCCTCGGACGTCACCACCGCGGGGTATCTGCAGGACCACTGGCAGATCAATCCCCGCCTGGCGCTGGATCTCGGTGTGCGGTACGACCATGACTCGATGCTTGGGGAAAGCAATCTGTCGCCGCGCACGGCAGTGTCGCTGGCACTCGATACACAGGGGCGTACGTTGCTCAAGGGCGGATGGGGCCTCTTCTTCGACCAGGTCTTTCTTCAGGTCGGGGCCTTCGATCGATTTCAGCAGCGCATCGAGCAGGACTTCAACGGATCCGCGGACGCACCAGCGAGCGCCCCCGTCGTCTTCGAGAACCGGGTAGATGGAGAACTCGAAGAACCGACGAGCCGGGTGTGGAACGTCGAGTTCGACCAGCAGCTTGGCACGTCGGTGCTGTTTCGCGTGAACTATCGTGAAAACCGCGCGCGCGGACGGCTGCTCGTCAACCGGGTGATCGATGACAGGGGGGCTGCACTGGCGCTCTCGTCGACCGGCAGACTCCTCAGCCGCGAGTTCGACGCGACGCTCAGGTGGACCATCGCAGACCGGGGCGACCTGTTCCTGTCGTTCTCGAAGATCCGCACCAAGGGAGACCTGAACGACTTCGGGGTCATGTACGACAACCTGCGCGAACCGCTCGTGCTCGAGAACGAAACGGCCTTCCTGCCGTTCGAGGTCCCGAACCGACTTCTGCTGTGGGGTGTGCTCTCGTTTCCCGGAGGGTTCACGGTGACCCCCGGCATCGAATGGCGCAACGGGTTTCCGTACACCAACTACGCCGAGGATTACACCGTCGTCGGTGGGCGGAACGCGGCGCAGTTCCCCCGGTTCCTGTCGGTGGACGTGGCGGTGACGAAGCGACTGGAGCTCTTCGGCAGGTGGACGGATCTGGGCGTCCAGTTCTACAACCTCTTCTACAACCTCACGACCCACGGCAATCCGCGCGATGTGGTCTCGAACCTGGCCAGCCCCAACTTCGGCGAGTTCAGAAACAGTGTCGGGAACACGATCTCGCTCAAGCTGGGCCTGGGGCTCTAGCTGGTCGCGTAACAACCTAACCTGCAGGCTTCGGGCGACAGGCGCTCCTGTGGCGGGCACGGCGAAGCCCTGGGGCGCCAGCCCACGACCGCGGCGTGCCTGTTGATCACACGGCCGAGGTCAGCATGACCACGCCAGCAACAACGAGCGCCGCTCCGCCTATCCGGCCGACCAGCTCACCCTTTGGAAATACCTTTTCCGCCAGCACGAAGAGGCTGATGAGGGCGACCCAGAACAGGTTCATCACCCCGGCCACGAACAGCAACGCCATAAGGATCCAGCAGCAGCCGACACAGTACAGGCCGTGCTCGAGCCCCATTCGCAGCGCGCCGCCCCGGCCTTCGCGCCAATGGCCCATCACGAACCCCAGCGGCGAGCGACAGTGTGTGAGACAGACCTGCTTGAGCGAGGTGAACTGAAAGACGCCGGCTGCCAGGAGAAGCAGACCGCCCAGCACCGGGCTGGTGCCGACCATGGCGGGTGAGAGCAACGCCGTCGTGTGCAGACCCCACTGGGCCACGGTGGCCACGCCGCTGAACGCAGTCCAGGCAAGCAGATACCCGACGAAAAAGAGACCGGTCGGAACCAGCGGGTCGTCGCGCTCGCGTCGCTTCCGGTTGGCGGCCGCGACAACGAGGATGAGCGGCGACGCCGAGGGCACCATCATCGCCACCATCATGACCGCCCACATGACGAACAGCAGCGCCAGGTCGACTGCGCCCCACGTCTGCATCTGTGGCATTGCCATATCGGCGCTCATTCCCATGCCGGACATGTCGCGAGCCAGATACAGGAGGTAGATCCAGCCAAGCGCCGCCACCCCGACGAGGCCGGCGGTGACGACCACCCGGTCTCGTCGCAGGACGGTCTCGAGCGTCGTTACCGGCGGCACGTGGCGGTACTCGAACTATGGGGCAGACGGTGGGGCAAGCCGAGTGGCGACTCGGTCAGGCGTTGGACCAGTCGAAGCCGTAGAGGATCCAGTTGGAGTTCTCGGCACCGACCGAGACGCCGGCGGCGGCAGCGTGGTAGGTACCGACGCCGCACTCGCCCCTGGTCCAGATGAAACCGGTGGGCAGATGCACCTCGGCGAGGTGCTCCTTCTTGGTCACGGGGTTCTTGAAGCTGGCGCCGCGACCCTCTCCGATCCCTTCGGCGCGGAAGGTGCTGTTCGGACCGCTGCCCTCGATGGTGATCGCCGCCTTCTCGAGCCCGACCACCTCGAACGTCGGTCCCAGCAGCTCCCAAGGCATGCCGCCAAGCTGGCCGGTGAAGATCTGGCCGAGCGCGCCGGCCTGTTCGTCGGTCGTCGACGGGTCTACAACGAAGGCCGCTTTGCCGCCACCCTCGTGAATCGCTTTGGGCCAGTCGATGATGGCCGCGCATTTCACGCCGGACAGGTCGACATCGCCACACGTCCCACTGTCGATCTTGACCCCGACGAAGGCACGACAGCTGCCGTCTTTCGAATTCGGAAACCCGCCGAAATTACAGCCGCAACCGAAATCGCAGTTGCAATACTCGTAACCTTGGCCCTTCATGGTCCACTGTGTCGTTGTCACCTAAAGCCCTCCGAAAAGTGCACATGCCCGCGACCGCGTCGCGGCTCTAGTTGTAGCGATCCTAACACTTGTACCGGGGCCGCGCCGAGACCGCTACGTGCCGGTTTGCTAAGGTCAGGCCCTCACAACCGAAACCGATGGATGGAGGAAAGGAATGCCGAGCCTAAGAAGCCTACTGAGTGTGACGCTCCTGTTCTCGCTGGGCGCGGCCCAGTCCGCGGCCCAATCCGTTGTTCCACCCGTGACCTACGCCAGCGGTGCTGATCTCCAGAAGGCGCTGACCGACCAGCCGGAAGCACCGATGGTCGTGGCTCGAATCGAGAACTCCGAGCTCACGCGAGTGAACCTGATTCACCGCACCATCCCGCAGAACGCGATCATCCACGCCACCGGCTGGGAGGTGNACCACATCACCGCCGGCCGAGCCACCGCAGTGACCGGCGGCCGTGTCGAGCGCTCGACGGGGCCGAACGGCGAGCGGGTCGCGAAGATTGTCGACGGCGAGAGCCGTGAGGTGACCGTCGGTGACGTCATCATCATCCCAGCCGGCACGCCGCACTGGTATTCCGAGATCGACGGCTCGGTGACGTATCTCGAAATTCGCTACGACCCGGGAAGCAACTAGCACCAAGCCGGGGCCACGACTCGCGCCCCCGCTCCGGCCACTCGCCCGTCCACCCCTGGTGTGAACCGGTTGGGCGACCGAAAAAGCTATAATCTGATGTTCACCAGATGCTCGCGATTGAATCTCGGCCCTGCCGGGGTGGAAGCAGCTCACCTGTTCGAAGTGGAGGTTACGCAATGAAACGCATCGCACTGCTCGTCCTCGGCGTGGCGGCGTTCTCGTCTGGCGCNNATGCGCAGGGCAATCAGGCCACCATTGATCGCGCGCTCGTGGCGGCACCCAACCGTGCCAAGGAAGGCGCCGGTGTCGTCAGCTGGAACAGCAGCGGCAACCGGGTCGTTTTGAAGGAGAGCACAAACGGGATGGTCTGCTACGACCGCTCCGACAACCCGGGCACGCGCCCCTTCGCGGTGCAGTGCACCGACCAGGGCAACCTCGATCGCGTCGAGCAGACCCTGAAGGCCTATGCAGACGGCGGCGACCGGCAAAGTGGGCAGAAGCTCCTCGACGCGATGGAGGAGAACGGAACGCGCACCGCCCCGGTGTTCGGTTCGCTCTGGCACACGATCAACGCGGACGATGCCGCGGGTGCCGGCGCGCCGCATATCACCATCGCCGTCCCTGGCGCCACGGCCGATTCGCTGGGCATCCCGGCCGGCAACAGCTCGACGCTGATGTGGATCATGGATCCCGGGACGACGACCGCGCACCTGATGTTGCCGGGGCGCTAGAGCGAGACAACCGCGGCACGCTGCCGCCATTCACGGGCCGCCACGGCCCGCGGATGACTAGAGGTTGAGTGTGGTCCGGGCCGTCTTCAGCATCGCGATNAGNGCGGCCCGGGCCNCGTCCGGCGTGCCGACCGGGTCGGGAAATGCCAGCCGGACCGGACGCGGTCCTCCCGCGGTCACGGCGGACATCTCGAAGCCATATCGGTCCACACCNGTCANGCTCGCAGAGCTGATGTCGGTCGCCTTAGAAGACGCCTTGCAGTAAAGCACCATCGCGTCGGCGTGGTCGTCGTTCATGTGGGCGACGACACCGGCGGCCGAGGCCGCGAGCGGGTCCGCTTCGGCGGCGTGCCAGTCGGACGCCTCCACCCAGGACATCCGCCCGTACCCCCCGATGNAGCGCACCGATTCCACCCGCAGCCTCCAGAAGGCGAAGTCGCCGAAGTCCACGTAGTAGGCGGCATTCGGGTGAGTGCCCAGGAACGCGGCGCGCGCGCTCCCGCCGTCTCCCTCGACCCGTGTGCAAGGACCGAGAAGGGTCACGCGGCCGTTGGCAAGCGGGTCGTCCGCCTCGCGCTCCGCCACCAGCAAGGAACCGCGCGGGTCGCGCTGGAGGTTCTGGGTGTGCTCTGCCATCGTGCTCACCAGAAACACCGGGTTGCCGGCATCGAAGCCGACCGTCACGAAAGAGCCGTACGGGTAGCCCTCGGGCTCGGCCGCGAGCGTGCAGAGCGTGCCGGTCGTGATCCGGCTCACCAGGGCCCGCGCCCGCTCGGCGTGCGTGGGTGTCGGAACGTTCACATCGTAGAGCGGTTCCGGTGTGTCGCCGGACGGCCGTGCGTGGGCATCGTTTGTCATGATCACAGCAACGCACGTAGCAGGTACTTCCCTACCGTCAGCAACACCGCCATAAGCAAGGTCGTGCGGGCGGAATCAATTTCGAAGTCGTCGATCAGCTTGTCGGTCAACCAGAGCAGGAACGCGTTGATGAGCAACCCGAACAGACCGAAGCTGAGCAGNATCGGGATGAACGCGATCAGCGCAATGAGCCNGTACAGAAAGAAGTTCAGCAGACCGTAGACGAACGCGACGATTATCGCCGCGCCGAACGACTTCACGCGCACGCCGGGCAGCACCGATGCCAGCGCATACACCAGACCCGACATCACGAGCACATTGATGATGAGGCTCACCATGGCATCCTCCCGCGGCGTGTTCCCTACGAAGACCGGATGAACGCGGCCGGCTTCTTCTCCATCAGCTCCGCGTAGAAGTCGTTTCCCTTGTCGTCGATGACGATAAAGGCTGGGAAATCTTCCACGCGGATCTTCCAGATCGCCTCCATGCCCAACTCCGGATACTCGTGCACGTCGACCTGCTTGATGCTGTGGTCCGCGAGTCGGGCCGCCGGGCCGCCGATCGACCCCAGATAGAACCCGCCGTGCTTCCCGCACGCCTCGCTCACCTGACGCGACCGGTTGCCCTTGGCCAGCATCACCATGCTTCCGCCGCGGCTCTGGAACAGGTCGACGTAAGAGTCCATCCGCCCGGCAGTGGTCGGGCCGAACGACCCCGACGCTCGCCCTTCCGGCTTTTTGGCCGGGCCGGCGTAGTAGACCATGTGGTCCTTGAAATACTGGGGCAGGTCTTCNCCCCGGTCGAGCCGTTCCTTCAATTTGGCATGCGCGATGTCGCGGGCCACGACCATCGGACCGCTCAGGGACAACCGGGTCGCCACCGGATACTTGCCCAACTCGGCCAGGATCTCCTTCATCGGCCGGCTGAGGTCGATGTGCACCACGTCACCGTCGAGCTCGTCGGTCGTCACGTCTGGCAGATACCGCGCCGGGTTCTCCTCGAGCTGCTCGAGAAAAACCCCTTCCCTCGTGATCTTGGCGAGCGCCTGCCGGTCGGCTGAACAGGACACGCCCAGCCCGACGGGGCAGGACGCGCCGTGGCGCGGCAGCCGGATGACGCGGACGTCGTGCGCGAAGTACTTGCCGCCGAACTGCGCGCCGATGCCGATGTTCCGGCAGATGTCGAAGATCTGTTGTTCGAGCTCGAGGTCGCGGAACGCCCGGCCATGCTCGTTGCCGGCAGTGGGCAGGGCATCCAAATAGTGCGTGCTCGCCAGCTTGACGGTCTTGAGCGTGAACTCAGCCGACGGCCCGCCAATGACCAGCGCCAGATGATAGGGCGGACAGGCCGAGGTGCCGATCAACCGCATCTTCTCTTCGGCGAAGGCGAGCAACGACGCCGGGTTCAGCAGCGCCTTGGTCTCCTGATACAGAAACGTCTTGTTCGCCGAACCACCGCCCTTAGCAATGAACAGCAACTCGTACTCGTCACCCGGCTCGGCATAGATCTCGATCTGCGCCGGCAGGTTCGACCCGGTGTTCTTCTCGGAGAACATGTCGAGCGGCGCCATCTGCGAATACCGCAGGTTGCGCTGGTCGTAGGCGTCGTAGATGCCCTGCGAGAGGACAACGCTGTCGTCGCCGCCGGTGAAGACGTTCTCACCCTTGTGACCGAGCACGATGGCGGTGCCGGTATCCTGACACCCCGGGAGCACCCGGCCCGAGGCAATGTTCGCGTTACGCAGCAGTTCGAGCGCGACGAAACGGTCGTTGCGCGAGGCCTCAGGGTCGTCGAGGATGGATCGCAACTGCGCCAGATGCGCGGGCCGCAATAGGTGCGCGATGTCGTCGAACGCGGTGCGGGCCAGCAGTCGGAGCGCCTCGGGATCCACCACGAGCAGCTCGCGCCCGTCGACCGAGACCGTGCTCACGCCCTGGGCCGTCAGCTTGCGATAGGGGGTGTCGTCCGGGCCCCGCTCGAACAGGGGCTGGTAGCGGAAATCAGTCATGACCCGTGTCCAGCGTCACCCCTTCGCGATGTTGATCGTCTGGGTCTCGGTGAAGCCCAGCAGTCCCCACGGACCGTTCTCGACCCCGATGCCAGACCATTTGGCACCGCCGAACGGCGCGTGCGGCAGCACATTCAGGTGCTGATTCACCCAGGCGGTGCCGCACTCGAGCCGGTGTGCCACCGCTTCCGCCCGGTCGCTGTCGCTGGACCAGACCGAACCGCTCAGCCCGAAGTGGGTCGCGTTGGCGCGCTCGATCGCGTCTTCGAGATCGGCGTAAGGCAGGACCGGCAGCACCGGTCCGAACTGTTCCTCGTCGACCAGGCGCGTGCCGTCCTTCAGATCGCCGACGATCGTAGGCGCATAGAAGTACCCGCACTCGCCCACCCGATGCCCCCCGGTCACCACTTTGGCGCCCGAGCGCTTCGCGTCATCGACCAGCTCCTGCACACGCTCGAACTGCGGCCGGTTGTTGAGCGGCCCCATCTGGCTGTCTGTCTCGAGTCCGTCGCCCACCTTCACGCCCTGGGCTATCTCGCCGAGCTCGGCCAGCATCGGCTCGTAGAGCGACTCGGGCACGTAGACCCGCTTGATCGCGCTGCACACCTGCCCACAGTTCTCGAACGCACCCCAGAAGAGCCGCTTGGCCATCCGCGGCACATCGACGTCGTCCAGCACGATGGCCGGGTCGTTGCCACCGAGCTCCAAGGTCACCCGCTTCAGGTCGGGCGCGGCGGCAGCGGCTACCAGCTTGCCGGTGGCGACCGACCCGGTGAACGAGATCTTGCGAACGGCCGGGTGCGCGGTCATCCAGGCCCCCAACTCGTCGCCGCCGCTCACCACGTTCAGCACCCCCGCCGGCAGCACCTCCTGCAGAATCTCACCCAGCCGCAGCGTCGCCAGGGGCGTGAACGGTGACGGCTTCAGCACCATCGTGTTCCCCGCCAGCAGCGCCGGGGCAATCTTCCAGACGGCCAGCGACACCGGATAGTTCCAGGGCGTGATGGCCGCCACGACGCCGTGCGGCCGCCGGCGCACCTCGACCCGCACGCGGTCGTTGTCGAGCACCACCTCCACCGGAATCTCGAGCTTGGCAGTGTATCTGAACCACCGCGCCGCACCGCCGATCTCCCCAAGCGCGCGGTCGAGCGGCTTCCCCTGTTCCAGAGTCAGCACCCGCGCCAGCTCCTCGGCGTGCGTGTTGATGGCGTCCGAACAGCTACCGAGCAGCGCTCGGCGAACCGTCTCGTCCCGGCGCCAGTCCTCACCGGCCGCGGCGGCCGCCTGCATCGCGGCGTCGAGCTGCGCGCGGGTGCAGTCGGGGGCCTCGTCGAAGACCTCGCCGGTGGCGGGATTGATCACGCCGAACACGGCGTCCGACGGCGCCGACGCGCCGCCAATGGTCATGGTATGGGAAACGGTCTGCGTCGTGGTCATGAGGATTCCTCGAATATCGGTACCGGAGAGATCCTCTCAGTATAATCTGAGCGGAGCGATGCACTGAGCTCGCTCACAGGCTTCTGGCATCAGGCTTCAGGCTTCGCTTGCTCTGAAGCGGAACCGGACGAAGTCCCCGGCTTTAGCCTGACTTCTGACTCCTGACTTCTGACTTCTTGGGCGAAATGAATACATACGCGCTGATCGTGCTGGTCGCCTTGCTCGGAGAGTTCGCGCTCTCGGTGGTGTCGAGCCTGCTGAACATCCAGGCGATGAGCCCGAACGTGCCGGACGAGTTCCGCTCGGTCTACGACGACGAGACCTATGGGCGCTCGCAGCAGTACACCCGGTCGCGCACGCGATTCGGTCTGGTGCAGGAGGCGGTCAGCCTGGTCACGCTGCTCCTGTTCTGGCAGCTCGGCGGGTTCGGCTGGCTCGACGGGCTGTGCCGGGTAGCCGGACTGGGACCGGTGCCGACCGGTCTGCTGTTCATCGCGGCGCTCGTGGTCGGCTTGACGGTGCTTGGTCTGCCGTTCCGGATCTTTTCCACCTTCGTCATCGAAGAGCGGTTCGGTTTCAACCGAACCACCATCGGCACGTTCGTGCTCGATCGCGTGAAGGGGCTCGTTCTGGGCGCGGTGCTCGGCGGCGCACTGCTCGCGCTCGTGCTCTTCTTCTTCGAGTGGGCCGGACCGCTGGCGTGGATCTGGTGCTGGGGCGCCGCCACCACCTTCATGCTGACGGCCCAATTTGTCGCGCCCACCTGGATCATGCCACTCTTCAACACCTTCAGCCCGCTCGAAAGCGGCGATCTCAAAGACGCCCTCCTTGACTACGCACGATCGGCCAAGTTCCCGCTCGATGGCGTCTTCGTCATCGACGGATCACGTCGATCGGCAAAGGCCAATGCTTTCTTCACCGGATTTGGCAGCCGCAAGCGGATCGCCTTGTTCGACACGTTGATCGAGAAGCAGACAACCCCCGAGCTCGTCGCCATTGTCGCGCACGAGGTGGGGCACTACAAGCGCCGGCATATCCTGAAGAACCTGGTGATCGGTCTGGCCCATACGGGCGCGCTATTCTGGCTGCTGTCTCTGTTTCTCGATCGGCAGGGGCTGTTCGACGCCTTTGGCGTGCCGGAACCCTCGGTCCATGCCGGGCTGGTGTTCTTCGGGCTGTTGTTCACGCCGATCGAGCTGGTGCTGTCGATCGTCGTGAACCGGTTCTCACGCAGATACGAATTCGAGGCGGATGCGTTCGCCGCCGATACCACCGGCACCGGGGAGTCGCTTATCACGGCGCTCAAGACGCTGTCGGCCGACAACTTGTCGAATCTCACCCCGCACCCGTTGCAGGTCTTCCTGCATCACTCACACCCGCCTGTGCTGCAGCGCATTACGGCGCTGCGCGGGTTAGACCGATGAAAGGCCTTGGCGGCAGGCCATAGGCCGCCACTCTCGGTACTATCGTCGTTGGCACCTACGGCGCGGCCGTCAGCAGGTTCCACCAAGAGTCCTCCATCCTCCGGTCCCCCTGTTTCGCGCCAGAGCGGACATTGTCCCTGGCACCGGCACGCCGGTCGTGGCACACATCGGGTGACCGTTCGGTTCTCGCCAGGATGGCGATTCATCAAGCGAGGCAGGCCATTCTGGCTACGCCAGACGGGACGTGAGCCGGTCGCATCCAATCACTGGAGGAAGGCTACACGCTGGCCTATATGACCGGTGCCGCGGACAACGTCCATTGGGACGTGTACGGATCAACTAGTGGCATCAGCTGCGTGAGCAACCAAGTCTGCCGAGACGACGCGGACGAGCTGGTGAAAATGGCCGAGAGTGTCACCACCAATGGTTTCATCACCATCCGCCAGACCTTCATCATCTCGAAGAACGGAACCCGTGTCGTGATCCGCATGGATCTCACCAACTGCGCCAACAGGGATCTCGACGACTTCCTGGTCAAGCGCTACGCCGACATCGACATCGACACGGGCGGCTCGGCCGGATGGGCCAACTTCCAGGCACGGTGGGACAAGAATCGCGACTCGGTGTTTACCTACAACCTGGACGGTGACGCGCCGGACAAGAAGCATGGCCACGTAGTCAACATGGTGGCGATGCCAAGCGACCTTTCCCTGGAAGGTACCTACGTCGGCCGACTCGGTGCGCAGCAGTCTGCGTCTCGAGCCAATCCGAACCTGCTGGCTCCACTGCCGACGGGTCGCACCGACGGCGACGGGATCCTGCAATGGCACGCACCTCACTTCCGAGCGGGCGAGTGCATCCGGATCAATCTCTACTACGACACGTTCCGCGCCTTTGCTCGGTAGAGACTGCTAGCGGCTCGAACCGACTGAGGTAGGACCAGGGCGCCGCATGACATGCGGCGTCCTGAACACCCGACTGGGCGGCGTGTCACCGACGCCGCCCGGCTGGTTCTCAACGCCTGGCCACGTCTCCCTGCCAACGTGATTTCGATAAGGCTTACGGCCGACTCCCGAGGCGATACAGATGGTCGTGCGTACGGATGAACAGCGAGCCGCTGGCGACCGCCATCGAGGCGAGGGTCGCGCCGTCGAGCCGGTTGGTCGCGAGCTCGCGATACGCGGTGCCGGGGGCAAGCACGGTCGTCACCCCTTCCTCGCTCTGAAAATAGATGCGGCCGTCGGCGAACACCGGTGACGCCGAGAAATTGCCCCCCAGTCGCTCCCGCCAGTGCGTCGCGCCGGTCCGAGCATCGAGGCAAGTGGCAATGCCCAGGTCGCTGACGATATAGAGCTCGTCGCCCACGAGCAGGGGCGACGGCGTCAGCGGTGCACCCCGCCGGAGTGTCCAGGCGGTATGGGTGCCCGTCACGTCGCCTCGCCCGTCGGCGCGCACCGCGATCACCGAGGGCACCTGGAACCCGGTCGCGACATAGACCATCCCGTGACCGAAGACCGGCGCCGGCACGTTCGAGAACCCGTCGCCGTAGGACACCTCCCAGATCTCCGCTCCCGAGTCCGGGTCGTAGGCGGTCGCCCGAAAGGCGCCGATGCTAAAGAGCTGGTCGCCTTCTCCAACCCGGATAATCAGCGGAGTCGAATAGGCCTGCGAGATGGGATTGCGGCGCACGGTGCGCCATCGCTCGTCGCCGGTCGCGGCATCGAGCGCCACCACGTAGGCGGTATCGTAGCCATCGACGCTGAGAATGAGCCGGTCGCGATAGAGCACCGGCGACCCACCGTTTCCGTGCTGGGTGACGTGCGGAAACTGCCTGGACCATAACAGCTCGCCGTCGGTGGTCAGCGCGGCGGTTCCATCCGCTCCGAAGTGGACATACACGCGTCCGTCGCCGACATCGATGACCGGTGTCGGCGACGCCAGACTGTTCTTGGGATTCGGCGAGGCGGTCTGGTCAACCCGGAAGACCTCGCTGTCAAGGACCTCCCGGCCGGTCCCGACGTCGTAGGCAAGAAGCCGCAACGAACCTGTGCGGTCTGGAGCGGCCGTCGTCAGCCAGACGCGACCATCGGCCACCACCGGAGACGACCACCCGCGACCCGGCACCGGAACCTTCCAGATGACGTTGGTCGATTCGCTCCACTCGAGCGGAAGCCCCCGCTCGGTGGAATGCCCCTGACCGGTTGGACCGCGAAACGCCGGCCAGTCCTGTGCGCGCGCCGCGGGACCGATCACCATCACGACCGCCACCACAGTCGCCAGTCGTCTCATCGAGGTCATTCTAGTGCCACAGCGCCCTGGCGGGAGGAACCTTTCCGGGCGTGATGCGTTCTTCTATACAGTGAGAGGCCGATGATCGCGAGAGCCGATGACGTCTGACATCGGGGCACTCGTCGAACGGTGCCGCCAGGGCGACGGCCTGGCGTGGGAGCGGCTCGTCCGCCGCTGCCAGGGACGGGTCTATGCGCTGGCGTATCACTACATGGGCGGCGTCGAGGAAGCTCGCGATCTGACCCAAGAGGTGTTCGTGCGCGTCTATCAGCAGCTGGAAACGTACCACGGTGAGGGGTTCATGGCGTGGCTGCTCCGCGTCACCCGCAATCTGTGTATCGACCAGATTCGCCGACGCAAGGCTCGTCCTCCAGCCGAGGACCTGCGGGCCGACGACCACGAATGGACGATGCCGGACACGGCGCCCGACCCCGAACAGTCATGGCTGAGCGACGCGCGGAAACGACTGGTATACGACGCGCTCGGGAAGCTGAATGGACAGAACCGCGAAATGATCCTGCTCAAGGAGATACAGGGGCTACAGCTCAAAGAGATTGCCGAGATTTTGGGGCTGCCGGTCGACACGGTCAAGTCGCGCTCGAATCGAGCCCGAATCGAGCTGGCGCGGCAGGTGACCGCACTTGACCCTTCTTACGGCGCCCGGGTGGAACCCCGGCGGATGACGTGATGAAGTGCACCGAGTTCCACGACCGGCTCGAAGCGTTGCTCGATGGCACCCTGCCGGATCGGGATCGGGAGCGCGCCGAGGCGCACGCCGCCGCATGCCCGCGGTGCAGCGAGCTCCACACGCTGATGCGCGTCGATCTGGCGGACCCGCCCGTCGAGACATTGGACGATCTGACCGAGTCGATTCTGGCTCGCACGAGCGGGCCGCCGTGCGCGCGCGCCGAAGCCCAGCTTGGCGGCCACGTCGACGGCGCGCTCGACGGACTTGACCGCGAGCTGGTTGACGCCCATCTGCGCGAATGCGGCGACTGCTCGACCCTCGCGACGACGCTCACACGGCTTGGCGACGATCTGCCGGCGTTTGCCGAGCTGCGCCCGGACGCGGCACTCGTCGACGACGTGCTTGCACGCACACGGCCACGCCCAACCTGGTGGTCGGCTGGCTGGAATCGCATCCAGAGCACGAGCCGACATCTCGTCGAGCGACCTCGTATCGCCTGGGAGGCCGGCTACGTCGCAGCGATGGTGGTGTGGCTGGTGTTTGGCGCCTCGTGGTCGCCGCTGCGGGCCGCGCCGGTGCAGGCGCTGGCCATCATCCAGCAGGGCGCGAGTGACACCCAATCGGCGGGCGCCAGCGCGATGGCGGCGATCAGCCGACGGGCTGCCTCGATGAGCGAGCGGGCGATCGGCGTTGCCTCGAGCGGAGCCAACAACCTCACCGGTAGCGTCATTGCCGGTCTGTCCTCTCGCTACCAACGAGCTGCCGCTGCGGCCCCTGACCTGGGCCGGCACTGGCGACAGCTCGCCGCGGCGGTGCTCGATCGCGACCTCTTCAGCGGCGTTGCCGCACTGCGTTCACTGAGCCGGGATGCCGGAGCCATGCTGAACCGGTTCCTTTTTTCCCCGGCGACGACAACAGCCTCCAGGTCCCTATCGGAGCAAAGGAGCAGACCATGAACGGTTCCGATGAACAGAACGATGTCCCGATGCCACCGCCGACGCCACCGGACACGCCACCGGCAGCGCCACCGATACCGCCACCCCAGCCGGCTGTGAGCTATGCTGCGCCCACCGCCGCTGCGGCGCGGGCACGGGGATTACAACCCAAGTCGCCCCTTGTCGCGTGCCTCCTGTCGCTCATGCCCGGTGTCGGCCAGCTCTATGTTGGGTACTACAAGCTTGGATTCATTCACAACCTCGTGTTCTCCTCCACCATCGCTCTTCTCAACATGTTCGGCGACCGGAATCCGCTGTTTCCGATAATGATGATCTTTCTGTTCTTCTTTTTCATCTACAACGTGGTCGACGCCGGCCGGCGGGCCGTCTATTACAATCTCGCCCTCGACGGTGTGGAGGGTGTCGAGCTGCCGAGCCTGAACGTCTCGGTGCCAAGCTTTGGCGGCTCCATCGGCGGCGGGGTGGCACTGATAGCTGTCGGCTTCATTCTGTTGCTGAATACCCGGTTCGGTGTCTCCCTCGACTGGATCGAGGAGTGGTGGCCCGCTGCCCCGATCCTCGTCGGGGCCTACCTGCTGATAAAAGCGATCCAGGAGCGGGGGAACGGAAAGCCGGTCGCGGATGCAGCCGCCGGGGACTCGGCCCATTACAGCTCTGAACCCGACTCATCCCCCCTCCTCTGACTGCTGACCCCGCTGACGGTCGGGGCCCGCACGGCGGGTCTCGACCACCGTGCGGCCGCCCCGCCATTCGGACCTTCTCGTCGGAGCAGATGACGTAGACTGATGGACGTCATGTGCGCCATCAGGAAAATGCTGCTCGTCCTCGTTCTGGCCGGTGCCGCGGTCATGGCCATAGAGGCCCCGCTCGACGCCCATCCGATGGAGGGCAGCAACGCCGGGTTCGTCCAGTCGGTCGACGGACCGGCGCCCGGTCCGTTTCTGTATCTGGGTGCGAAGCATATGGTGACCGGCTACGACCATCTGCTGTTTCTGGTCGGGGTCATCTTTTTCCTCTACCGGTTGAAGGATGTTGTCCTCTACGTCAGTCTGTTCACGCTTGGTCACAGCTTGACGTTGCTCGTCGGTGTCCTCGCCGATGTCAGCGTCAACGCCTACGTCATCGACGCCATCATCGGTCTGTCTGTCGTCTACAAGGGCTTCGAGAACATCAACGGCTTCGAGCGGGTCTTCAACGTGAAACCGAACACGAAAATCGCGGTGCTGGTGTTCGGACTGTTCCATGGACTCGGACTCGCGACGAAGCTGCAAGAGTTCATGGTCTCGGACAATGGCCTGGTGGCCAACATTCTCAGCTTCAACGTGGGGGTCGAGATTGGCCAGTTCCTGGCGCTGGCTGCGGTGCTGGCGGTCCTGGGCTACTGGCGCACCCGTTCCAGCTTCCTGTCGCATAGTTTCGCGACCAACGCCGTGCTGATGGTGGGCGGGTTCCTGCTGGCCGGCGTTCAGATGGTCGGGTTCGTGCTGTTCTCATAGCACCGACATGACCGAACAGCCGACACTCCCTTCGCGCGGCAAGGTGCTCGTCGCCTCCGGCGTCGCGTTGCTGACCGCAGCGGCGCTCCTGTTCGGCGCCGTCCTCCCTGCCGAGTATGCGTTCGACCCGCTGGGCACCGGCCGGTTGCTCGGGTTGCTGGCGCTGGGACAGGCACAGCCGATCGTCACCGAAGAAGGCGAGTACCGGGTCGACGCTGCCGAACTGGACTTGTACCCGGCCGAGTGGGTGGAAATCTTCTACCGGCTCGATGAAGGCAGCAACATGCTGTTCACCTGGGAGGCGAGCGGCCCGGTGACTTACAACTTCCACGCCTCGCCCGACGGCGCGCCGGCTGGCTACGCCGAGAGCTTTGACGCGCAGGACAGCCAGGAAGGGCACGGCACCTACACGGCGCCGTTCACCGGCATCCATGGGTGGTACTGGGAGAACGTCGGCACCGAGGAGATTACGGTCACTTTGACGACCGCTGGGTTCTACACCAGTGTCGAGGAAGGGCGCGCCCGTGCTTCCGGGTACAAGGACCTCACCGACATCCGTGGGAACAAGGTGCCTAGCGTGCCGTAACGGCGACCTCCAGTAGAACCAAACTCGGCTCGTTTCCGTCGAACCACCTGAACCCCGCCGCGGTTCGTCCCGGCACATGTGGCAGGACCGCAACGATGGAAAACCTTCTGCAGGATCTCAGACACTCGGTGCGCGCTCTCATCCGAAGCCCGGGTTTCACGCTGGCGGCCGTGGCAGCCCTGGCCCTTGGCATCGGATCCACGACTGCCATCTTCTCAGTCGTCAACACGGTCATGCTGAAGCCGGCGCCGTTTCCCGAATCGGACCGGATCGTCTGGTTCCAGGTGGTGAGCCCCCAGGGGAGGAATCAGGGCGGATCGCCGGCCAAATTCGCGCACTGGCGCCAGCAGACCGATGTGGCTCAGGATGTCGCCGCATTCCGGAACGGCCTGGTCAACTACACCGGTGGCGACGTGCCGGAACAGCTCGAGTGGGGACAGGTGTCCGTCGACTTCTTCCGGCTCTTCGGGGCGCCGATCATCGAGGGCCGCTCGTTCACACCCGACGAAGATCTGCCCAACGCGCAGAAGGTGGTGCTGCTGAGCGAACAGCTGTGGGAGCGCCGTTTCGACCGCGACCCGGGCATCGTGGGACAGACGCTCGCGCTGAGCGCCGAAGCCCATGTCGTGATCGGCGTGGTCGGCGAGAGCTTCGACTTCCGTGACTTCGGCGCGGCTCCAGACGTCTGGACACCGTTTCAACTCGACCCGAACAGCGACGCCCAGGGCCACTATTTCTCGGTGGCGGGACGGTTGAAGCCGGGGGTGTCGCTGACCCAGGCGCAGACTGTCCTGGAGCAATCGAGTCTGGCGTACACCGAGCGGTTTCCCGACACGCTCGGCGACGATGGCGTGTTCGGCGCCGAGCCGATCCGCGACATGCTGGTCCGCAATGTACGGACGTCGCTGCTGGTGCTGATGGCCGCGGTCGGCTTCGTGCTCTTGATCGCCTGCGCCAATGTGGCCAGTTTGCTCCTGGTGCGTGCCACCGGCCGGAAGCAGGAAATCGCCGTCCGGACTGCCATCGGCGCCGGGCGAGGTCGCATCATCCGCCAGCTGTTGACCGAAAGTGTCGTGCTCTCGACAGTCGGCGGCGCGCTGGGGCTGGCGCTCGGGTTCATCGGCATCCGGGCGCTGCTGGCGGTCAACACGGCCCGGTTGCCCCGGGTCGGTGAGGATGGCGCGCTGGTCAGCGCCGACTGGCGTGTGCTCGTCTTCGCCCTCGTCGTCTCGGTCGGCACCGGCGTTCTGTTTGGGTTGATTCCGGCGCTACAGGGCTCGCGCGCCGACCTGGGTAGCACGCTCAAGGAGAGCGGCGGCCGGACCGGCACCGGGTTCCGCCAGAACAAGACACGCGCGGCGCTTGTGGTCAGCGAGGTGGCACTGGCGTTGATACTGCTCGTCGGCTCGGTGCTGCTGATCCGCACGTCGCTGGCTCTGAGCGCCGTCGATCCCGGCTTCGACGCCACGAACGTGGTGACGATGCGGATGTCGCTGACCGGACCGCGCTTCGCGAGCTCCGCCGGCGTCGAGCAGCTGCTCCGTGAGGGGGTCGACCGCGTGCGGGCGCTCCCCGGAGTCGAGCACGCCGCCGCTACCTGCTGTGTGCCGCTGCAGGGCGGGTTCGGACTGTCGTTCATCGTCGCCGGACGGCCGCTCGAGGACGGGCCGTTTCACGGCGGAGGCGGCTGGTCGACGGTGTCGGACGGGTTCTTCGAAGTGTTCAAGATACCGGTGCGGCGCGGCCGGGTCTTCACGGAGCGTGACAACAGCACGGGTCCACCGGTCGTCGTCATCAACGAAGCGATGGCCGACCAGTTCTGGCCCGACGGCGATCCACTTGCCGACCGGATCACGATCGGCCGTGGGGTGATGCCGGAATTCGCCGATGAGCCGGAGCGCCAAATCATCGGCGTTGTCGCCAACATCCGCGACGGGGGCATCAACAACGACCCGAGGCCCGTCATGTATGTGCCACAGGGACAACTGGCGGACGGGGCCAATGCGCTGAATCTCGAGATCGCGCCGATGGGCTGGATTGTCCGCACCCAGGGCAGTCCGCAGGCGCTGAGCCGGGCTATTCGGGAGGAGCTGCAACTGGCGAGCGGTCTTCCGGTCTCGGACATCGACACCATGGACGCGGTGGTCTCTCGGTCCATATCCAGACAGCGCTTCAACATGTGGCTGATGACGGTGTTCGGCGCCGCGGCGCTGCTGCTGGCGGCCATCGGTATTTACGGGTTGATGGCCTACTCGGTCGAGCAGCGCACGCAGGAGATCGGCATCCGCCTGGCACTGGGCGCTGAAACCGGCCAGGTCTGGAAGATGGTGGTGATGCAGGGAATGCGGTTGGTGACTGTCGGCGTCGTGGTCGGGCTGGCGTCCGCCTTTGGACTGAGCCGACTCGTCGCCAGCTTGCTCTTCGGTGTTGAAACGTCGGACCCAGTCACATTCGTCTCCGTGCCGGTCGTGCTCACCCTGGTGGCGATGGTCGCCGTGATGTTGCCGGCAGGCCGGGCCAGCCGCGTCGACCCGAACCTAGCCTTGCGCTGCGAATAGCCGACGCGCACGCTGCGTATAGGACATCAGGAGGCACCGATGACCGAACACGCGATGTCGACGCGCTACAAGTGCCCGCGTTGCCACCACCCGCAGTACGACACGGGCGAGATGAGAGCCGCCGGCGGCTTCTGGTCCAAGATCTTCGACGTCCAGAACCGGCGATTCACTACCGTCACGTGCCAGCGCTGCAGGCACACCGAGCTGTTCGCGGTCGAGAGCAGCAAGCTGGGCAGCGTCTTCGACTTCTTCACCGGTTAGCTGTTCCTGCTCCACTCTGACGGGTCTCGCTCGGCGTGTTGGTTTCCCAGCCTCGAGGAGACCCGGTCCGCCGCGAGAAAGCCAGCTACAACTATCGGGTCACAGCGACCGCCTTAACACTACTTTGTTAGATCCAATGCTTCGTACATGACGATCCAAGATTTCGTACTTGTACAATTTTCGAGAGTTTTGTACGCTTTCGCGCGTGACGGATCGGTCGGCGCGTGCGCTCCTGCGGCGGTTCGGTCAGTTTGCCGACCAGTTCGCGGGCTGCTTCAGTCGCCACCCCCAGCGCGCGGCAGCCACGCAGTATCTCGAGGGCCTGTTCAACGACAGCGAGCGGAAGTCCATGCAGGCGATGCATGGCCGGCTCAGCGACCCGGTCAGTTATCAAGCCCTGCAGCAGTTCATCACGGACTCGCCGTGGGAGGCGCGGCGGGTGTGGGCCCAGCTGCGTGCCGAAGTGCCGGTGCGGCGGGGCATCCTGGCGCTCGACGACACCAGCTTCCCGAAGCAGGGCCGCCACTCGGTGGGGGTGAAACGACAGTATTGCGGGGCGCTCGGGAAGATCGCCAACTGCCAGGTCGCGGTATCCACCGTGCTGTTCGACGGCCAGCTCACCTGGCCCCTCAGCTTCGAGTTGTATCTGCCGACCGAGTGGCTCACCGATCCCGACCGGCGGGAGCGTGGGCAGATTCCCGCGGGGGTGCGCTTTCGCGAGAAGTGGCGCATCGCCCTGGCGCATATCCGACAGGTGCTCACGGCGGGCTTTCACCTCACGGCCGTCGTGGCCGACGCCGATTACGGGTCGAATGCCGCGTTTCGCCGCGGCGTCGAACGTCTCGGGTTGCGCTACGGCGTGGCTATTCGGTCGGGGCTGACGATGTGGACACCCGGTGCGCGTCGCACCCGGACGGCGGCGGCGATCGCCACCGCCTTGCCCGCGACCGCCTGGCGGCGCGTCACCTGGGGCACAGGGACCAAAGGGCCCTTGGCCGCCCGCTTCGCGGCGGTCCGCGTGCGCCCCGCCAAGAGCCGGGGCGAGCGCTGGTTGCTGTGCGAGCGGTCGCTGATCGACGACGAACGGAAATACTATCTGCTCAACCTCGAGGCCACCGCCGTGCTGCGCACGCTGGTCACGGTAGTCCGGAGCCGGTGGCCCATCGAGCAACAGTACCGGGAACTCAAGGACGACCTCGGGCTCGATCATTTCGAAGGACGGAGCTATCGCGGCTGGGGCCATCACACGGTCCTCACCGCAGTGGCGTTCACGTTTCTCCAACTCGAACGGCGGCGCTCCGAGCACGCCCCGCGACCGACCTTGCCGCACGTCCGCTTCTGGGTGCGCGAGATCATGGCGGTGCTCTATGTCATCAGTAACCGCAACTTGTTGAATCTAATCGACAGCTTCCAGCGGAATCCACCGCTGAGGAGGTAACAAAGTAGTGTTAAGGAGAATGGCGTCCGCGTCGGTCGGCCTCTGGCCTGACCTGCGCGAGACGCGGTGTACCTAAAGAAGGAATGGGAGAGCACGATGAGTCGATCGGGTGCGGCGGGAATTCTGGCAGCGTTTGCGCTGGTCGCGCACGGGTCAATTGGAGATGCGCAGGTGCGTGACGCCGAGGTCGGAGATGCGGCGGCCGAGACGGCGGCGCGGGAGGCGCTCGACACGTTCATCACCCAGTGGAACACGGCTGAGGATGCCAATCTGCGCCGAGCGATGCATTTTCCGTTTGTCACGGTGCCGGGCGGTGGCGCGCTGGTCATCGACAACGAACCGGATGACTTCTCGGCCGGGTTCGACCAGATGCGCGCCAGTCAGGGGTGGAATCGCAGCTCCTTCGATTTCGATTCGTACCGCGTGGTCAGGTCGTCGCCAGACAAGGTGCACGCCGAGATCGGCTTCAGCCGGTACGGCGCCGATGGCGCCGCGTACATGCAATCGCGCGTGTTCTACATCGTGACGAAGCAGGACGGCCGCTGGGGTGTGAAGCTGCGAACGAGCGCCGCCTCTCCCGCCGACCTCGAGCCGGACGAGCGCGCAGAGATCGTGAGCGCGGCCCGCCAGACGGTGCTCGACTTCTTCACCGCGTTCAACGCCGGTGACACGGAGGGCACGGTCCGCACCCTGAACCATCCCCATCTCTTCATGACGGCGACGGGGGGATTCTCGGTGGCTGAATCGGCAGGCGACGGACCGCGTCCGAACTTCGTGCAGATGCGGCAAGGCGAGAACTGGCACATGAGCACCATCGACGACCTCGAGGCAAGCATCGTCACCCGCGACAAGGTGCACGGCGAGCTGACCTTCACCCGCTGGCATCCCGACGGCACCCGCTACTGGACCGTCCCGGCGCTTTGGATCGTGACGCGCGCCGGGGATCACTGGGGCATCCAGGTCCGCTCGCTCATGCCGGCGACCTTTGATGTGCGGGGCAACTGAACGTTCGTCTCGCTTCGCTCGCTGAACAGAAGCCAGCAGTCGGAAGGCAGGAGTCAGAAGGAAGCGGGAGCGCCTCCAGGCTCTGCGACGTCATGAATCAGCTTTGGCAGGACGTGCGCTATGGCGTCAGGCAGCTGCGGCGGAGCCCCGGCTTCACAGCGGCCGTCGTGCTGACGCTGACGCTCGGGATCGGCGCCAACACGGCGGTCTTCAGTCTCGTCTACGGCGTGCTGCTCCGTCCGCTGCCGTTCGCCGAGCCGGACCGGCTGGTCGCCGTCTGGGAGACCGCTCCGGCCGGTCAGATCGACGGTGTCTCGCCGGCCAACCTGGTCGACTGGCGCGCGCAGAGCAGCACGATCGAGACATTCGAGGCGATCAACTTTCATATGGCGACCCTCGGGCCCGGCGAGCCGGAGGCCTGCTCTCGCGGGTCGTGTCCCCCGGGTTCTTCGCGCTGCTCGGTGTCGAGGCACAGCTCGGACGTACGTTCCTGCCGGAGTCGGATGCCACCACCGAGCCGACCGTCATCCTCAGCCACGGGCTGTGGCAACGCCGCTTCGGGTCGGACCCGGCCATCGTCGGACAGACGATGACACTCGACGACGCGCCCCACACCGTGGTCGGTGTCGTGCCACCACAGTCGTATTATCACGAGGGGGTCGAGCTGTGGATTCGCGCCCCACGCGGCATTCCGGCACCGCGCATGTTCGAGGGGGTCTTCGACCAGGACTTCCTGACCGCCCGCAACTCCCCCTATCTGTGGGTCGTGGGTCGGCTTGCCGCGGGCGTCACTCTCGAGCAGGCCCAGGCCGAGATGGAGACCATCGCCGGTCGGCTCGCCGATGCCTATCCGGACGCGAACGCCGAGCGCGGCGCCCGGGCAATTCCGTTGCAACAGCAGGTCGCGGGTGGGTTCGAACGGAACCTCACGGTGCTGCTGGGCACCGCCGCGTTCGTGCTGCTCATGGCGTGCGCCAACATCGCCAGCCTGGCGCTGGCACGGGGCGCAGCCCGCGAACGTGAGCTGGCCATTCGTGCCACGCTCGGAGCTGGACGAGGACGCCTGACCCGCCAGCTGCTCACCGAGGGCGCGCTGTTGACACTGCTGGGGGCGGGGGCGGGCGTGATGCTCGCCCCGTGGGGCCTCGATCTGCTGCTGGCGGTGGTACCAGAGGGCGTGCCGCGCCAGCAGGACGTGGCGGTCGACCGCTGGGTGTTGACCTTCGCCCTGGCGATCTCCCTCGTCACGATGCTCGTGGTAGGTCTGATGCCGGCGCTTCACGCGTCGCGTACCGACGTGCGGCAGGGGCTCGGGACCCGCGCGACCGGCGGGCGGTCTCGACAGCGACTGCAGCGCGCGCTGGTGGTGGCCGAAACGGCGGTGGCGCTCGTCCTGCTGGTCGGCGCCGGGTTGCTCGCGAGAAGCTTCGTCGAGCTACGACGGATCGAGCCGGGATTCGACAGCGACGGGGTGCTGGTGCTCAGTCTCACGATGCCGGCCTGGCGCTACCCCGAGCAGTCCCAGCTGACGACACTTCACCGGCAGCTGCTCGAGCGCGTCGGTGGGTTGCCGGACGTGCGCTCGGCGGCCACCTCGTCCCATGTCCCGCTGAGTGACTTCGGTGCGAACACTGACTTCGCCATCGAGGGACGTCCACCCGCGCTGCCCGGCGCCGAGCTTCGCATCAACCTCCGAGCGGTGGGCCCGGGCTACTTCCGGACGCTGGGCATCCCGTTGCTGAGCGGCCGCGACTTCACCGCGAGTGACGGGGCCGATGTTCCGGTGGTCGCCATCAACGAGGCGGCGCGACGGCGCTACTGGCCCGACGAGGACCCGCTGGGCCAGCGACTCGTGACCAAGTCGCTCGCGCTAGGAGAGATCGTCGCCGTGGTGGGCGACGCCAAGCAGCACGCGTTGCGAGAGGACCTGGAGCCGGAGCTGTATGTGCCACCGTCGATGATCCCGTTTCGTATTCTCGACCTCGTGGTGAAGACCGATGGGGACCCGTTACGACTCGCCGGCCCGGTGCGCGAGGCGATCCAAGGCATCGATCCGCAGCTGCCGATTCAAGAAATCGCACCCCTGGACCAGATCGTGGGGCGGGCGCTGACGAGCCCCCGATTCAACATGCTGCTGATCGGGTTGTTCGCCGCCATCGCACTGGTGCTGGCGACGGTCGGGATCTTTTCCGTCATGACCTACTCCGTCAGCCAGCGGACGCGTGATATCGGCATCCGTCTCGCACTGGGTGCCCGAGCGCCGGACGTCTACACACTGGTCGTGCGGCACGGGGCCATGCTGACTTTGCTGGGTGTTGTGATCGGTGGCGCCGCGGCCCTGGCACTGACACGCGTGCTGGCCGATCTGCTCTACGGCGTGACCGCGTTCGACCCGCTGACGTTCGCCGGGGTGGCCGCGCTGCTGGCGGCGGTCGACGTCGGCGCCAGCTACCTCCCCGCCCGCCGCGCCGCCGCTGTCGACCCACTGGAAGCGATCAGAGCGGAGTAAGGCTCAGATCCAGTCGCTGGAGAACTTGCCTCGTAACTACCTTGTAGTTATATTGTAGTTCGTGCGCGATCTTCGCTTCGAGTGGGATGTGCGCAAGAACGCGCGGAACCGACGGACGCACGGCGTCTCGTTCGAGGAGGCCGAATCGGTGTTCAGCGATGAGTGGGCACTGCTGGTGGCCGATCCGGACCACTCGGACGCCGAGGACCGGTTCGTCCTGCTCGGCCTGAGCGCAGCGGCTCGCACATTGGTCGTCTGTCATTGTCTCCGAGCCGGCGGTGACGTGATTCGCATCATCAGTGCCCGGAAGGCCAACCGGGCCGAGCGATCGCAGTATCGCGAGAGAGTGGAATGATGAGAAGGCAATACGATTTTTCGAACGCTCGGCGGAATCCCTATGCGAAGCGGCTGAAGAAACAGGTCACGATTCGACTCGATGAGGACACGGTTCAGTACTTCAAGGATCTCTCGGATGAGACCGGAATTCCGTATCAGACGCTCATCAATCTCTACTTGCGGGAATGTGCAAGCAGCCGCAAGAAGCTGTCGCTTGTCTGGCGCTCGCCCGCCAAAGGCGTAGCCTGATCACGATCAAGGTCGATTCAGATGCCTTTGTCCACCCGCGTCATCTCGACTACATGCCTCCAAGCGCCGGCGATCGATTGGGACCGTATGAAGTCACCGACAAGATCGGTGAAGGCGGCATGGGCGAGGTGTATCGAGCCCGCGACACGAAGCTCGACCGAGACGTGGCGCTGAAGGGGCTGCTCCGCGCCTCGGGCATCGACGCGCCCCGCGTTCACGACGTGTCGGACGTGCTGCTGGCGGAGCTGGAGCGTCTGCCGGCCGAGCTGGCGGCGCGCGTCTGGTGGTGACCACGGTCAGGTCGTTCGTGCCGGATGCACGCTGACAACCGCACCGGCTGACGAGTCCTCACGCCCCTAGTCAACGCACACCACCAGACTGCGAATTCTGGAATCTGTCGCTCTGACTGAGTGCGCAGTTTCCTCCAGCTCTTCGCACGATCCCCTTCATTCTCTGGCCGGAATCCACGGCACGAGTGTCGCAACGACGCGGTGGTAACATGGCGCCCATGCAGGTAGTGCGACCACGGGTTGGCTACACCGACCTGGTGAACACGCCGGAAGACGGGCACCGCTACGAGATCTACCCGGGGGGAAGTCTTCGTGGTCCCGTCGCCGCTGCCGTGTCATCAGATGGCCGCACAGGCGGTCTACAGAATCCTCGATGCGTACGGGACCAACTCGAGAGGCATCGCGCTAATGGCGCTGCCCGACATAGTGTTCGATGAGTACGACGTCGTGCAGCCGGACGTGCTGTTCTTTCGCACGGAACGGCGCCACATGGTCCAGCCGGACGCCGTGACCCGCGAGAGGCCGGACATCGCCGTCGAAGTGTTGTCCCCCTCAACGGTCGCAACCGACCGCGGAAAGAAGATGCAGATGTTCGCGCGCTACGGCGTGCCTGAATACTGGATCCTGGACCCGGTCATCGAGCAGCTTGAAGTGCACGTGCCCGACCACAAGACGTACCGGCGGGAGCAGGTCGCGCTGGCCGACGACACCGTGCAGTCGGTCCTGCTGCCGGATCTGACCTTCGACGCCGCCGGCATCTTCACTGTTCAACAACCGCCGCAGGTCCAAGGCGGGACGGCCACCGTGGCCGCCTGCACTGGGTCACGGCACCTCCTTGCCCAGGTGCGAGATGCCCCACGAGACGCCGAAACCCAACAGGACCAGCGCCAAACCGCCGCCGACTTGCCAGAAGGACGGGGCGAAGAGCACGCGATGGTAGCGTTCGGGATCGACCGCCGCGACGAGTTCCAGCGTGGTGAGCTCCACACCACGAATGATGTCGCCAATCTGCGGCGCGACCGGGTCTGTGAACGGCCACAACCCGAGCACGGCGCCAAGCAGCAGGCCGAGCAGCAGCCCGAGCGTCGCCCGCTGATACCGGGCAAGTAGCACCTTCACGAGATTGCTGACACCCACCACACCCAGCACGACGCCGATCCCAACCGGCACGACCACGTGCAGCGACTGCGCCGCGATGGCCCACTCGCCGGCGCGAGCAGCATCAGCGCCCATCTCGACCGCATCGAGGATCGCCCGATACTGACCCAGGACCAGCAGGACATAGGCGCCGGACATGCCCGGCAGAATCATCGCCGCGCCGCCGGAGAAGCCGGCGACCGCAAGGATCGTGTACGCCGCTAGGCCGGGCTCGCCGCTGTTCCCGATGCGCTCCGGATTGGTCGCGGTCAGCAGCGCCATCAGGACGACGCCGACCACGGCGCTCCAGACGACGGTGCCGTCGGCCGGTCGGAGCGCCAGCCAGAGAATGGGCACACCGCCGAGTGTCAGCCCGATGAACAGGCTGTACATCGCCCACTGATACTGATCGAGCAATGTGCCGATCAGCCCGGCGAAGCCCGCGATCGCAACCGCGGCGGCACCGACGACACAGGCGAGCATCAGGAGCACCTTTGGCCTGAACCGCAAGATCGACACCTCGGCCACGCCGCCGATGAACTGCGGATAGATCCCGACCGCGAGCAGCATCGTACCGCCGGAAATGCCGGGAACGAGGTTGGCCAGCCCCATGAAGATGCCACCGACGATGCTGCGGACGGCCAGCGCTTCGCCGCGGAACAGGGCGACGTCTACGGGGGCTTCAGAGCTGTTGGTTCGTATCACGGAGGCGATGGCGGTGAGCGGTCAGACGCGACCGGAGTCAGACGACGACATTCTATCTCGTTGACACGGTTGCCGACACCGGCATCACACCCGTCGACAGACCCGACTCAGTCCGGATGGGGGTCAGCGCCCCGGCCGCTGTTGCTCGCGGATCGCGCGGAATTCGCTCGTGGCGCTCCACTCGGGCCATTCGTCGGTGGCGGCCAGCCGGGCGCCCATGTGATACATGAAGGTCAGATCGTCGAGCGCCCCGGACAGATCCCAGTCCGGCTTCACTTCGTCCGACACCGCGTGATAGTCGTTGGCGGTGTACTCCTCCCGCTTCTCGAGCCCATACCCAGGCGGCTTGTCCAGATAGTCGACCCCCGGGTCGGCGTAGAACGCGGGGATGCCCACCCTGGCGAATGAAAAGTGGTCGGAGCGGTAGTAGAAGCCCTTCTCCGACTCCGGGTCCGGGTTCAGCACGCGCCCGAGCCGACCGGCAATCTCATTCGCCACCTGGTCGAGCCCCGATTGCCCCATCCCGACAATCGTCAGGTCGTTGGTGCGGCCCCACTGGTTCAGCACGTCCATGTTCAGCGCCGCCACGGTCTGCGCCGCCGGATAGAGCGGCTGTTCGCCGTAGTAGCGTGAACCGAGCAGCCCCTGCTCTTCGGCGGTCACCGCCAGGAAGAGCACCGACCGCCGCGGCGCCTCACCGGCCGTGAAGGCGCGCGCGAGCTCGAGCAACCCGGCGGTGCCAGTGGCGTTGTCGGCCGCGCCGTTGTAGATCTGGTCGCCGGTCAGGCTGTCGTCCTTGCCCAGGTGGTCCCAGTGGGCCATGTAGAGCACCACCTCGTCGGGCGCCCCAATGCCCTGCAGCTTCGCGACGACGTTCTGCGAGTCGATCGTTCGCAACGAATTTCGCACGCGCGTCTGCCCGACCACCCTCAGCTCGACCGGCTGAAAGTCGGCAGTGGCCGCCTTCGCCTTCTCGGTCTCGAAGTCGAGCCCGGCCATCTCGAACAGTGACGCCGCGGCGTCACGCTGGATCCAGCCCTCGATCGCCGCGCGCCCCATGTTGCGGTCGTCCGCCACCAGATCGAACGACTCGCCGTAGGGGGAACTGCCGACGACCTCCCACGGATAGCCGGCGGGCCCGGTCTCGTGTATCACCAGCGCGCCCGCCGCTCCGTGCTCGGCAGCGATCTCGTGCTTGTAGGTCCAGCGGCCGTAGTAAGTCATCGCCTGCCCACCGAACAGGTCCTCGCTCGGCGGATCGTTGACGAGGAAGAGCAAGATCTTGCCGCTGACGTCGACGTCCTTGAAGTCGTTCCAGTCGTATTCGGGCGCCACCGCGCCGTAGCCGACGAAGACGAACTCGGCGTCCACCTCCACCTCGTCGACGACGCGTTTCGTGTAGGCCGCGTAGTCGACGCCCGGCTCCAGCCTGCGGGTGTCGCCACCGAGACTGACGGTCATCGTGTCGCCCTCGATCGGCGTGATGCCGACCAGCGGCACGTTCTGCACCCAGGTCCCGTCGGGATTACCCGGCTCGAGGCCGAGCGCCTGGAACTGCTCGGTCAGATATGCGACCGTCAGTGTCTCGCCGTCTGACCCCGGCGCGCGTCCCTCGAACTCGTCCGACGCGAGCCGCTCGACCGCCGTCAGCAGCGTGTCGGCGCCGATGCCGGCGGCAATAGCCGGCAACGGCGCCGTGTCAGAGCCGCGGTCCGGCGTCCCCGACGCGCCCTGACACCCGACAAGCGCGATCAGGCTACAAGCGGCAAGAATCCTGCGCACTGCACTCCTCCTCGTGTTCCTGCTGAAGCAGATGCCGGCGAAGCCCTCAAGCTTCCTCCTGCCTCCTGCTTCCTGCCTTCTGACTCCTTGGAGCTTTCACTACTCCACCTGCCACAGCAGGAAGCTGACCGTGTCGACCATCTCCTCGATCTGCTGCGAAACCGGCTGCCCACCGGAATGGCCGGCATCGGTGTGATACCGGAGCAGGACCGGCGTGGTAGCGCCGTGCGTCGCCTGCATCAGCGCGGCCATCTTCCGCCCGTGCAGCGGCGCAACACGGGTGTCGCCATCGCCGGTGATGTAGAGCGTGGCCGGGTACTGCGCCACCGCGTCCACGTTGTGATACGGGGAGTAGGCGTGGATGTAGGCAAACTGCTCCGCGTCTTCGCTCGAGCCGTATTCCGGCACCCAGAAGCTCGCCACCAGAAACTTGTGATACCGCACCATGTCGAGCAGCGGGTAGGTACAGACGACCGCCCCAAACAGATCGGGACGCTGGTTCGAGACGGTGCCTACGAGCAGACCGCCGTTGCTGCCACCACGGATCGCCAGGTGCTCGGGGCTCGTATAGCCCTCGGCGATCAGATGCTCGGCCGCGGATATGAAATCGTCGAACACGTGCTGCTTGCGCTCGAGCATCCCGTCGCGATGCCAGTTCTCGCCGAATTCGCCGCCGCCCCGCATGTTGGCCTCGGCGAACACCCCGCCGCTCTCCAGCCACACCGCCGCCAGTGATGAGAACGCGGGCGTCCGGCTCAGGTTGAAACCGCCGTACCCGGTCAGCAGCGTCGGGTTGGCGCCGTCGAGCACGACATCGGCGCGATGCGTGACGAACATCGGCACCCGGGTGCCGTCCTTCGAGGCGAACCACGTCTGGGTGACCTCGTAGCGATCGGTATCGATCGGCACTTCGACCTGCGCCCAGACGGTCTGCGCGCCGGTTTCGAGATCGTAGCGGTAGATGGTGTTTGGGCGGTGGTAGGACTGAAACGTAAAGAACGCCTCGTCGCTCGTCCAGCGCCCGGCGCCGCCACCGACCGACCCGAGTGTCTCGAAGGTGATGTCGCGCACTTTGGCGCCTGACAGGTCGTGAATGGCCACGCGCGGCTGCACATCCTGTAGATACGACACTGCCAGCTGACCGCCAAGCCCGCGTGCCTCCTGAATGACGACGTCTTTCCGCTCCGGGATGATCTCCCGCCACTGGTCGACCGCGGGGCTGCCGGGGTCGGCCACCATCACCCGTTTGTTCGGCGCGTCGAGGTTCGTGGTGATCACGATCTGGTCGCCGGCGAACTCGGCCCACGACTCACTCAACCCATCCTTGATGACGGTGGTGAACGGCGCCTCCGTGGTCAGGTCCTTCAGGTGGATCTCGGTCGGCCCTGACGAGCCCTCGATCACGTGCACCAGCAACCACCGGCCGTCATCGGACAGCAACGAGACCGGAATGTGATGTAGCTGGTAGCCGTCGCCGAAGAGCTGGGTGTCGGCGCTCGGGTCGGTTCCAAGCGCATGGAACATGACCTTCGGGGTGACGTCGCCATATCGCTCGTAGTAGAACCCGGTCTTGTCCGGGTTCACGGTCACGTTCCCATAGCGCGCCGCCGGCAGCATGTCGTCCAGATCCTCACCAGTGTCGACGTCGCGCAGGTGAATCGACACCTCGTCGACCCCACCGTCCCGCACCGCATAGACGACGAGTCGGCCGTCGCGTGAGATGTCGAGATAGCTGACGCTGATGGTGTGATCCGGGCTCAGCGGATGCGGGTCGACCAGGACCCGGTCGTCGCCGTCGAGCTGGTCGCGGACATACAGCACCGACAGGTTCTGATCGGCCTGTCGCTTGCTGTAGAAGTAGCGCCCACCACGCTCGTTCGGCAGACCGATGGTATCGACCTCGAGCACGGTCGCCGCCAGGGTCTCCAACTCCCCCCGACTGGACAACGGCGCGAGCAGCGTGTCGGTGTAGGCGTTCTGCAGGTCGATCCAGGCGCGCGTCTCCGCCGCTTCCTGGTCCTCGAGCCAGCGATACGGGTCCCGGATCTCGACGCCATGTAGCGTCTCGACCACCTCGCGTGTCTCTGTCGGTGGCGGTGGCGGTCGCACGTTCACTCCTGGTTCCTCGGTGGCACAGGCGGACAACAGCCCAACCGCTGCTGCGACCGCAACACCAGCCAGTCGGCGTCGAACTCCGGAGCGCACGTCTGTCACATCCGTGGCGCAAGGCTTCAGCCTTGCCTCGCAGATAAGATGAGAGGGCCAGCCTCCAAACGGGGTATCTTGCGGTCCCCAAATCAACCACGGGCTCAAGGCCCAAAGGAGGCTGGCATGGCGAACGGTATCACGA
>PBRZ01000085.1 GCA_002726085.1 Acidobacteriota bacterium
CCGACGAGCTCACCGACATCGGTGGCGGCGCCGTCTTCAACGACGCGCGCGTCGAGGTCGCGCGAGTGGTGACGGCGAGCTTCGACAAGCAACACCTCGCGATTTGGACCACCGAGCCGGTCGAGCAGGTGCACTAGAGCGTAGCTCGGCTGTGTCGCTTTTGTGGCGCAGGCCTTCAGGCCTGCGAGGGGCAAGGCCGAAGCCTTGCCCCAACAGATGTTGGCACACGCGAGCTCTGGGTTTGGACATCTCCCAAGAACACTCAGGCTTCTCCTGCCTCCTGCCTTCTGACTTCTTCGGGCACTTCTTCTCGCCTTTGCTCCGGATGGACGAGGTCGACGGGGAGGCCCGAGGGGATGCGGGTCGCCGAAACGACCGCGAGACCGGAGGCGAGGGCGGCGAACACGAAGGCGCGATGAATGGCGTTCGTCATCTCGGCGGCAGAGGGGGTCTCGTCAGCCGGGAGCGCCCCGGCGATGACCGCGCCGAGCAAGGCCACGCCGACCGCACCGCCAATGCTCCGTGTAAACTGCCCGAACGACGTCGCGACGCCCAGGTGACGCCGCGCCACCACGTTCTGCATGGCAAGCACCAGTGACAGCATCGTCATCCCCATGCCCATCCCCATGAGGGCGAGATCGGCGCGCAGCAGCCAGACAGAACTCTGGCTGCCGATCCGAGAGAGCCCGAGGAAACCTGCCGTCACGCATATCATCCCGGTCAGCACCAGGGGCCGATAGCCTGTCGACAGCACCACGCGGCCGGTGACCACCGACATCACGACCCAGCCGAGAATCAGCGGCGTCAGAGCCCGACCCGCCTCGACGGCATCGCCGCCCAACCCCTGCTGCACGAACAGCGGCACATACGAAATGGCCCCGAACATCGCCACACCGACCAGCAATCCGGTGCCGGCGATGGCGGCGACCATCGGGTCTGTCAGCAGGTCGAGCGGCACCATCGGCTCGGCAGCCCTGCGCTCGACCCGATAGAGCAGCATCCCGAAGCCGAGCACGGCGGCATAGGTTGGCACGACCCAGGCGTCGCCCCCAGCGCCGGCACTCAGTCCGCTGCGGCTCAGCGCCAGCACCAACAAGGTGACCGACGTCATCAGCAGCACCGCTCCCGCATAGTCGACCGGCCGCCGCTCGGCCGACGCCCGGCCGCGAAGCGCTGTCCCGACCGCCGCCGCCGTGGCGAGACCAAACGGAATGTTGAGAAAGAACACCCACCGCCAGGAGAACAGCTCGGTGACATAGCCGCCGGTCACCGGGCCGACGATCGACGCGACACCCCACACGCCACTCAACAGCCCCTGCATCCGACCCCGTTCTTCCAGTGTGTAGAGATCGGCCAGGACGCTCATTCCCAAGGGCAGCAGTCCACCAGCACCGAAGCCCTGGAGCGCGCGAAACAGAATGAGCTGCGGCATCGTCTGCGCCAAGCCCGACAGCGCCGACCCGACCAGGAACAACCCGACACACCACAGATAGAACCTCCGTCGCCCATACAGGTCCGACAGCTTGCCCCAGAGCGGAATCGACACGGTCGAGGTCAACAAATAGGCGGAGAAGACCCAGCTGTAATACGGCAGTCCGCCCAGCTGATCAGCCACCGTCGGCATCGCCGCCGCCACGACGGTCGTCTCGATCGCGGCCAGAAACGTGCCCCCAAGGACGCCGGCCGTCGCCACGACTCGACGAGTCCCCGCGATTCGTTCAGACATACGGCACCATGTTACGATCCAGCGGATACTTCGAGTCGCGTGCCGCCATCATGACTGATTCAGACAAAACCGACACCCCATCCAGGACAGTCAAGTGCGTAAAGTTCCAGAAGGAGCTACTTGGACTCGACGAGCCCCCCTGGCCAGGCGATCTGGGACAGCGCATCTACGAGAACGTGTCGGTTGACGCCTGGAAGCTCTGGGAAGAGCGGATGAAGATGATCCTCAACGAGTATCGTCTGATGCCGTGGCAGAAAGAGGCGCAGGATCTGGTGGCGAAGTACATGGAAGACTTCTTTTTTGGTGAAGGCTCGGCGCTCCCGCCTGACTACGTCCCCGAACAAGGCAAAGCCTAGCTTTTCCTGGCGAGGCGTCTACCTGGCGGCGTTGCTTCCTCGGTCACAGGCCACCTGCCTGCTCCCTCGTCGCGCCTTGCCAGTCGGGCGCCGCGCTCAGGAAACCGATCCCCGGCGTTCTTCAACTCCCGTCACACCACCGGAATCGGAGCGTCGATGACGATGCCGAGTCGGGCGTGAGCCTGCCGCACCGCCTCGACCGCCGCGCCCGGGTCGGTCGCGCGCGCGAAGACGAACCCGAGATAACTGGCCCCTTCTGGTGGCGGCTCCATCCGTTGATCTCGTTTCGCTGTCATTACCACGTCGACGATGCCGGGCACCTCGGCCGCCTCAGCCACTCCATCCGTCCGCCGATAGGTTCCCGCTCGCGGAATCGGAATCATCATGACCGCCGAGGCGGCCGTCTCGCGACGATAGCCGTTTACCGATTCACCTAGTGCGTGTCGCAGCAACAGCTCCTCGAGCGACAGCACGGACCTGTGTGGCCCGGCAAACCGGAGAGCTCGGGCACAGAGTCCTCCAATCGGCCTGGGCGCGACTTCGAGGACGAACACACCCTCGTCGTTGACGCGGCATTCGGCGTGCACAGGTCCTTGGCGCAGCCCGAGCGCCTGCACCGCATCACCGACCCCCTGCTCGATTCGTCGTCTGGTGACACCCGGTTCGGCCGATGGCGTCACGTAGATCGTCTCCTCGAAGAACGGCCCGTCCAACGGATCCGGCTTGTCGAAGAGGGCCAGCACGCGAAACGCGCCGTCCTCGACAAGCCCCTCGATGGCGTACTCGCGACCGGGAACGAAGGTCTCGACCACCAAGCGGGTGTCGGCGGAATCGCGGCGTGCGCGGACATCGCCGCGGGCCAGCAGGCGTCGCACCCGATCGACCGCGGCTCGCAGGGTGTCGGGGTCGGCGGCGCGAATGACGCCCCGACTACCCGACAGCGCAAGCGGCTTCACGACACAGGGAAAGTCGATGCCACCGATCGCCGCGTCGACGTCGCCATCCAGGGCGACGTCATGAAAGTCCGGGCACGGGAGTCCGGCGGAGACGAGGCAGCGACGGGTCTCGAGCTTGTTGCCGCTCACGCGCGCCGCATGTGGCGGATGGCCTCGAAGACCGAGTGCGTCGGCTGCCAGCGCGGCGAACAGCGCCGGACGGTCGCCGACGCCGAGTACGCCGTCGAAGGGCTGCTGTCGCGCGACCGCGCCGATTGCCTCGAGAAACGCCGCTTCGTCGTAGAAACGGACCGGGATCGCGCCGTCGCGCCACGGATTGTCGAGCTGCCGGCACCGGTCGGTGACAAACACCAGCTCGACACCGGCGCGCTCGGCCGCCTCGCCGAAGGCACGGGTCTGATACCCGGTCTTGCTCGCAATGAGAAGAACTCGACGCATGACACGAAGAAGTCAGAAGTCAGAAGGCAGGAGGCAGGAGGCAGGAGAAAACAGATCGGCTGACGCCGTCATTCAGAAACGCCCATCCTCGGACCACAAGTCTGTTGGTCAGATCCGAACAGGCCTGGCAACTACTAAGATCTCGATTGTTCGCCCGTATCGCGAACGACGGATGAATCCGACAGTCAGAACCAGGTGTTTCTAGATGCGGCGCAGCCATCCGACTTCCTCCTGTCTCCTGCCTTCTGTCCCCTATAGAGCCATCTCCCTCACACCAGAGCCACCTGCTCTGCGATTGGCTCGGCTCAGCAATACCAGGGCTCGTTCAGATACGCCACCGTAGCCCGGTCCCGCGCGCCAGCCGGGCGAGGCGCGACCGGCGCGCCGACGCGCTCGCTGGCCAAAGCCAGCAGCTCGTCGAACACTGCAGACCGCGACGCGGTGAGCCGGCGCCCCACAACCTCCGTCACCATCTCCTGGAGCCGGTCGACACGGGAGTCCGGATGCCGCCAGGGATAGACCAGTCGACGAGCATCGAACGGGTCGAGCGTCACACCCAGGTGCTGCTCCTCCAGCTCCAGGAGTCGTGACCCACGCTGGATCAGGAGCCGCAGCGTCAGCTGTATCGGAGCCACCTGTTCCACCAGGTCCAGCGCGTCGATTGTTCGCAGCAGCTCGTGGTAACCGGCCAGCGTGGTCCACGGCGTAAACGGGATGAAAGTCGGAGCCAGCGTCAACCCGATTTGCCGGCACCGGTCGACCACCGCCTCGACGTCGGCACGCGTGTGCCCTTTGTCGAGCCGGCTCAGCACGGCGTCGTCGATCGACTCGACCGCCGTGACAACGAACAGGCAGCCGGTATCCCGCAGCGTGGTCAACTCGCCGTCGTGACGCCGGAGATGCTCGACCTTGATGGTCACATCGTAGCTGAGGCCGGGAAATTCGCTTGCGCACGCTTCGACAATGGCGACGGCATGCCCGATGCCGTTGAAGAAATCAGGGTCGCCAAACGTGATGTGTCGTGCGCCCGCCTCGACCTGCGCGCGCACATCGGCGAGCACGACGTCGCGCGGCACGGCGCGGAAGCGGCCCTCATAGACCGGCACCACCGGACAATGCCGGCACCGGTGCTTGCACCCACGACTGGCCTCCGTGTAGCCCACGACCCGGCAATCGCCGGTCGCCGTTCGCAACGACGCGTATCGAGCGAGTGACGGAAGACCACGGCGTTCCGGCACACGGAACCGCAGTCGTGGCAGGTCGCCGTGTGCCGAACGACCGGCCGCCACGCCGCCGTCAGCAGTGGCCACCTCGACCAGCGCCTGCTCGAATTCCCCACCCAGCACATGCTCCACCCCGAGGTCTCGCAGCACCGGCTCGTTGAGCTGCGCATAGAGTCCATAGCAACACAGCGTCGCGGTCGGGTACAGCGCCTGCACCCGACGGATGACCGGCACCGCCAGCCGTGTGGCCGTGTGCATCGGAAGATGGAAGGCAACCAGATCGGTGTCGAACGCCGCCGGACGAAACGGCTCGCGGGACAGGTCGATCGTCGTGACGTGAATGCCCGCCTCGCGCAGCCAGGCGGCTGGAGACGCCAGCCCGAACGGCTGTCGCCCGAGCTCGTAGGTGGCGACCAGGGTCACCCGCATCGGGGTGTCGCCCGGAGACCGCGCGCTCACCGGGTCCCCGCATACAGCGCTGCGACCTCCTCGTCGCTTTGCGCGGGCGTGGCGAGGCTGACGACGATGAGCGTGGCGATCGACAGCGCCAGTGCCGGATAGGCGGTCTCGAGACCGAGCGGGTAGGCCGGTGTACCGTCGACACCACGCATCAGCCCCACGATCTCCCAGGCCAGCGTCGTGAGCATGCCAACCAAGATCGACGCCACGCCGCCAAGTCGCGTCGCGCGACGCCACAACAGCGCGCCCAGCAACGCCGGCGTGATACCGGCGCCGTACATCGTGTAGGCCCACAACGCCATCGCCAAAATGGTCGGGAAGAACTTGCCGGCCACATAACCGAACACACCCAACACGGCGACGATGACGCGCGTATAGACGATGACCTGTCGGCCGGTGACCCCCGGATTGACGAAACGTTGATAGACGTCGCGAATCAGGTTCGTCGCCGGTGTCAGGAGGAAGCTGTTGGCTGTGGAGACGATAATGGCGGCCGCACCGCACACCAGCACCACCCCCAAGAAATCCGGCAGCACGTCGGTCGCGACCCGAATGACAATCTCCTCCGACTGGGCGGCGTTCAGACTGGGCAGGATTGTGCTGGCCAGCACACCGGTTGAATCGATCAATGTCTCGACCACGATCGTGCCCACGATCCAGAAGACCACCGCTCGCCGTGCCGTCCGCTCGTCGCGCGCCGAGAAGAACTTCTGATACATGTTCGCTTCGCCAAGCAGCAAGAACATCGTCGGCAGAAACAGCGCAAGCGACGCCTGCGGACCCAGCGTCCCAAACAGCGACATCTGATCCGGTCTGAGCGCCGCGAGTGACACGGCCAGACCACCTGCGTCCCCGACCATGAACACGACCGCCAGTATCACGCCGACCGTCATCAGGATGCCGTTGCCGACATCGAGGTAGGCGATCGAGAGCATGCCGGCCAACGACGTGAACACCACGCAGAAGACCATTGTGATCAGCGCGCCGGTGTCCGGGTCGACGCCGGCGATCAGCCCGAGCAACCGGCCGCCGCCACGAAACTGATAGGCGGCGATCGTGGCGTATGCGAGCACCGTGGTCACCGTGCCAAGCACCCGGGCCAACGGGCCGTACCGCAGCTCGAGAATATCGGGGACCGTATACTGCGCGATGCGCCGAACACGCGGCGCGATGAAGAAGACCAGCGCGATGCCGACCCAGGCGCCAGCCGACTGCCACAACGCCGGGAACCCGGCTCGGTAGCCCAGTCCGGCCCCACCGAAGAGGCTCCCCGACCCGATCCAGGTGGCCAACAACGTAAACACCAGCACACGGGCCGGCAGCGTGCGCCCCGCCACGAGGAAATCGTCGCCGGTCTTCACGCGGCGGCTCCGGACCGTGCCCACGAGCACCAGAATGGACAGATACAGCAGGACCGCCGTCAGCATGGCTAGTGTTCTGACCTCGAGGTTCGGTGCATGAGTCCCGGCGTGCGGCGCCAGGCTGGCAAGGCGCGACGAGGGAGCAGATTGGGCATTTGTGACCGAGGAGCAACGCCGGCAGACGGGATGCCCCGCCCGGGGAATCATGGATCGAAACTCGAGGTCAGGACACTACATGATACTCGTGGCTCGTGCCGTTGAATCAGCCGCGCCGGCGCGGGAGCCTCCGGGCCGTCATCGCAACAGCCGCTGCGACAGCACACCCCACACGGCGTAGGCCAGCCGACGTCGAGCATGCCGGGCGAACTCGCCCCGCCAGAACTCGCCGGTGACCACCTCGCAGCCATCCGGCACGTCACCGACCGGGAGGGGTTCTTTGTGCTCGGCGGCGTAGCGGGCCAGTGACTCGTCGCCGGGGTTGCCGGTATTGACGATCACGACGTCAACCCCACGGCCGATCGCCTCACTGATGCGCGATACGGCGGCGGCGACCGAAAAGCCCCTCATCCCGCGCCCCTCGGTGAGCAGATTAGTGACAAGCACAATCGGCCCGTCCACGGCGGCGACGGCCTCGCGCACACCATTTGGCAGAAAGATCGGGACCAGGCTCGTATAGAAACTGCCCGGCCCGATGATGACGGCATCGAAGGTTGGGATGGCAGCGGCGGCCGCCGGGTGGATATTGACCTCCGGTTCGAGCCAGATCCGGCTAACTCGGCGGCCCCGGCTCTGTTCGAAATCGACCTCCACTTCACCCTGCGTCGTCGACCCGTCGTCGTATTCCGCACAAACGGTCGCCTGCTCGACGCTGATCGGCCAGACGCGCCCGACACAGTCGAGCAGGGTGCGCAACCCATCTACTGCAGCGAGAAAGTCGCCGCTGTATTGCTCCATCATCGACAGCAACAGATTGCCGCCGGTGTGGCCACCGAGACGGTCGTGCTCGAATCCAGACAGCCGTGTCAGGAGGATGCGCCGCGCTTCGGTCTCGTTGCGGGCCAGCGCCAGCGCGCATCTGAGCACGTCGCCCGGTGGCAGCACGCCAAGCTGGTCCCGCAACGCGCCTGAGCTGCCGCCGCTGTCAAACATGGTGACAACCGCGTTCACACGGAGCCATGGGTTGTGCTTGAGCCCACCGATCACGCTTGGAAGCCCCGTGCCCCCGCCGAAACACCCGACGCTCAATCTGCGCAACAGCATCAGCACATTGTCGTGGATCACACCCACGCCAAGCTAGTGTCCCGAGTCAGAAGTCCGTGGCCCATGTCCCGGAGCGCGGCGCCCGGCTGGCAAGGCGCGACGAGGGAACGAATTGAGCATCTGTGACCCCGCTGAGCCTGAGGCCTACCGCAGCCCGAAGCGGGATGCCCCACCCGGGAAATAGGTGATGGATTCTTGACTCGGGACACTAGAAGGAATGGCGAACGCGAACCGACGGGAGCGTGCGGTACACTCTCAGACTGCAGGTCGCGCACCGGGGCATCGTCACAACCGAACATCGACACCAACAATGGGCAGCTTGAGCAAGAGACGCGAAGCCTCCAGCCCCTCCTGTCTCCTGACTCCTGACTCCTGTCTCCTTTGAGTGCCCTAGATTATGTTCCTCACCCCCGTCTGAGGGGTGGCCACCGGATGACGTTGTTCACCTGGGGGCGCGTGCGCTCGTTTCCAGGCCTGCCCCGCCCGGTCCCTCGCTACTTCGACGTCGCCTCCGACGCACGGGTCCTTGCGCACTGCTACTGGCAGCTCGCTCCTCGCCGACACGCGACCCTCATCGGTCTCCATGGCCTCGAGGGTTCGAGCCAGGCGCACTACATGCGCGGTCTCGCCGACAAGGCCTACTCGGCCGGGTGGAACGCCGTCATGCTGAACCAGCGCAACTGCGGCGGCACCGAGGGGCTGTCGGCCGGGCTCTATCATTCGGGCCTCTCGGACGATCCGCAGGCCGTCATCCGCGAACTAGTCGATCTCGACCGGCTCCCGGCCGTCGTCGTCGTCGGCTACTCGCTCGGCGGCAACGTCGCGCTTCGCCTAGCCGGAGACTACGGGCAGGCTCTGCCTCCGCAGCTGCGTGCGGTGGCTGCGGTGTCGCCCACCATAGACCTCGGTCTTTGTGTCGAGGCGCTCGAGCGGAGGACGAATCTGGCGTATGAATGGAATTTCGTGCGCAACCTGAAGGGTCGGATGAGACGCAAGGCACGCGCATGGCCCGGACGCTTCGACCTGAGCCTCCTAAACGGCGTGCGGACCGTGCGCGAGTTCGACGAGAGGTTCACGGCGCCCTACCACGGGTTTGCGGACGCCGACGATTACTACTATCGTGCCAGTAGCCTGCGTCTCATCGACCGAGTCCGCGCGCCGACACTCATCCTCAGCGCTGCAGATGACCCGTTCGTGCCGCCGGAGCAGTTCGAAGAACCATCCATTCTCGCCAATCGCTGTATCAGCGTCGAGGTGACCCGCCACGGAGGACACTGCGGCTTCTACGCCGGAGCGAAACCGGGATTCGATGGATACTGGGCCGAGCAGCGGGTGGTCGACTTCGCGCGGTCGCGACTCTCGTGAGGCGCCCACCGTCGTCTGACCCCATGCCCACCGAGCAGGCACCACCAACGCTGGCCTTCACGCCGCGCGAGCGCCGTCTCATCGCACGGCTTCGCACACCGGCCGAGGTCCAGCGGTTCCTCAACGCACTGCCGTACAACACCGAGCCCCCACCCGGTCGGACCACGCTCCGCAGCTTCCGTGGTGTCATGCGGCACCAGAGCGCGCACTGTCTCGAGGCGGTGCTGACCGCGGCCGTTGTGCTCGAGCAGCACGGATACCCACCGCTGGCTCTGAGCTTCGAATCGGTCGACGAGCTGGACCACGTGCTCTTCGTCTACCAACACCGCGGTCGGTGGGGCTCGGTGGCGCGGTCGCGGGACCCGGGGCTACACGGACGGAAGCCGGTCTTCCGCACGACGCGGGCGCTGGCGCTCAGCTATGTCGAGCCCTATATAGACTTCACCGGTCGCATTACGGGACACGCCGTTGTCGACCTGCGGTTGCTGGGTCGCTACAACTGGCGGCTGTCGGAGCGCAACGTTTGGAAGGTGGAGCGGGTATTGCTCGAGTGCCCGCATCGCCCGATTCACACGCCGGACCACCGTATCGACCGATGGCGGGCGCGCTATCGCCTCTTCATGGAACGGTTTCCCGACTGGAAGCCGATGTTCTTCAAAGGCCAGGAGCGATGGAGTGAGCTCCCCGCCCAATTCCAACGTGCGCGCGGTCGGGGCGAAACCCGACGCGTCAGCAGCTCGACAGCTGCCCGCCGTCGACCCTGAGCGAACCACGGAGCGGTGAGTCGAAGGGCGGCAGGATCAATCCAGATCGAAGTCGCGCTCGGGCCGAGTGACCGGTTCACGCTGGACCTGCTTGAGCGCCTCCTCGAAGCGCTTCGACAGGGCGTCGCCACGGGTCTTTTCAGCGCTGACCGACTGGTCGAACAGCGCTTCCCGGCGCGCCTCCTCCTCGGCCAGAATACGATGCGCCTGGTCGAGCTCCGGTTTGTCCTCGCGCTCCGGGGCACGATGTTCGACGACTCGCTTTAGATCGGCATCAATCGTCTGGGCAGCGCCGCAGCAGGGACAGACCACCTCGAATTCCGATGACAGCTTGACCATTCCAAGTTCCTCGCGTGACTCTGATTGGTATCATAGCCCTCATGGGAGGTTCCTGCTACGACCTCTCCGCGGGGCTCGCCCGCGGCAGCGCCATCATCGCCATTGGCGTGGTGGTCGCCGCCGGCACCGTGGTCGGGCAGCAGCCGCAGCTCCAGCCGCCCACAGCGCCAAGGCCCGCCACCGCCTCCATCGCCGGCCGGGTCGTCGATGCCACGACCGGGAAACCGATCGCCGGCGGCCTGCTCGTGCTGCGCGCGCTCGCCAGCTGAGACCAACGGGTGGTCAGCACGGGCGAGACCGGCGAGTTCGCGATCGGGGATCTTCCGGCGGCCACCTATGCACTCCATGTCTCGGCCGTGGACTACGTGGGTCGCCAGTACGGGCAGCGTCATCCCCTCGAGGACGGCGTCCCGATACCGCTACGGACCGGCGAGACACGGGGCCAAGTTGATGTGGCGCTGCTCCCTGCCGGTGTCATTAGCGGACACGTGACCAGCCAGGATGGGCAACCGGTGGCGTTCGCCGAGGTCGAGGCGCTACGCCCGCGTCTGGAAAGCAACGTCCGGGTGTTGTTGCCGGTGGGCCGCGCCGAAAGCAACGAGCGCGGCGAGTTTCGCCTCGTCGGGCTACCACCCGGTCACTACTACGTAGCCGCGATCGACCCGGCTGATGAAGGGACCGCGGATGCGACCGGACAGATCCACTGGACGCAGACGTTCTATCCGGGTACGTCGACGGCCGCCGGCGCTGAGCGCGTACGGCTGACATCCGGCGCGACCCTGACCGACATCGATTTTCCCGTGCTGGGCACGTCGCGCGTGACCGTGCGCGGACAGCTCATCAACCCAGATAACAGCGAGCTGGCCACTGGCTCGGTGATCATGGGCCCGGAGTCGGACGAGGGGCTGGCGCTCGGCGCGGCGCAGGCGGCCATCGTGCGACCGGACGGCACCTTCGAATTCGCCAACGTATCGCCGGGGGGCTACCGCCTCCGGGCCAGTGCCCGCACAATGCTGCCTGGACCGACGCTCTTTGGCTCGTTCCAATTGGACGTCCAGGACGCGGCTATCTCGAATGCCTTGCTGTCTCTCAGCCGAGGGGCCAACCTCTTTGGTCAGGTCGAGGTCGCAGACGGGACGACGCATCCCGTACCGGTGATGACCGACCTCTGGGTCAGCGCCCCGATGGCCGACGGCTCGACCGGGTCGGGACTCACCCGCAGCCAGGTCCTCGGCGACAGCACCTTCAGCCTCGCGACCCCCGGGGGCGTCCGGGTGATCCGCCTAGAGCAGCTGCCGGATCCCTGGTCGCTCCAGGAGGTTGTCTATCAAGGCCGCAACGTGATCGACGTACCGTTCGATCTGCGGTCGGAGGAAGAACGCGAGCGTATTAGGCTGATACTGACCGACCTGGCAAGCCGCCTGGTCGGTGTCGTCCAGGACGAAGACGGCAACGTCATCACCGACCGGGCAATCGTGGCGCTGTCGCTCAACCCCGCCTTCTGGCAAGCCGGCAACCGCCATATTCAACTGACCTATCCCGACCTGTCTGGACGATACGAAATCAACGGCCTGCCAGCTGGTGTCTATCTCGTAGCGGCCGTCGCCGGCATCCACGCAAGCGATCTGTACGAGCTGGAGGTTTTTCAGGAGATTGCCGCGGCCGGCACCGAAGCGCTGATAGAAGCTGGCGAGACGACCACGTTGGATCTGATACTGACGGTCGGTGGAAACCGCCTCGGCAACTAGCCTTCTTCTTCGTAGCCCTCTTCTTCGATCGGGCTGACACGTGTCGAAGGCCTGAGCGCTTCGCGGTAATCGTAGATCGGCAGGCCTGTCACATGGAGGGTCAGGGCACAGCCAGGTGCTTTCCGATCAACCACGACCGTCACGGGACTGCCTTCAACGCCCTCGCGAAACGCAAGACGGCACCCGCATGACAACTCGGCGTGGACAAACCCTTTTAGCATCGCGACCACTCTCTCTCGCGAATCATACTACAGCAACCAACCGGGGTAGGACGAGAAACGCCGGCGCAAGCGCCGGCGTTCTCGATCTCACGAACCGCAACAGGAACTCTCGTCAGAGCAAATCGGCTATATCCTTTTCGAACTCGTTCCGCGACGCGATGCCGGCGTGGGTACGACAGATCGCCCCTTCGCGATCGATGAAAAACGTCATCGGAATGCCCCAGATCGGCCCGTAGGCCTCCTGAAAGTCCTCGCGACCGAGTCCCACCAGCATCGGGTAGGTCACCTTATATTCCTCGGCGAACGCCTGAATCTTGTCGGCCGTATCATCGAGCGACAGCCCGACGACCGCCAAGCCGTCGTCTTTGTGCTGCTCGGCGAACTCGACGAACCAGGGGATCTCGATCTTGCACGGGCCGCACCAGGTGGCCCAGAAGTTCAAGAGCACGACCTTCCCCTTCAGCGTGTCGAAGTCGACATCCTGACCGTGCATGTCCTGGAGCGTGAAATCGAAATTCGCCGGTCTGCTGTCGGCGTCGCAGGCGGCCGCCATCGTCTCGCCGGCCTCGCCCACGGCGACATTGGCGTGCGCATGGGCGTGGGTCGACATCGGGCCGAATGGCAGCGTCAACAGCGCGAGGGCAGATGCCGCCACACCCGCGATTATCCAACGAACCGTCATATGAGCAAGCTCCTCTCGCCCGGCCTGACCGGACCGACAGTGGCCTCACTGCCCCTACTGTCCACTCTCATAGCCTCGCATATAGGCGGCGACCTTGTCCATGTCGGTCGCACGGTCACAGACGAGCACATACGCCGCCTGGGCTTGATCCGATTTCGTGGACGCTTTCCGAAAGGCGGATACGATGGTTCTGTCAACTTAGCGGAAGCGAGCTGGGTTCTCGGTCGGGTCGGACCTGGGTTACGGGGTCACGAAGCACACGTCA
>PBRZ01000086.1 GCA_002726085.1 Acidobacteriota bacterium
CGCGCCGCCAGCGGCCGCGACCGTGTCATCAAGTTCGCCGGGTGCTATCACGGTCATGGCGATGCCTTCCTGGTCCAGGCGGGCTCGGGCGCGACCACGCTCGGTGTGCCGACCAGCCCGGGCGTCTCGCGAGCCGTGGCGGCTGACACCCTGGTCGCCCGCTACAACGACCTCACCTCCGTCGAAAAGCTCTTCCGAGTCCACCGCAACCGGGTAGCCGCTCTGATCGTCGAGCCACTTGCGGGCAACATGGGAGTCGTGCCGCCCGGGCCCGGATTCCTGGAGGGGCTACGGGCCCTCTGCGACCAGCATGGGACGATACTGATCTTCGACGAGGTGATCTCCGGCTTTCGGGTTTCGCCCGGCGGCGCACAGGAGCGGTTTGGCGTTCGGCCCGACCTGACCTGTCTGGGCAAGATCATTGGTGGAGGGTTGCCGGTCGGCGCCTACGGCGGGCGGAAAGACCTGATGGAACAGGTCGCACCAGCCGGACCCGTGTATCAGGCGGGGACACTCTCTGGCAACCCGCTCGCGATGACCGCTGGATACTGGGCGCTCTCGCAGCTATCGCCGGCGCTCTACGCTCGTCTGGAGCGGCTGGGGCGACGGCTGGCGACCGGGCTGGCCGACGCTGCGAGACAGACCGGGCTCGACCTCCAGGTCAACGCCCACGGCTCGGTCCTGACCCCGTTCTTCACGGCCCACCCGGTGTACGACTATGCGAGCGCGACACGGACCGACACGGCAGCCTACGCGCGGTTTTTTCGAGGCATGCTCACACGCGGGATCTACCCACCGCCCTCGCAGTTCGAGGCCTGGTTCCTGTCCGGAGCCCACACGACCCGTCACGTCGATCTGGCTATCGAGGCCGCCCGGGCCACGATGCGGGCAATGCGACGCGCACGCCTGCGAACCTGATGACCAACCTGCCGCTGCGCCCCACACGGGCCTGCCCGCCGAAGCTGCGGCACAGCCGTAGCGAAGGCGGGTGATATCATGCTGAGTGGGTGCTGTTGCCCAGAATCACATTAATGCTTCGACCACGGCGAGGCGCCAGGCTGCGTCTCGCGAAAGATTAGCCTTGCAATACCGTCAAACGGTTGCACGGGGGCACCTCCTTGCCATCCTGCTGTCGGTCTACGCTTGCAGCGATTCAGCACGCCCCCAGGGAAGCAGCGGCGGCGAGGCGGCAACTCCTCCACGGTCTCTCAATGGTTGCGATCGAGCGTCTGCTTCAGAACTAGCAGGTGCGAGCGTCAGACTGCGCTTCGGTGGCGTGTTGGGATCTGCATATCAAACGCAGTGCGTCGCCGTCAGTGTCGGCACCGAACTGACGTTCGTCGGCAACTTCGAGCAACATCCTCTCAAACCAGGCAGAATCGTCGGAGACGAGGTATTGGTCGCAGCCAATAACCCAATTCGACCCACGTCGGAAGGTTCCGAAATCACGTTCTTGATTAGCAACCCGGGAACCTACGGCTTCTTTTGTGACAAACACGTTCACGAGGACATGCACGGTGCGATCTTCGCCGAAGGTCCTGCACCATCGTTTGCCGCCTCTGCTCCTGATGCTCGCGTCCCACCAGGTAGTCCTGATGCTGCTGACCCGATAACGAGGCCGAGAGCCCCAAACAAGCCTGCGCTTTTCTGGGAGGCACAACTGCTTGCGTCCGACAAGGCCACGCTTGCACCTGACAAACGCCTTATGCGCAATGCGTTCCGCAACACGGCCTGGCAACCAGAACAAGCCTTTCCTTCTATCCCGAGCGCGGTGATGGAGGTGTGGGAGGTGACACGGTATCCCACAGACGTTCCGGCTACCAACAACCACATCTTGGCAGCACAGAGCCTAATTGAGGCGTCGTTCCAAGCGGCGGCACGCAATCGTTGGTTCGACTTTAGCAAAGGCATGAGCGACGGGCACAAGTGATCGGCCGGGGATCCAAATCATTTTACGAACGTAGAGTTCATCTTAGATGAGGCCACTCTCGACCCGGAAAGGCCGGAAGTCCTCATGTATTACGAGACACCAACCGGAAACAAACTGACCGGGGTGATGTTCCTCGCGAGAACACCCGACGAACAGGGACCGCAAGTCAGCGGGCCGTACACACGATGGCATTATCATATGTGGCCAGAGCTTACCTGCTTGCTCCACGGGATTCTCATGACGACAAGGGCGCCGTGTAGTGACGTCGATGAGGTGGCGACCTACATGAGCCCGGAAATGATGCACGTGTGGCTCATCGATCATCCGAATGGTGCGTTTGCCACCCCGATGCAACTTGAACCGAGTTTGCTCGCTGATCTACTCGAGCGTAGATTCGCTGAACGAGGATGGTGAAGTCGGTAGATTGGGTGTCCACAAGAAGCGGGTCAAGCCATCCGCCACGATGCCAGCAGCTCATGGCATCGGTCATTGCCAGACCTAGGGTGGAGGAAGCGAGACAACCCCGGTGGAATCTTCACTCGGCGTGCTGATCGCCTCTACGACAATACAAAGGGCTAAGCACAACATGCCCACGGCAAGGCTCCATCGAACAACCGCTGTACGCGTAGGCGACGTCCAGATCGGAGGGGGCGCTCCGGTCGTGGTGCAGTCGATGACCATCACCGACACCGCCGACGCGGAGGCGACCGCCACCCAGTGCGTCGAGCTGACCGACGCCGGGTCCGAGCTGGTGCGGGTCACGGTCAACTCCCCTGCCGCCGCGGCGGCGGTTCCGGAGATCAGACGCCGAATGCTGGACCGCGACTGCCAGACACCATTGATCGGCGACTTCCACTACAACGGCCATCAGCTGCTCTCGCGCTATCCGGCGTGCGCAGAGGCGCTCGCCAAGTACCGGATCAACCCGGGCAACGTCGGCACCGGGAGCCGACGTGATGAGCAGTTTTCGACGATCTGCAAGATCGCCAGGGACCACGGCAAACCTGTGCGGATTGGGGTCAACGGCGGGTCGCTGAACCAGGACCTGGTGATGGCCAAGATGCAGGAGAACACCGACGGCCAGCTCGGTCGGAGCTCGGAGGCGATTGTCAACGAGTGCATGGTCATCTCGGCGATCGAGTCTGCCGCCCTCGCGCTCGAGGCCGGACTCGGCACCGACCAGGTCGTGATCTCCTGCAAGGTGTCGTCTCCGCGCGACCTGATCGCAATCTACCGCGAGCTCGCCCGACAGACCACCCAACCGCTGCATCTCGGCTTGACCGAGGCGGGCATGGGACTCAAGGGCCAGATCTGGTCCGCCGCGTCGATGGGCATCCTGCTCGACGAGGGCATCGGCGACACCATCCGAGTCTCCCTGACCCCCCAGCCGGGCGGGGACCGGCGCGAGGAGGTATACGCGGCGTGCGAGCTGCTACAGTCGCTGGGGCTGCGTTCGTTCGCGCCAAGCATCACCGCCTGCCCCGGATGCGGCCGCACCACCAGCACGACCTTTCAGGAGCTGGCCGAACGAATTCAGCATCACGTCCGCGACATGATGCCGGTGTGGAAGACCCGCTACCACGGGGTCGAGGAGATGCGGGTCGCCGTCATGGGGTGCGTGGTCAACGGCCCCGGCGAGTCCAAAGCGGCCAACATTGGCATCAGTCTCCCCGGCACCGGAGAGGAGCCCACGTGTCCGGTCTACGTCGACGGACGTCATGCGACCACGTTGCGGGGTGCGTCTGACGAGCTGGCCGACGCATTCCGGCAGCTCGTCGACGACTACGTCGAGCAGCACTACCAGAAGAAGAGCATCGGGGCACATGTCACATGACGCGCCAGCGGCCGACGCGATCCGCCTCATCGCGATCGACATCGACGGCACGCTGATCGACGGCGCCGGCCACCTGCCGGAAGCAAATCGCGAGGCGATCCTGGCCGCGGTGACCCGTGGTGTGGAAGTGGTGCTGGCCACCGGACGTAGCTTTCATCACGCGCGCCCGGTGGCCGAACGGCTCGGCGCCACGCTCACCCTGATCGTCAGCAACGGCGCCCTGGTGAAAACCGCGGACGGCAGCACGCTGGCCACCCGGCTCATACCGCGCGACCTCGCACGAGACGTAATTGTCGCCACCAGGCCGGTGCGCGCCGGTGCCGCGCTCATCTTCGACCGCCCCGACGCCCGGCAGTATGTGTACGAGCGCATCGACTGGTCCCACCCGCAGCGGCGGGGGGACTACGAACGCCACCACACTTTCATGACGGAGACCACGGCGCTCGACGCGGTACTGGGGGAAGAGCCGGCGCAGCTAGCGTTCAACGGCGGCGTGACCGAGATGCGGGCCCTGGCCGCCTATGTGCGCGATCTCTCGTGCGCCGAGCACCTGACGCTCACCCTGACCGAATACGAGGACCGCGACTTCTCGCTCTTCGACATCACCGCGAGCGGCTGCTCGAAAGGCGTGACGCTGGCGGACTGGGCCGCGCGCCGCCAGGTAGAACCGCACGAGGTGATGGCGGTCGGCGACAACCTGAACGACCGGGACATGCTGGAATTCGCGGGGCACCCGGTCGTGATGGGCAACGCCGTCCCGGAGCTCAAACAGTTCGGATGGCCGTTGACGGCCCGTCACGACGAGGCCGGCCTGGCGCAAGCGATCGCAACGAAAGTGCTTGGCGACGACACGTAGCCGATCCAGAGCGGAAGGAATGAAGCCGCTCAAACCGACGGCTCCCACGCGCGGGCGCGCGTCCACCACGCCGCGACGAGCACGATACCGACCAAGATCAGCCCGGTGCAGAGACCAACCCAGAGTCCCGAGACGCCCCAGCCCATCCAGAAGCAGAGCACATAGCCGACCGGCAGCCCGACGAACCAATGCCCTGCCAGGTTCCAGAGCATCGGGGTGCGCGTGTCACCGAAACCGCGCAGGACCCCGGTCGCCACCCCCTGGAGTCCATCAAAGAGTTGAAACACGGCGGCCACGAGCAACAGTGACACGCCGACCCGGGTCACTGCCGGATCGGCGGTGAACAACTCCAGAATCGCACGGGGTGCCAGAACGAACACCACCGCCGCGCAGCTCATGAAGCCGCCGCCAAGCAGGAGCGCCGCCCACCCGGCATGCCGGGCACCGGGCGCGTCGAGCCGCCCGACCGCGTGCCCGACCCGAACCGCGCCAGCCGACCCTACTCCGAGCGGCACCATGAACGTGACGCTGGCGACATTGAGCACGATCTGATGCCCCGCCAGGGTGGCCGGTTCGAACCGTCCGGCCAGCGCGGTCACCACGGCAAACACACCGACCTCCAGGCTCACCTGGATGGCAGCCGGCAAACCCAAGACCGCCAGACGCCGCAAACGATCGAGCTCGAGCCGCCGCGGAACATGCCACAGACCGGTGCGATGCCGCCGATCGTGGCGCAGAATCGCCAGCGCCAGAAACAGGGCCAGATAGACGCGTGACAGGCAGGTAGCCCAGGCGGCGCCGTCGACTCCGAGACGTGGCGCGCCCAGATTGCCAAAAACCAGCAGCCAGTTGGCCAGCACGTTGATCAGGTTTGCGCTGACGAGCGCCATCATCACCGGAGTGGCCATGCCGACCGCCTGCAAGTACCGGCGGAACGCCGTGTAGAACAGCAGGGGCAGGATGCTCCAGAGAATCTTAGAGAAATAGGGCCCGGCCAGACGCTGGACACCCGGGTCGAGACCCCAGCGGTCGAGTGTTGCGATTACCGCGGCCGTGACGAGCGTCAGCGGTACCGACAGCATCAGACCGAGCCAGACGCCGTGGAACAGCCAGCGGTGACACTCGTCGAGACGACCGGCGCCGTGGGCTTGGGCGATGAGCGGGTCGAGCCCCAGCAGGGCGCCGATTCCGAACACCACCACCGCGAAGAACAAGACGCTGCCGACCCCGACCGCGCCGATCGCCTCGGGGCCGAGACGCCCCACCATCGCGACATCGACGACCCCCATCGCGATCCAGCCGAGCTCGGCGACCACGACGGGTACCGCGAGACGGACCATCGGCCCCAGCTCCCGACGAAGATTGGTCAGCGTGGCGGTCATCTGTCGGTCGGTCGGCGACCGAATCCACGTCTACGCCCTCCGAGGCTACAGGCTTCAGACATCGGACTTCAGGCGCTCGCGGACGCGAGGGAAGAAGGCTGGAGACGAACGAGGGGAACGGGTCCGCGCTAGCGCCAGATCATGAGACGCTCGACCCACTCGACTCGGGTGAGGTCGTTGTAGATCACCGTCACCATCAGGGACATCAGCACCACAAAGCCGGCGAGCAGCATGCGCTCTTTCAGCCGCACGCTGAAGTCCCGGCGCGAGACCCCCTCCATCGCCATGATGAAGATGTGACCGCCGTCGAGGATCGGGATCGGCAACAGGTTCAAGATGCCCAGGTTGAGGCTTATCATCGACATGAGCCCGAATAACGTGACCCAGCCCACCTGCGCCGCATCGCCAGACAGCTGTGCGATGCCGACCGGCCCCACGAGCTGCGACGGTGACGTGTCACGCGTCAAGAGCCCCCAGAGCGTCTGGAAGATCAGCCCGGACCACTCATAGTTCTGCTCGAGGCTCATCGTGAACGCTTCCACCGGCCCTGGCTCGATGGTGTGCAACTCGAACGGGTTGAGCGCCACCCCAATCACACCGACGTCATCCACCAGCTGAGGCGTGACCACGATGTTCTGCGGAACTCCGTCGCGGCGAATCCGCAGCGTGACCGGCGTATCGGGGCTGGCGTTGATCAGCTCGACGAGCGTTTCCTGACTGACGTCGCGCCCCTCGACTGCCTCGATGACGTCGCCGATCAGGATGCCCGCGTCTCGGGCAGACGACGAGGTCGGGGACCAGGCGACCACTTGGGGAGACACATCCGGACCGACACCGAGGTCTCCCAGGTTGTACGAAGTCTGTGCCGCGGGTGTCACCTGGACGGTGCGGACGCCGCTCGCGTCCCGCAGCACGACATCGATCTCCTGGTCGGCGCGCGGCACGACGGCGTAGACGAGCTCATCCCAGGTGTCGACTTGCCGCCCGGCGACGCTGAGGATGCGATCCCCCAGACGGATGCCGGCCGCCTCTGCCGGCGAATCCTCGGCAACCGACCCAACGACGGGCGGTTGATCCTCGTAGGCAGGTATTTGCGCCCCCTGATACAGCACGACCGTCATGACCACCACCGCGAGGATGATGTTCATGGCCGGTCCCGCGATCAGGATCTGAAACCGCTGCCACTTCGACTTGGAGAGGAACTCGTCGTCTTTGCCTTCGCGCTCGTCCTCCGGGCTCTCGCCGGCCATCTTGACGTAGCCACCTAGCGGTATCGCGCTGATGCAGTACACCGTGTCCCCGCGCTTGGTCTGCAGCAGCTTGGGTCCGAAGCCCAGCGAGAAGGTCAGACAGCGCACGCCGTGGCGCCGCGCCAGCAGGAAGTGCCCCAGCTCGTGCACGAACACAAGCACGCCGAGAACGAAGAGAAATGCCAGCAGCCCGTTCATCCCTGCGATTGTAACTCGTCCACGAGGGTCCTGGAAAACGCCCTGGCGCTGGCATCGACTCGACGCACGTCGTCCAGTGTCGTGAGGCTGCCGCCTCTGGACACGTCGCGGGCATCGGCATCGGCATGGTCTAGCGCCGCCGCAATTACGATCGGGATCGCCGAAAATGGCACCGCCTCGTCCAGAAATGCCTCGACCGCAACTTCGTTGGCGGCGTTGAGCGCCACCGGCAGCGCCGCCCCGCCGTCCAGCGCACGGTAGGCCAGTGCCAGACAGGGAAAACGCTCCATGTCCGGTCGACCGAAGTCGAGCCGGCCGCACGCGGCCAAGTCGAGCGCGGGCAGCTCGGTGTCCCAGCGATCCGGATACGAGAAGGCGTACTGAATCGGCAAACGCATGTCGGTGACACCGAGCTGCGCGATTTGCGACCCGTCGCGCAGCTCGACCAGCGAATGGACCACCGACTGCGGATGCACGACCACGTCAATCCGCTCAGCCGCCACTCCGAACAGCCACCGCGCCTCGATGACCTCGAGCCCCTTGTTCATCAGCGTCGCCGAATCGACGGTGATCTTCCGGCCCATGCGCCAGGTCGGATGTTCGAGCGCATCGGCCGGCGTGACACCGGCCAATCGTTCCCGGCTCCATTCGCGAAACGGTCCGCCCGACGCGGTCAGGATCAACCGCTTGATCTCGTCGTCCGACCGCCCGTGGAGACACTGATGGATCGCGTTGTGCTCGCTGTCGACCGGGATCACCGACACCCCGCGACGCCGGGCCGCCTCCATGACGAGCCCGCCGGCCATGACGAGCACCTCCTTGTTGGCAAGCGCAATCGTTTTGCCGGCGTCGATCGCGGCGAACACCGCGTCGAGCGCCGTGGTACCGGTGGTCGCGCACAGCACCAGGTCGACGTCGGGATCCGTGGCGACCGCAACCAGTCCCTCCGGGCCGGCGAGCGAGCGCTCGACCGAGCCACGGGTCATCTCGGACAACCTCGACAACACCGACGCCAGGCCGTCTTCCGCCGCCATCGCAATGACACGCGGGCGATGGTGCTCGACCTGCTCGGCGAACCGGCTGACGTTGGCTCCGGCAGCCAGACCGACCACCTCGACCCGGTCAGGATGGACCATCGCGACCGAGAGCGCACTGCACCCGATGGATCCGGTCGACCCGAGGATGGCGATGCGAAGCATATCTAGTCGGGGCTACGCCCCGAACCCCACCCGAGCGCTGTCAGGACTCATGCGAGTTGGAGAAACAGATAGAAGCCTGGTGCGGCGAACAACAGGCTGTCAATGCGGTCGAGCACACCGCCGTGTCCCGGGATCAGCCCGGACGCATCCTTGACTCCGGCCCCGCGCTTGAGCTGCGACTCGAAGAGATCTCCGGCGATACCGAGCCCGACGATGGCGACGCCGAAGACGGCGCGCTCCGGGATGGTCGACTGTTCCAAGCCCGGGACACCGATGGCGAGCATCAGGGCGGTCCCGGCTACGAGACCGAACAGTGCCCCCTCAACCGTCTTCTTCGGGCTGATCGCCGGCGCCAGTGGGGTCCGCCCGAGCCATCGGCCGCCGTAGTACTGAGCAGTGTCGCTGACCATGATGGTCGCAAGCAGCAGGAGCACCGCCTCGCGACCGGCACTCAGCCTGACCGCGACAAGGGCACCGATCGGCAAGCCCAGATACAGTATCGGAAACAACGAGGAGCCAACGTCGAGCAGCATCGGAAGGCCACGTCGATCGGTAGCCAGGCTGACGATCCCGATGGTCAGCACCGAGGCCATCAGCACCACGACGGTGACATCGAACGCGACGGCGGCCGCCGTCGCGGCCACACCGATCATGGTCACGCCCCCGAACAGCCTGGCGCCGTAGGCGGCGGCAAGCGCCGCGTATTCGCGGAACGCCAGCAAGAGAACGACTTCCGCCAGGACCAGTGTCGCCAAGGGCGGCAGAAACCAGATGGTCCCGATGACCAACGGCAGGAGCGCCAGGGCGCTGAGCACACGGGCCATGTCTGGGCGGTTCGAGGCGCAGCCTGGCAGTCAGCGCCCAACGACGACCGGCTGCGTGATGCCGCCGTAGCGCCGATCGCGTTTCTGGTAGTCGAGGATCGCCTCGAGGAGGTGCCGGGCGCGGAAATCGGGCCACAGAGTCTCGGTCACCCAGATTTCCGCGTAGGCGATCTGCCACAACAGAAAGTTGCTGACGCGCATCTCGCCGCTGGTCCGGATGAGCAGGTCGGGGTCCGGCTGCCCTGCTGTGTAGAGCAGATCGCCGAACCGCTGCTCGTCGAGCTCGGAGGGCCGGAGTCCGGCCTCGATCGCGCTCCGCGCCGCCTCGACGATCTCCGCCCGCCCGCCGTAGTTGAGCGCAATGTTGAATCGCATGCCGCGGTTGCCGCTGGTCCGCGCCTGCCCAACGTCGAGCTCGTGCCTGACGTCTGCCGGCAGCTCATCTTGACGCCCGATGACCTGAAACTTGATGTCGTTGGCGAGCAGGTTCTCGAGCTCGAGCCGCAGATACCGCTTGAGCAACCCCATCAGGACGGAGACCTCGGTGGGCGGGCGCTTCCAATTCTCGACAGAGAACGCGTACAGCGTCAGCACGTCGATGCCGATGCGAGCGGATGTCTCCACGACGTCCCGTACGGCGTCGATGCCGGCGCGGTGTCCCTCGACGCGCGGCAAATGCCGCTGAGCCGCCCACCTGCCGTTGCCGTCCATGATGACCGCCACGTGAACCGGCAAACGCTCGAAGTTCAGCTGCCGTGCGAGTGCTTCTTCCCGCGAGCCGGCGGGCGCCCAGGTCAGCAGATCTTCGAAGCTCATTGGCGTGGCGTTTGGCTCGGCGAGAGCATGACTCAATCTCGCGACGGCGAGGGTCCAACGCAAATCCTTGTTAACCGCTGATGGTACAAGCTGTTAGCGTCTCATTCAAGGATCGATGCACCCTCCGCCCTTCATCTGACTGCTGAATCCTGACTTCTGACTTCTCGAGCAACCGGCTCAGTAGTCCACCCGCATGAGAAACAGGCCGTGCGGTGGGGCCGTCTGGCCAGCCAGACTACGGTCTCTGGAGCGAAGTGCATGCTCGACCGCCACGTGGTCCCTTCGTCCCCGACCTACCTCGACGAGCGTCCCGACGATGATACGCACCATGTGACGGAGAAACCCGCTGCCGCGCACCTCGATGATGGTCGGGGACGCGCCGGGGCCTCCATCAACGGACCACGGGTCACGCGGCACGCGGCTGACCGCCAGATCGAAGAGCGTCCGCACGGTCGAACGCGTCGAGCTCCCGGTTGCCTGAAAGGCCGCGAAGTCGTGCTCGCCGACGAGCACCCGCCCCGCGTCAGCCATCCGTTCGGCGTCGAGCGGCTCGCCGACGTGCCATCCGTAACGGCGGTCGAACGGGCTCGAGACCGCGCCGTGCAGCAGGCGATACCGGTAGGTCTTGACGGTCGCATCGAACCGAGCGTGAAACAGGTCTGGGCCGACCTCTGCCGCCACGACGCGGATGTCAGGAGAGAGCTTCGCGTTGACGGCGCGCACGAGCGCGTCAGGGACAATCTCGTGCCTGAGCTGCAGGCTGGCCACCTGCGCGAGTGCATGCACCCCGGCGTCTGTCCGTCCCGCACCCACGACGGCGACCGCCTCCCCTTCGATCTCGGCGAGCGCCGCCTCGAGACACCCCTGAATCGACGACCCCTTCGACTGCCGCTGCCAGCCGACGTAGGCGGCGCCGTCGTACGCAATGGTGAGCTTTAGGGTGCGCATCAGGATGCGCTTGCAGCCTGCTGAACAGCCTCAGCCTGCCGGTCTGGAACCGGGCTTGGACACCGGCTCGCCACGGCCGCACATCGGGCATCCAGCCGACTCGTAGGCGGGCAAGGGAATCTGTACCAAGGCATCGAACGGGACATCGAAGCGGACCGGCTCCTCGCCACGATCGATGATCGCCGCCGCGCCCACGACCGTGCCACCCGCTGCCTTGGCCACGTCGATCGTCTCGCGTGTGGACCCACCGGTGGTGACGACGTCCTCCACGACCAACACCCGCTCGCCAGGGTCGAGCCGAAATCCGCGGCGCAGCGTCAGGCGACCGTCCCGGCGCTCGGCGAACAGGGCCCGGACACCCAGGGCCCGCGCCACTTCGTATCCGATGATGACCCCACCCAGTGCCGGTGACAACACGACACTCGGTTCGAGATGGACCGCCTGCGTGGCCAGAGCCTGCCCGAGCGCCGCCGCGTGTTCGGGGTGCTGCAGCACCTGCGCGCACTGGAGATAGCCACCGCTGTGGAGACCGGACGTGAGCTGAAAGTGCCCCTCGAGAAGCCCTTCGCACCGCCGAAACAGATCGAGCACCGCCGTCGAGTCCATGCTGATTGCTCGCAAAGGATGAACCCTTGCCGGTTGCCGAGCGGCTCAGCCGGCACGGTACAGGGCACGAGAAACCACGTTGGCGTTCCAGCCGAACGGGGTCGGATACCATCGGGCTAGGTTGTCGTCGCGGCCGATCCTCGGCCCGCGATCTCACAGTATACAATCGAAGGGAAGACAAACTTGTCTCGCCGCCGTTCCGTCTAAGAATCCAGCAGACCGTCGTGAACGCCCCGCCCGCGCCCGTTCCTCACCTGTGTCGGGAGATCTCAGATGCATAGCACACGAACCGTCGTCGCGATCCTCTTCGTCCTGTGCGTGCCGTCCGCCTGGTCCACGCCCGGTGTCGCGCAGACCCGTCCCGACCTCGGCGTCGCGTCCAACCTACGAGATACGCCGGTAACGGCGGGTGGAATCGTCCTCCCGGCCGCGGCGTTGCAGCCGGGCGGGGCGGCCGTGCGCCACCTCACGGTGGACGAGGCGGTCACGCTGGGACTCGAGCAGAACCTCGACCTGCGCGTGGAACGCCTCAATCCGCAGATCCAGGACCTGGGCGTCGCTGAGGCACGGTCGGTCTACACCCCGATGCTCTCGACGACCCTGCAGGGCAACAATCGCAACAGCCCCTCGAACAGCTTCCTGTCAGGCGGCGACCTCAAAGTCACCGACCGGCTGCTGAGCGACAGCGTGGATGTGGTGCAGGATGTGCCGTGGGCCGGGGGCCGGTACTCGGCGAGCTGGGACAACTCGCACTCGAGCACGACCAACATCTTCTCGTCGTTCGACCCGATTCTCCGGTCGAACCTGAACCTCAGCTACACGCAGCCGTTGCTACGGAATCTGCGTATCGACGGCCCGCGCCAGCAGATTGCGATTACCCGGGCCAATCGGGAGATCTCCGACATCCAGCTCCGGCGCACGATCGTCCAGACGGAGCGCAACGTCCGGAACGCGTACTGGGAGCTCGTCTTTGCGCAGTCGTTCCTCGAAGTGCAGCAGCAGTCGCTCGCTCTCGCCGAGGAATCGCTGCGCAACAACCGCACGCGGGTCGAGGTCGGCACAATGGCGCCGATCGACATCGTCGAGGCGGAGTCGGAGGTCGCGCGAAACGATGAGGCGGTCATCCTCGCCGAGGCCGGCGTGGCGCGCGCCGAGGACCAGTTGCGCACCCTCATCCTCGACCCGGACGCCCCCGACTTCTGGTCGACGCGGATCCAACCCAGCGACAGCCCGGTGCTGCAGGCGCAGGCCGTCGACGTGGACGCCGCGGTGCGCCACGCGCTCGACACCCGAACCGACCTCGATACGCAGGACAAGACCATCGAGACCACCGACACCAACATCCGCTACTACCGGAACCAGCGGCTCCCGGATGTCAACCTCCAGGTCAACTATGCGCTGAGCGGACTTGGTGGCACGCGGCTGGTCCGCGGGGACGGATTTCCCGGACCGATCATTGGCCAGGAACAGACCTCGTTCGGCAGTGTCCTGGGCGACATCTTCTCGAACGACTTCCCGAACTGGACGGTCGGCGTGACCGTGGCCTACCCAATCGGCACCAGCCTCGCCGACGCCAACCTGGAGCGGGCCCGGCTGCTGCGCAACCAGGCGGAGCTGTCCCGTCGAAGTCTCGAGGTGCGGATTGCCTCCGAGGTCCGGGATGCGGGGCGCAACGTCACCACGAACCTGCAGCGGGTGGAGGCGACCCGAGCGGCGCGACAGCTGGCCGAACGCCGCCTGTCGGCGGAGCAGCGCAAGTTCGAAGTCGGCCTGTCGACCACCTTCCTCGTCTTCCAGGCCCAGCGGGACCTGGCCTCGGCGCGGAGCAACGAGGAGCGGGCAATCCTCGACTACATCCGGTCGCTGGTCGACTTCAACGCGGTGCAGGAAATACCGCTGTTCGGGGCACCGTAGAACGAGTGCGCCCCAGGAGTCAGAAGGCAGAAGGCAGGAGGAAGAGGGTGGTACACTCTCGCCGTGCCGGAGCTGTCGGTCGTCGTGATCACGCTGAACGAAGCGGCGAACATCGACGACGCGCTCGCGTCGGTCGCGTGGGCTGACGAAATCGTGGTCGTCGACTGTGGCAGCACCGACGACACCGTCGAGCGGGCGAGGCGCCACACCGACCGCGTGAGCCATCGGGACTGGACGGGCTACGGCGCCCAAAAGGACCACGCGACGGAACTGGCCACGCACGATTGGGTGCTCTCGCTCGACGCCGACGAACGGATCTCTTCGGAGCTCGCCGCCGAGATCCGCAGCGTGCTCGCACAGGACCCACCCAGTCGCGGGTACCGTATTCCGCGCAGCACCTGGTATCTGAACCAATGGATCCGGACGACCGACTGGTACCCAGACCCTCAACTGCGTCTGTACGACCGCCGGGTCGCCGGCTGGAGCTCGAGCCCCGTGCACGAGTCGGTACGGGTGGACGGCCCTGTCGGTCGGCTCCGCCACGACATCCGTCATTACGCGTTTCGCGACCTCTCGAGCCACGTGGAGACAATCGACCGCTACACGACGCTGGCGGCGAAACAGATGCTTGACGCCGGACGGCGGGCCGGACCGCTCGACGTCCTGGTGCACCCGCCAGTAGCGTTCGTCCGGAACTACCTGCTCCGGCGCGGCTGCGTGCAGGGCATCCCGGGTTTCGTCGTCTCGGTGATGAACGCCTACTACGTGTTCCTCAAATACGCGAAACTATGGGAGCTGCGACAGCGTGATTGACCCGCGCGGGTCAATCATCGTTCTGAAGCGGAAGCCGGCGAAGCCATCCAGCTTCCTTCTGCCTTCTGACTTCTGACTTCTGCCTTCTACGCTCCAAAGCTCCCGCCATGTTCTCCCTGCACGTCGACACCGCGCGGACCTGGCGCGGCGGCCAGAACCAGGTCCTGCTGACCGTCCTCGGGCTCCGCGCCCAGGGTCACCGAACGGCGCTGGTGGCGCATCCCGGCGGCGAGCTGCGCCGACGCGCGGCCGAGGGCCTGGACCTGATCCCGATCGCGTCGTCAGGCGAAATGGACTTGCGGGCGGCCTGGCAGCTGTCGCGGGTGCTGCGGTCGCTCGGCCCGACGGTGGTGCAGGCGCACGATGCGCACGCCGTTGCGATGGTGGCGCTCGCCCGTTCGCTCGGCCGGCTCGACCCGTTGCCACGCTTCGTGGTATCGCGGCGCGTCGATTTTCACATTCGCCGCAATGCGTTCTCCCGGTGGAAATACGGGCAGGTCGACATGTTCCTGTGCGCGTCGGATGCGATTCGGACGATGCTCGTCGCCGACGGCGTGCCGGCGGAACGGACAACGACGGTGCATGACGGCATCGACCTCGACCATGTCGCGGCGGCGCCGCGACTCGACGTCCAGGCCGAGCTTTGGCTGCCGAGCGGCGCTCCGATCGTCGGCAATGTGGCGGCCCTGGTGCCGCACAAAGGCCACCGGTATCTGATCAAAGCGGCGGCCGAAGTGGTGCGTCAGGTCCCCGATGCCCGCTTCGTGATCGTCGGCGAGGGCGAGCTCGAGTCGGCGCTGCGCAAGCAGATCAAAGACCTGCACCTCGCGCGCCATGTCCTGCTCGCCGGGTTTCGCCCGGACGCGCTCTCGCTCCAGAAGGGGTTCGACCTCTTCGCGATGAGCTCTGTGACAGAGGGGATGGGCTCGGTCCTGCTCGACGCGATGGCGATCGGGCAGGCGATCGTCGCCACCCGGGCAGGCGGTATCCCCGAGGTGGTCATCCACGACCAAACAGGCGTGCTGGTGCCCACCCGCGATGCCCAGGCGCTCGCCGCTTCGATCGTGACTCTCCTCGGCGACCCGGCCCGGCGGGCCGAGCTCGGCGCGGCCGCTCGCGAGCGGGTGCAAGCGTCGTTCAGCGTCGAACGAATGGTCCAGGCGACGCTCGACGCCTACGCCCGGTTGGTCGACACACCCCTCGCAACGGGCACCGATCGTCCCGCTGTGGTCGGTTGAACCCACACGCGTCCATCATCCCCAGATGACACATCGCGAAGTCGTAGCGCACCGGGTCCTCTGGGTCCAGACGCCGTAACGACTCGGTAATTTCGCTCGCCATTCCCCAACCCGGACTCCGATACCCCGTCAGACCGAGACAACGCCCCACCCGAATTACGTGCGTGTCGAGCGGAACGACCAGCTTGGACGGGCTCAACCCCGACCAGACACCGAGGTCGACCGCGTCCCGTCGCACCATCCATCGGAGAAACAGGTTGAGACGTTTGCACGCGCTGCCTGCGTCGGGCCGGGGAAAGAAGTAGGTCACCCCGCGCCGGCCGTCGTGGCTGCCATACACCTCCTCGAGGTCGATCGCACGTGCCCGGGCCGCGAACCCTGTCAGGGCCGGCCCTACGTCCGGGTCGGACGCCACGTGGCCGTCGAGAAAGAACCGCTCGATCGACCCCGACTCGGCGATCATCCGACGCAAGATCCAGAGAAGCGCGATCAGATCCACGCCCCGAATCCAACGGTGCCCGAGCGGGCGCAGGCGACCGCCGTCTCGCGCGGGGTCGAAGTCTCTGACGAAAGCGGCCGGTCGGTCTCCCAGCACAGCGAGCAGCGAGCCGACCGCGGTCAGTACGCTCGCGACCCGACCAAACGCCAGTCCCGCCGCGCAGAACGCCACCACTTCCCGGTCGGCAGGGGTGGTGTAGCGACGAACGACCTGCACCGGGTCGACCGCCGATTCGGTGTGGTTGAACGTGTCGTACAACCGGTCCAGTGGCGCCTTGAGACGGAGCAGCGTGGATGACGACGGCCGACGTCTAGCCATGTGCCGAGTGCCGTGACCGGCTCATGCGGGCTGCTCGAATGCGCTCGCCCCGGCCACTGCTTCATTCACGTAGACGGTGCGTCCACCAATCATCGTGGCGGCCACACCGCCGCGCAGACGCCATCCGTCGAACGGGGTGTTCCGCGCAAGAGACCGAAACGCCGCCGCCTCGACCGTCACCGCGAGCTCTGGCGCCAGGACCGTGACGTCGGCCAGCGCACCGGCGGCCAGGTCGCCTCCCGGCACGCCGAGGATTCGCGCCGGGTTCACCGCCAGCAGCTCGACCAATCGGCTCAGCGAGACCTGCCCGGCGTGCACCAGCCGATCGAGACAAATCGACACAGCCGTTTCGAGGCCGACGATGCCGAACGGCGCGCGGTCGAACTCCACAAGCTTCTCGTCGTAGTGATGCGGCGCGTGGTCGGTCGCGATGCAATCGATGGTGCCGTCTCGCAACCCGTCCAGCAACGCCTCGACATCGGCCGTCTCTCGCAGCGGTGGGTTCATCTTGAAATTCGTATCGTAGCCGGCGAGCCGCTCGTCTGTCAGCGTGAAGTGGTGCGGTGTCACCTCGCAGCTCACCCGGATACCCCGTTCCTTCCCGGACCGGACCGCGCGCAACGCGCCCCGCGCGCTCATGTGCGCGATGTGTACCGGCGACCCGGTGAGGCCGCTCAACGTCACATCGCGCGCCACGACGATCTCCTCGGCCGCCGCCGGCACTCCGCGCAACCCCAGGACCGCAGCCTGATGTCCTTCATGGGCGACACCGTCCCCCATGAGCGAGGCATCCTCGCAGTGGTCGATGACCGGCATGTCGAACATCGCCGCGTACTCGAGCGCACGCCGCATGACCGACGCGCTGGCCACAGGACGCCCGTCATCGGACACCGCGACGCAGCCGGCAGCACGCAGCTCGCCGATCTCGGCGAGCTGCTCACCCGCTTGGCCCTTGGTCACCGCCCCGACCGGATAGACTCGCGCAAGCCCGGCTTCGGCCGCCTTGCCGAGAATCAGCCTGGTGATACCGGCGTCGTCGTTGACCGGGTCGGTGTTCGGCATACAGGCGACGGCCGTGAACCCGCCGGCCACCGCAGCGGCCACGCCCGTCGCCACCGTCTCCTTGTGCTCGTGCCCCGGCTCACGCAGATGGACGTGCATATCGATGAACCCGGGGCACACAACGCAGCCCGGTGGCACGTCGATGACGACGATGCCTGGCTCGATCGCAAGGTCCGGTCCGACCCGGGTCACACGACCCTGGTCGATCAGCACGTCCGCCGACCCATCGACACCGTTGACCGGGTCGACGACGCGCCCGCCCTTGAGCATCGTCCTGACGCTTTTCGTCACCTGAGCTCCAGCTCGATCCGCAACTGCTAGTCCTCCTGGGCGCCGGCCAGCAGATACAGCACCGCCATGCGTACGGCGACACCGTTTGCCACCTGCTCGAGGATGACCGAATAGGGTCCGTCGGCGACCTCCGACGCAATTTCGACTCCCCGGTTCATCGGACCGGGATGCATGATGATGACGTCCGGCTTCGCGCCCCGCAGACGCTCGGCCGTCATCCCGAAGATCTGAAAGTACTCGCGCAGCGACGGGAAGAAGTAGCCACGCATCCGCTCCAGCTGAATCCGGAGCAACATGATCACGTCGGCGTCCTCGACCGCCTCATCGACCGAGGTGGTCGCGCGCACACCCAGTCGAGCCATGTCGGACAGCATCAAGGTCGCCGGCCCGCAGGCGCAGACCTCCGCCCCAAGCGCGCGTAGCAGCAGCACGTTCGACCGCAGCACGCGGCTGTGGAGCAGGTCACCGATGATAGAGACCTTCAGCCCGCCGAACCGGCCCTTGCGTTCTCGAATGGTCAGCGCGTCCAGCAGCGCCTGGGTCGGATGCTCGTGCATGCCGTCGCCCGCGTTGATGACCCGGGCGCGACAGAGACGTGCCGCCAGATGACCGGCCCCCGCCGAGGCATGGCGCACCACCACCATGTCTGGAGCCATCGCCTCGAGATTGAGTACCGTGTCTGCCAGGCTCTCACCCTTCGCCACACTCGAACCGGCGGCAGACACGTTCAGGGTGTCGGCGCTCAACCGCTTCTCGGCGATCTCGAAGGAAGTGCGGGTCCGGGTGCTGGCCTCGAAGAACAGATTCACCACGGTCTTGCCCCGCAGCGTCGGCACCTTCTTGATCGTTCTGGTGCCGACCTCCTTCATCGCTTCGGCCGTATCGAGGATGAGCAGTATCTCGTCGGGTGACAGATCGTCGATGCTCAGCAGGTCTTTCGCACGCAGCCCGGCCGGAGTCTCGAGCGCCGGGGAGGCACCCCGCAATCCCCCACCCGCGGAAAGGGGAACATCGGCGTCGTGACGCGCGCCGTCAGTGGTCGGAAGCATCTTCTATCACCACCTCATCCGTCCCCTCGACCTCGTCCAGCCGTACCTGGACACTCTGGCGAAGCGAGGTCGGCAGGTTCTTGCCGACGTAATCAGCCTTGATCGGCAACTCGCGGTGTCCCCGGTCCACGAGGACGACAAGCTCGATCGAGCGGGGTCGACCGAAGTCGATGAGCGCATCGAGCGCCGCGCGAATTGTGCGACCGGTATACAACACGTCGTCGACCAGCAAGATCCGACGGTCGTCGATCGAAAAATCGATCTCGGTCTTGCGGAGCAGCGGTTGCGGCCCCACCGCCTGACGCATGAGATCGTCCCGATACAGCGTGATATCCAGCACGCCGGTCGGCACGGACACGCCCGTAATGTCGAGCAGAACGTCCGAGAGACGCCGTGCGATCGGCACGCCGCGCGTCCGGATACCGACCAAGGCCAGATCGTCCGGCGTGCTATTGCGCTCGACGATCTCGTGTGCAATCCGCGTAATGGTCCGCGCGACCTGATCCGCGGCCATTACGACAGGCACGGCAACTCCACAGAGATCGCCGTCGGCCAGCGAGTCATCACGGTCGGAACTCCGCGACGAGACAGACTGCAGCAGGGTGAAATGGGTGAAAGGTGTCTGGATTGGCGCACGGTCAGACCTCTTTGCGGCCTCTCTGGGCCGACATTAAAGAGACGGGTTGATCATAGTGCACGGTCCATCTCTTTGCCAAGCCGTCTGCCCGGCCCCACGATGGCCTTCAGGTATACTCGCCGGGTATGCCGGTCGACGTGGACGCCGTCGTCGTGTCCAATTCCCAACTGACGAACGACTACAACGTGCTGTCGCTGACCGCCCCCGCGCTCGCGTCTCAGGCGCAACCTGGACAGTTCGTGATGGTCAAGGCGGGCACTGGCGACAATCCGCTCCTCCGCCGACCATTCTCGGTGTTCGAGGTGCAGCGGGACGACGCACGGCACGTCACCGGGTTTTCGCTGCTGAACAAACGGATCGGCGTGACCACGCGGATACTGTTCGCGCTGAAACCGGGTGACCGGGTCCGGTGTCTTGGTCCGCTGGGTCGGCCGTTCTCCGTAGCGGAGCCACCCGAACGAGCCTGGATGGTTGCCGGAGGCGTCGGGCTGGCGCCGTTTGCAACGCTCGCCGCGGCCCTCAGGCAACGGGACGTTGAGACCACCCTGTTCTACGGCGGCCAGCGCGCGAGCGACTTGTTTCATCTCGACGAGTTTCGCCAGCTGGGCGTCAGCCTGGAGCTGTCCACCGACGATGGCAGTCGTGGGCACCATGGCAATGTCACCGTCCCACTCGCGCACGCCCTCGAGGCAACGAACCGGGCCGAGCCGGTCCGCGTCTATGCCTGTGGCCCGACTCCGATGATGCGTGCCGTGACGGAGCTGACGGCGTCTCACGGACGCGCGACCGAAGTATCGCTGGAGCAGGTGATGGGCTGCGGTCTCGGCGGTTGCTACAGCTGTGTAGTACCGATACGACGCGACCGCGGTCCCGCTCACTTCGTGCGTTCGTGTGTCGACGGGCCGGTTTTCGATGGGCGCACCGTGGTCTGGGAGCAATTGGGATGAGCGTCGACCTGTCGGTCGACATCGGCGGTTTGCGGCTGACCAATCCGGTCATCGCTGCAAGCGGGTGTTTTGGCTACGGCGTGGAATACGCCGACCTGGTGGATCTGTCTACACTCGGCGGCATCGCCGTCAAGGGCCTGTTTCTCGACGAGCGGGAAGGTCACCCTCCGCCCCGGATCGTGGAAACGCCGAGTGGGATGCTCAACGCGGTCGGGTTGCAGGGCATCGGCGTGCGGCGATTCGTGGCCGAGAAGCTACCGGTGCTCCGTGCGCACGGCGCTGTCGTTATCGTCAACATCTGTGGCTCGACGGTCGACGAATACGTAGAGGTCGCGCGGATCCTCGACGACGCAGACGGCGTCGACGCGCTGGAGCTGAACATTTCCTGCCCGAACATCAAGAAGGGCGGAATGATGTTTGGCTGCTCACTGCAGGGCACGCACGACGTCGTCGCCGCGGTGCGCCGGGTAACCCGGCGTCCCGTCGTCCCGAAGCTCACACCAAACGTGACCGACGTCGCTTCGTTCGCCACCGCGGCACAGGACGCCGGGGCGGACGCCGTCTCGCTCGTCAACACGTTCCTGGCCATGGCGATCGATGTCGAGACACGCCGCCCCAAGCTGTCGAACGTCATGGGTGGACTGAGCGGCCCGGCCATTCGACCGATCGCGGTCCGCATGGTCCATGAGTGCCGGCAGGCGGTGGATGTGCCCATCATCGGCATGGGCGGCATCATGACTGCCGAGGATGCACTGGAGTTCATCATCGCCGGCGCCACCGCCGTGCAGGTAGGAACGGCGAATTTCGTGGATCCGCTTGTCTGGGACAAGCTACTGACTGGCATCACCGACTATATGCAGCGCCACGGTCTCACCAAGGTATCCGACCTCGTCGGCAGCTTCATCACACCAGGGGACGCGGTGTGAATCAGCTCCTCGTGGCACTCGATGTCGACACCAGTGAGCGGGCGATCGAGCTGGCCGACCTGCTGCGCGGCACCGCGGGTGGTTTCAAGATCGGAAGCCGGCTCTTTACGAGCGAAGGGCCGTCGATCGTCTCGGCGCTCGCAGACCGCGGCGACCGGGTGTTCCTGGACCTCAAGTATCACGACATTCCGACAGTCGTGGCAGAGGCGGTGCGGGCGGCGGCCCGTCTCGGGACCTGGATGCTCACTGTCCATTCCGCCGGTGGACCAACCATGCTGGAGGCCGCGGCCGACGCGGCGCGTCAGGCCAGCCGGCCGCCGCTCGTGGTCGGAGTAACGGTGTTGACCAGTCTCGGCGACGCGGAGCTCGCGCGCATCGGCGTGAGCCGCGCGCTGGCCGACCAGGTGGAAGCACTGGCCGACCTGGCAACCGGCGCCGGTCTCGATGGTATCGTGGCCTCACCTCGCGAGGTCGGGCGGCTGCGCGCCCGCCTGGGCTCGGGGCCGATACTCGTGACGCCCGGCATCCGTAACGGCGCTGGTACCGGCCAGAGCGGCAGCGACGACCAGGTGCGGACGCTCAGCGCGGCTGAAGCCCTCTCGGCCGGCTCCAGCTATCTCGTGGTCGGACGCCCCATCATCGCGTCCCCGGACCCTCTGACGGCGGCCCGGGCGATCGCCGAGCAGCTCAAATGAAGGCTGGCGTAGGCCTCCGGCTTCCTTCTGCCTCCTGCCTCCTGACTTCTGCCTTCTAACTCCTTGAGCGCCACATGCATCTAACCCTCTACACCCGTCCCGGGTGCCATCTCTGCGACGACCTGAAGACAACGTTGCTCCGGATCCGGCCCCAGCAGGCGTTCGAGCTGTCCGAGGTCGACATCTCGCGCGAGCCGGCGCTCAAGCGGCGGTATGGCCGCGCCATCCCGGTGCTGCTCATCGACGGCGTCGAGGCCGCACGGCACCGGATCGCAGAAACCGATCTCAGGCGAAGATTGGAGCAGAAACAATCAGGCTGAGCAGCGTGTGCGGGGGGCACCCCCGCACACGCGCTCCAACGATGCCGGTCGGGCGACCGGTCTACTTGGCCGTGACGACGAAGTGCCCGCGCCGGTTGCGCGACCAGCACCCTTCGTGCGAATCGGTACAGAAGGGCGACTCCTCGCCCCGGCTCACCGTCGCGATACGGTTCGTGGGAATCCCGAGACTCACCAGGTAGTCCCTGACCGCAGCCGCGCGACGCTCGCCGAGCGCGAGATTGTACTCGTTGGTGCCACGCTCGTCGCAGTGGCCCTGCACCGTCACCCGGGTGGCACCCCACTGGCGCATCCAGTCGGCGTTGCGCTGCAGCGCAGCCCGCCCGTCGGGCAGCAGCTCAGATTGATCGAGCTCAAAGAATACCGGGTCGAGCGGCGATGTGCTGTTCAGCTCCTCCAGCGACATCCGCGCGAATAACTCCTCGGGCGTCAACGGCGCTGGTGGCGGCGGCTCCGGTGGCGGTGGCGGCGGTGGTGGTGGCGGTGGCGGTGGTGGCGGTTCCGCCGGCGGCGGCGGCGGCGGCTCAGGCGGTGGGTTGTCAGCGCACCCCACCGCACCGAAACCGAGCACCAAGCTCAGGCATACGGCGAGCAGATAGCGATAAGCGGACTTCATGTGCGGCGTCTCCTGTCTCCGCGCTCCAGATCGGGCCTTATTCACCCTCTGGTTCAAGTGCCGTATCCGAACGGAGCGCCCGTGTGGCCAGAAGTGCAAACCTTGCATGGCCAGAAGTGCACAGCTTACAGAGGAACAGCGAAATCTGTCAATTCGCAGTATTTCCAGACACTTCCGCACTTCCAATCCGGTGTTCGAAGAGGCTGTCGTCAGCATGCTCGAGCAGGTCCCCGTCAATCCCTCTCGTCATTCTCGTCGTCGTCAGCCGCATCTTCGCCCGCCGGCTCCTCGAAGTCGCTCGCCGATTCGTCATCGGCCAGCACGAGCGCGAGCGGCGACAGCTCGGACACCACCAGGGTGGCGCCACACTCGAAACAGCTCAGCTGGTCACCACGGTCGACATCGAACTCGTCAACGTCGACTTCGGCCTCACACTCGCTGCAGATCGCCATATCCTCTTCGCGCCTCCAAACTGGACCCCGTCGCATCCACACTGATGCGAGTGCAATGACCGGCAGCCCAGACCGCAGGATGGCGGAGGTCGACCGGCGGAATTGTAGCGAGAACCGACGCTGGGCCGCAACGCGCGCCATCGCCGGCATCTCACTATCACCGCGACCCCGAAACACCGGTAGCATACGAGGAGCGTGGGGTGCGGGCCCGACATTCCAGCGTGACAACATCGAAGGACATCTGCCAGATGACCACCTCCGCCGCCAGTTCCAGAACGGTGCTGATCGCCTCCGCCGAGACCGATCTCCGGAGCCGCTTTGCCGAGGCGCTCCAGCAAGCCGGTCACCGGACGCTCGAAGCGGCGCGGACATCGGACCTGCTCGGCTTGGTCGACAACGACCAGCCCGGCGTGGACCTGTTGCTGCTCGACCTCGGTCTGGCCGGTAGCGAGGGCGTGGCACTCGTACGGCGTGTGCGTGACGACGCCGGCAGTCTGCCGATCATCGTCTTCAGCGGGTCGGTCAGCAGCGCTGACGAGGTTCCAGAGCTGGCGGCGCTCGGGGTCACTGGGTATGTGAACGAGCATAGCGAGGCCCAACAGATCCTGCCGTCGCTCGCGCCGCATCTGTTTCCGGACAGCTTCAACCGGCGCAGCAGCCCGCGGGTCGTGCTGGCGATCCCGGTGTCCTACCGGGTCGACAACACGATCGCTGGCGCTCTCACCCTGAACATCAGCAAAGGCGGTTTGGCCATCCGCACCATGAGCCCGCTTGCAGTCTCCACCAAGGCCAACGCGCGCTTCCGCCTCCCAGGCTCGAACCGCGAAATCAGCGCCGATGCACGGGCAGTCTGGAGCGACCGACGCGTCGGCATGGGCCTCCAGTTCGAACAGATGGATGCCGGCGACCAGACCGCTGTGGACGAATTCGTCGACCTGCATGACGAGAGCGACCCCGATGCGTCACGGCTGATATGAGTTGACACCGTTTCGGCACTACCGCTAGGTTTTGTAGACTCTTCAGACGTCTTTCGAGCGGACGCAGCGTCTAATCATCATCTGCGGCCGGTCGACGGCGTGTCGGAGAAGCAGGACACTGGCGGGTAACAGCACGACGCCTGCGCGTCAGCTTTTGGGAGGAACCGCATCGTGGTCGAAGTGCAACACGTGACCAAGCGATATGGGTCACTGACAGCGGTCGATGACATCAGCTTCCGGGTCGAGCGGGGGGAGATACTGGGTTTCCTGGGACCAAACGGCGCGGGCAAGACGACGACGATGCGGATCCTGACCGGATATCTGCCGGCGACCGAGGGCCTGGCGCGCGTCGCCGGTTTCGACGTCTTCGAGCAGTCGGTCGAGGCGAAGCGCCGGACGGGCTACTTGCCGGAGACACCGCCACTCTATCCCGAGATGACCGTCATCGAGTATTTGCGGTTCGTCGCGCGGATCAACGGCGTGCCGGCGAGTGACCGACAGACCCAGATCGGCTTGGCCATGGAGCGCACCAACGTCGCAGACATGGCCGACCGCTACTGCGGCACGCTGTCGAAGGGCTACCGGCAACGTGTCGGTCTGGCGCAAGCGATCCTGCATAACCCGGAAGTCCTGATCCTCGACGAACCGACAGCGGGACTGGACCCGAGACAGATCATCGAGACACGCAAGCTGATCGCCGAGCTGGCGGGCGACCACACCATCATCCTCAGTACGCATATCCTGCCAGAGGTCTCGCAGACCTGTCAGCGGGTCATCATCATCAACCGGGGCCGGGTGGTCGCGGTCGACACCCCCGGCAACTTGACCGCACGACTGCAGGGGTCACAGACGCTGTATCTTCAGGTGGACACACAGGGCGCCGACCCGATCTCGTCGCTCGAAGGCGTCGCCGGTGTCGTGAGCGTCACAGTGGCCGCTCAGCAGGACGGGGTGGCGGGATATCACGTGGAGAGCGGCAGCGGCGACGACGTCCGCCGCGAGGTGTCCCGGACGATCGTGGCGAACGGCTGGGGTCTGCTGGAGCTGCGGCCGCAGCAGATGAGTCTCGAAGATGTCTTCCTGCACCTGACGACCGAGGACGAAGCGGCCGGCGGGAGCGAGGCGGCAGAGGATGCGACGCTCNACGGCCCCGATGAGGACGCCGGGGAGACGGCAACGGAGGAGCGCACCGATGGGTAACATCATGGCGCTGGCGCAAAAAGAGCTGCGGGCCTACTTCGTGTCGCCCATCGCCTACGTCGTGCTTGGGCTGTTCGCGGTGCTCTTTGGCGTGTTCTATGTGGCGAGCCTCAATCTGATGGTGCAGCTGAGCATGGGGCAGTTCGGCGCGGGCGGACCGCAGGTCGTCAACATCAACGAGTTCATGATCCGTCCCCTGTTCGGAAACACCTCGGTGGTGCTTCTGTTCATGCTGCCGATGCTGACCATGCGGTCCTACGCCGAAGAGAAGCGGTCCGGCACCATGGAGCTGCTGCTGACGTCGCCGCTGACCGACCTCCAGATCGTCATGGGCAAGTTTCTTGGCGCCATGGCGCTCTACGCACTGATGCTGTCGCTCACCCTGATTCACATCGGGGTCCTGTTCTGGTACGGCGAACCGGAGTGGGCCCCGCTGCTGAGCGGCTACCTGGGGCTGCTTCTGATGGGCGGCTCGTTCATCTCGATCGGCCTGGCCATTTCGAGCATGACCAAGAACCAGATCGTCGCCGGTGTCGCCACCTTCGCCGTGCTCTTGCTGTTCTGGGTCATCAACTGGATTGGCGACGCCTCCGGCACCACGACGCAGGCGGTGCTGGCGTATCTGTCAATCCTCGAGCACTTCGACGACTTCTCCAAGGGTGTCATCGACACGACACATCTGACCTACTACGGCAGCTTCATCACGCTCGGGCTGTTCCTGACCGCGAAGTCGATGGACAGTGAACGCTGGAACGGATGAACCGCTCAACGACGTTCTAACAGCACTAGCGACTGACACCCGATGTTAAGCAGACTCCTCGGCTCGATCGGCTGGCTTGGCTCCATACTGGTATTCACGGCGGTCGGGGTCTGGTTCGTCCGCCCAGACATGGAAACGCTACGTCGTGTGCTCGCGTTCGCCGGTCTGGCGTGCATCCTGCTCTACGGTGCCGGTCAATGGCGTCAGGTCGCACGGTCGTTCGAACGACGGCAGACGCGGTATGGCACGTTGGCGGGCACCGGCATGGTGCTCGTGCTCGGCATCATCGTGGCGCTCAACTACATCCTCTCTNGGCAAAACACGCGCTGGGACCTGACGTCGGCGCAACAGTATTCCCTGTCGGACCAGACGAGGCAGATCCTCACCGCCTTGACGGCGCCGGTCCGGGTCATCGTGTTTGCTCGCGAGCCGGAATTCCCAGGGTATCGGGACCAGATCGGCGAGTATGCCTATCTGTCGAACCAGGTCACGGTCGACTACGTCGACGTGGACAAGCAGCCGCTGATGGCCCGCCAGTACGAGGTGCAGTCGTATGGCACGNTCGTGTTCGAACATGAAGGGCGTGTGGAACGGGTCCTGTCGACCGCCGAGCAGGATCTGACCAATGGCCTGATCAAAGTCGTCGAGGGCGTGGAACAGACGGTGTACTTTCTCCAGGGCCACGGCGAGAAAGAGCACACGGGCTCGGACCGAGACGGCTACTCCACCGTCTCCGGCGCCCTGGGTCTCGACAACTTCGAAGTCGAATCCCTGGTGCTCGCACAACAGAGCGCCGTGCCCGACGACGCCACCGTCGTGGTCGTTGCCGGACCGCAGACCGACCTGCTTCCGGGCGAGATCGACGCGCTCGGCGCCTATCTGGATCAGGGTGGCAAACTGCTCGTGTTGATCGACCCGGCACCCGACGGCGACACACCGGCGCCCGAGGGATTGCTTGGGGTCTTGCGCGCGTGGGGCATCGAGCCGGGCCCCGGCGTGGTGGTCGACGCGAGCGGGATGGGGCAACTGCTGGGCGCCGACGCCTCGGTCCCGGTTGTGGCCNACTACCCGTTTCATCCGATCACCGATCGGTTCAACCTGCTGACCGCCTACCCACTGGCCCGGTCGGTACACGCCGCTCCCGGGAGCCTCGACGGCCGTGTCGCCCAGTCGTTCCTCGAAACAAGCGCCCAGAGCTGGTCGGAAGCAGACATCGAGGCGCTGGCAACCGGTCAAGTCGAGCTGAACGAGGAGGCTGGCGACCAACCCGGACCGGTAGCAATCGGCATGGCGGTGTCGGCGCCGGCGCCGTCCGCCGAGCCGGCGGTGTCCGAGACCGGTGCGCCGGACGACGACGATGAGGCCGCGGCCGCACCGCCCGAGACCCGTCTGGTCGTGATCGGCGATTCCGACTTCGCTACCAACGGCGTTGTCGGCATCCAGGGCAACCGCGACATGTTCCTGAACACCATCAACTGGCTCGCGCAGCAGGAGGACCTCATCTCGATTCGCGCGCGAGAACCGGAGGATCGCCGTCTCACGCTGACTGCCGACCAGCAACGGCGGGTGTTCGTGCTGTCGTTGTTCCTCGTGCCGGGGATCGTACTTGGCACCGGCGTCTACACGTGGTGGCGGAGACGCTAATGCGCGGTCTGCGATCGACGCTGATGCTCCTGGCGGTGGCGCTCGGGCTGGCTGCCTACATCTACCTCGGCGAGTCGGACCGTTCGGCGGTCGGGACACCAGAGCCACGAGACACGGTGTTCGACTTCGACTCGAACGACATCAACCGGCTCTCGGTCACCGCGGAGAACGGCGAGCGCACCGTGCTCGAAAAGACCGACGACCGGTGGCAGCTGGCCGAGCCGTTGGTGACCGCCGTCGACGTCACCGAGGTCGTCTCGCTCGCCTCTAGTTTCGCAACGCTCGAGATGCAGCGCGTGGTCGCCGAACCCGACGACGCTCCCGATCTGGCAGCGTTCGGGCTCGATGATCCGCGCATCGAGGTGGCTGCCACGACGACCACCGGCGCCGACACACGACTGCTGATCGGGGAACAGACGCCGACCGGAGGCGATCTGTATGCCACGCTCGCCGGTTCGAACCGGGTGTTCCTGATCTCGGGCTTTCTGGACGGCACCTTCAACCGGACCACGTTCGAGCTTCGCGACAAGACCATTCTCGACTTCACACGTGACCAGGTCGACTCGCTCGAATTCGCCGGTCCCGATCTAGCCATCCGACTCGGGAAAGGGGACAACCGCTGGTCGCTGGTCAGCCCGTTCGCAGCCAACGCCGACTTCGGCGTCACCGACGGTGTCGTCGGGCGACTCAGCACCGGACAGATGTCTGCCATCGAGGCGGAGCAGACCGACGAGCTGGATCCGTATGGGCTCGACACCCCACGGCTGACGGTAACCGTGGGGCTTGGCAGCTCGGCGGCAACGTTGCTGGTCGGCGACACGGCGCCGGCCGGCACCGTATATGCTCGGGACACCGCACGCGATCTGGTGTTCACGGTCGACGCGGCGCTCGTGACCGAGCTCGAGCAAGGAGTCGATGAGTACCGCCGGATCAACCTCTTCGCATTCCGACCGTTCAATGCGACGGCGCTCGAGCTCGACCACAATGGCGAACGCTGGGCGTTCGAACAGGTTGCGGCGACGTCCGACGCTGAATCAGACCAGTGGCGACGCACCGCGCCGGAGGCTGGTGCCGTTGACACCAGCGCGATGGACGACCTGCTGGCCAAGCTGTCGAACCTGCGCGCAGAGTCTTTCGTCGCGTCTCGGGACGGCACGGGGCTCGACGCGCCGGCCTCGACCATTCTCGTCACCTTTGACGAAAATGGCGAGCAAGAACGGGTGGTCGTGGGTCGCGTCGGCGACGACGTGTTCGCCGTGAACGGCAACGAGCCGGGGGCGGCGCGCCTCAACACCAGAGCCTGGGACGATGCGCTGGAGGCACTGGACGCGCTTGAATGACCCCCGCGCTGGGTTGCGTTGGCGCCGGGCGGGCTTGGTAGCAAGGGCCTTCAGGCCCGCAGGGCCCGCGGCGCAATCGTCAACACCAGTGCGCCGCGGGATTAGTGGCCCGCGCGGCTGGCAGGCCCTTATTCCGGTCTTGCTCTGTCTGGCTTTTGGCGCCTGCGCCACCGCCCGCCCACCCCGTGCTGGCGCCACCCCGTCCGATCGCCCCCCCCACGCTCTGGCTAACAGGCTGACCGCGCTCCTGGAGACCACGGCGGCAGAACCGGCGCTCTGGACGGTGTTCGTGCGGTCACTCGACACCGGCGACGTGCTGTTCGACCATCGAGGCGATCGGCTCGTGATGCCGGCCTCCACGATGAAGATCGTGACGCTTGCCGTGTCGGCTGAACGACTTGGGTGGAATTATCGATTCGAGACCAGGCTGCTGTCAGCCGCGCCGGTGGTCGACGGGGTGCTGCGCGGCGACCTGATTGTGCGTGGCAGCGGCGACCCGACGATCAACTCCGACGCCAGACGGGCCGTGCCGGCGTTCGACGCCTGGGCGTCAACGCTCCTCGAGGCCGGCATCACTGCCATAGACGGGCGTGTGATCGGGGATGACGATCTGGTCGAGGACGCGGCGCCGGGGTACGGCTGGTCCTGGGATGACCTGCCCTACGGCTACGCGACGCCGGGCGGGGCGTTGCAGCACCGCGACAACGTCGCACTCTTGACGGTGCATCCGGGCAGCGTCGCCAGCGAGCCGGTGGTGATTGATATTGATGTCGAGCTGCTGGCAATCGGTGCGCATGTGGTGAACCGGGTCGAAACGGTGTCCCCGAACGGCGAGACCGAGCTCACCTTGAAACGGATGCCGGACGGCGACCTCGAGGTGCTCGGCACCGTCCCGGCGAACGCGGCTCCGGTGTATCGCACCGCGTCGGTACAGAACCCCACCGTCTTCTTCGTGCGCGACCTGAAACAGGCGCTCACGGCCCGTGGCATCAACGTCTCGGGTGACGCGGTCGACCTCGACGAAGTCGATGCCACCGTCATCGACGACGATCTCAGGCTGCTCGCGACCCACTGGTCGCCACCACTCTCGGTTATCGCACACACCCTCATGGGGGTCAGCCAGAACCTGTATGCGGAAACGCTGCTCCGCACGCTGGACCAGCAGCGTCGGCCACGAACGGCCGCGGCCGGACGGGGCATCATACGGGAGGTGCTGGCATCTTGGGGTGTCGACTCATCCCGAGTCATCGTCGCCGACGGCTCCGGGCTGTCAAGATACAACTACGTCACGGCGCGCACGCTTGTCGACGTCCTCGAACGGATGCACGACGACCCTCGGCACGCGACGCCATTCCGGGCGACCCTTCCGGTGGCCGCTCGCAGCGGCACACTCGAAACGAGATTGACGGGAACGGCGGCCGCCGGCAACGTGCACGCCAAAACCGGGTCGATGTCGAACGTGAGTGCCCTCTCTGGCTACGTGACGAGCGCGGATGGTGAAGCCTTGGCCTTCGCCGTATTGGCCAACAACTTCGCTGGCGCCGCCGGACCAATCCTCGGCATCATCGACCGTCTCGTCGACGAGTTCGCGTCGTCGACGCGGTCCGACAGCGGACGTTGACGCTAGCGTGCGGGGTCTGCCGGCAGCGCGGGATCGACGACACCAGTCTCAGCAAACCCGCGGGCACGCAGCTGACAACTGTCGCAGCGCCCGCAAGGGCGTCCGTCCGAGGTGGGTGCGTAGCAGCTATGGGTCAACCCGTAGTCGAGGCCCAACTCGAGCCCGCGTGTGATGATCTCAGCCTTCGACCAGTGGATCAGCGGCGCGTGGACGCGGAACCGGGCACCCTCGACGCCTGCCTTCGTGGCCAGGGCAGCCAGCTGCTCGAACGCGGTGATGTATTCAGGGCGACAATCGGGATACCCGGAATAGTCGAGCGCGTTGACACCGATGAACAGGTCGGTGGCACCGAGGACCTCGGCCCAACCGAGTGCCATCGCCAGCAGCACGGTGTTGCGCGCCGGGACGTAAGTCGGCGGAATCTCGGCACGGTCCGGAGACCGGTCCGTCGGCACCTCGCCGTCACCGGTCAATGCCGATCCGCCGAGCGCCGCCAGGTCGACCTCGCACTCGAGATGACGCGCCACGCCCAGCGCGCGGGCCACCCGACGCGCCGCGTCGAGCTCACACGCATGACGCTGCCCATAGTGGACCGTCAGGGCAAACAAGGTGAACCCCTGGGCACGTGCGACTGCCGCGGCCGTGTACGAGTCGAGCCCCCCGCTCAGCAACACGACCGCCCTCCGGGCCGAAGCCTCAGTCCTCTCGGACATCGTGCTCCCAACGATCTGGCGAAGCCCACCTGCCACCTTCTGACTTCTGCCTTCTGACTCCTGACTTCTCGAGCATCCTCCGCTATACGCCGCGAGTCTCCGCGCCCCACAGATACTTGTGTAGCTGGATCTGCACACGCACCGGCAGATGGTCGCCAAGCACCCACTCGCCCAGCCGCGCTGGCGGCAGCGCGTCGTGAACCGGCGAGAACAGCACCGCCCCGCACCGCGTCGCGAGCGTGTGCCGCCGCACCACGTCTCGTGCGAACTCGTAGTCGACGCGATCGGCAATGATGAACTTGACCTGGTCGCGGTTTGTCAGCCTCTCGAGGTTGCCCCAGACGTTCCGGCCAGACTCTGCGCTCCCGGGACACTTGATGTCCATGACCTTGATGACCGACGTGGGCACGCGGCCCACGTCCAGCTGCCCGCCGGTCTCCAGCAGCACGGTGGCGCCGTCGGCCACCAGCCGGTCCATCAAGGGATAGACGTCCTCCTGCAACAGCGGTTCGCCCCCGGTGATCTCGACCAGGTCGCACCGGTACTGCCCAACCTCGGCGATGACGTCCGCCACCTCGAGCGCGCGTCCATCGCGAAAGGCATACGGGGTGTCACACCAGACACAGCGCAGGTCGCAACCAGTCAGCCGTACGAAGACGCACGGCCGCCCGCTCTGGTCGGATTCGCCCTGAATCGAGTAGAAGATTTCGTTGACGGTCAGCATCCCAGATGGCCTACATGGGGAAGCACCCACGCCCATTCTACCCGTGGCCTACACGACGCACCGGTCACTTCCCTACCTTGACCACGCCGATTTGCGGACACAAGGTGGATATGGCGCACCGGCCACAAACCGGGTAGACCGGCTTACAGACGTTTTGTCCCCAGGTCACCAGATACAGGTTGAGGAGCGGCCACCAGCGGCGCGCCGCTACCTGGTAGAGCGCCTCCTCCGTCTCCGCCGGCGTCTGTGTCTCAACCCACCCCAGACGGTTCGAGATCCGATGCACGTGGGTGTCGACACAGATGTTCTCCTGGCTCCGGAGCGCCACGATTAGCACCAGATTGGCGGTCTTGCGGCCAACCCCCGGCAGTTCGAGCAGCTCCGCCATCGTCGTCGGCACCTGTCCGCTGTGCCGAGCGAGCAGCAGCCGGCAGGTCTTCTTGAGGTGCCGCGTCTTGTTCCGGTAGAAGCTGACCGGATATATCAGCTTCTCGATGGTGGCCACCCGCAGCCCAGCCATCTCGCGCGGTGTCTCGGCTCGGGCAAAGAGCCGGGTCGAGGCCGCTAGCGTGACCGGGTCCCGCGTCTGGGCCGACAGCATCGTGGAGATCAGCACCTTGAACGGGTCGGATTGCTCTTCCTCGGCGATCTTCTCGACCGCCGGCTCGGCCATCTCGCCCATCGCGGCCCGCAGCCGGGGCATCACCCGGGCGACGTGACGACGAGTGGATGCCGCCGGGGACCCAACGGCACTGGCTGCTCTGTTCTTCGCTTTGCTCATTACTGGATTCTTGCGAGCTGCGAACCAGATGTTGGCGAAGCCCTCCAGCTTCTCCTGACTCCTGCCTCCTGACTTCTGACTCCTATCGAGCGCTCTTCAGAGGGCCACCGGCGTCACCGCCGGCCGCCCACTCACGACCTCCACCACGTTGCGCACGGCGAGCTCGGCCATCGCCGTACGGGTTTCACGGGTGGCGCTCCCCAGGTGCGGCGTCAGACAGACGTTCTCCCGGCCAACCAGCTGAGGGTGCACACCCGGCTCCCCCTCGTACACATCGAGACCGGCGCCGGCAATCAGACGCGCATCAAGGGCCCAGGCAAGGGCGCCGTCGTCCACCACTCCCCCACGCGACGTGTTGATCAAGAACGCCGATCGCTTCATGCGCGCCAACGTCCGCCGGTTGATCAGGTGTCGGGTGTCCTGGGTCAACGGCACGTGCAACGACACGACGTCAGATGTCAGCAGAAGTTCGTCGAGCGATACCACCGCATGGTCGGTCGCGGCATTCTCGGCGCCAGCACCGGTCCGCGCAGCGAAGACCGCACGCATCCCGAACGCCGGCGCAACGGCGGCCACGGCGCGACCGATCCGTCCGGCGCCGACGACCCCGAGCTGCTTGCCCCGTAGCTCGGCGCCCAGGAGGAAATCGAAGGCCCAACCCTTCCAGGCGCCGTTCCGGACCACCCGCTCGCCCTCACCGATGCGGCGCGTCACCGCCAGAATCAACGCCCACGTGAATTCCGCCGTTGCGCCCGTCAGGATGTCGGGCGTGTTCGTCACCACGATCCCCCGCGACGCGGCGGCCGCGACATCGATGTTGTCGAATCCGACCGCGACGGTCGCGACCACCTTCAGCTGGTCTCCGGCGGCGATCGCCGACTCTTCGATCCGATCGTTGAACATGCAGATGAGGCCCTGCTTCCCACCCACACGCGCGCATAGCGCGTCGTGCGACAGCGCGTCAGAGTGGTCGTGCAGGTCGATGTCGCAGACGACTTCGAGCTGGGCGAGCACGGCAGACGGCATCCGCCGTGTGACGAGCACGGACGGCTTAGTGGCCCCGGTCATAAATACGGTCGCATTCGGCCGCCGATGCATCCCACCAGGCGCGGCGCTGGGCTTCGGCTCAGCGGGGTCGACTGCTGCCGGTCTGCTCCCTCCTCGCGCCTACCGCGAGCTGTGTGCGGCATCCGTCGAGTCGGCCCTCGATGCGTGACCGTATTTTTGACCGGGACCACTCGGACGGAGCCGTGGGGGGTCAGTCGACCAACCCGTTGGGGTCGACGATGCCGACGAGCGCGGCATCCACCGGGGCCGCGCGACGACCGAGGGCGGCGCCGGCGGCCCGCCCCTCGAGGACGAGCAGCACCAGTTCGCCGACGCCGGCGCCAACGGCGTCGACCGCCAGCTGGGTCGCACCCATCGGTCGGCCGTCACGGTCCACCGGCTGCGTCAACAGCAGCTTCGCCCCCTCGAGAGTACGGTCCTTCTTTGTCGCCACGACGGAGCCGATGACCCTGGCGATCCGCATCTCCCGGCTACCCCCCGGTGGAACGACGACGTGAGGCGCGGCGTGACGGCGTGGTCGCGACAGCCTCGGTGCTCCAGTGGTCGCAGATGCCGGTGACGCTCGCGTCGGTCGGAACCACTCGAGGGTGAAACGGGAAGGCTGCCTCTCGGCCGCGAACGAAGAACACGTCTTCGCCAGCGCCGGCTCCGACTGAATCGACCGCCACCAGCGGCGCTCCCACCTTCTCGCGCGCCGCGGACAGCGGCTGCAGCACGAGTAGCGTGCATCCGGCCAGACCGGGGTCCTTCGCGGTCGAAACGACGTTGCCGATCACCCGTGCGAGCTGCATCGATGCGTGCTACCTGGAGGACTCAGCGGTCAGGCCGCGTCATCGGTATCGACCGCGTCGACGATACCGACAATCGCCGCGTCGATCGGACGGTCGGTGAGCCCAGCGGCCATTCGCGCCGAGCTGCCGCTGACCACCAGCACCGTTTCGGCGGCACCTGCGTCAACCGTGTCGACCGCCACCAGCGAGGCCCCATGCGCTTCACCATCGGGTGACACCGGCTGCACGAGCAACAGCTTGCTCCCGACCAGCCGGTCGTCCTTGCGGGTCGCGACGACGGTGCCTACCACCTTTGCGAGGATCATGACGTCTAGATAGGAACGTGTCACACGAAGACGGCGCCCTCGCGTGGTGCGACGGCGGCCTGTCGGGCACGCTACTTACCCGTGCTCTTGCCGATCGGCAGGGCGTCTTCGACGTTGGCGTGGGGTCGCGGGATTACGTGCACCGCCACGAGTTCGCCGACACGACGCGCGGCAGCGGCGCCGGCGTCGGTGGCCGCCTTCACGGCCGCCACGTCTCCCCGCACGATCGTGGTCACGAGGCCCGCGCCGATCTTTTCCCAGCCGACCAGAGTCACCTTGGCGGCCTTGACCATGGCGTCCGATGCTTCGATCATCGCGACGAGTCCCTTGGTCTCCACCATTCCCAGCGCCTCGCCCATTCCATGCCTCCAACTACTGCAACTGCTTCACGGCATCTGCGATCAGTGCCGTCAGCTCGCGGTATGTTAATCGAATTTCCTCATCCGAACCTAGCAACCCGGAACCAAGGTCCAATGGCTGACGACCGGAACCGCCATGGGATTCATCACTGGCGTCCCGCGTTCCGGCCCGACTGGAATCGACCGCCTGCGTGTCGACCACCTGCTCGCCAGGCTGCGCCGGCGCCTCGAGCGTTTGGCAACTGAGGTCGGGGCCGTTTTCCGGGTCCGTCGGGCAGATCGGCGCCGGTGCCGCGATGCCGTAGCGATCCCGAAGGTCCTGCAGCCGGTTCACCTCTTCTCGCGATAGAAGCCGCTCTCGGCCCAACTGTCTGGCCACGAGGCTGATCCGTGCGAAGTGCTCCACCGTTTCCATCTTGTAGTAGGCCGCAAACAGCTCATCCGCAACCGTCAGGGCGCCATGATTGGCGAGCAACAACCCGTCGTGCGCGCGGATGTACTGCCGCACGGCATCGGCCAGCTCGCTGGTGGAGGGGGTGCCGTAATCGGCGATCGGAATGCTGCCCAGCGTGGTGACCACCTCCGCCAGCACCGCGCGATCGAGCGGAATCCCAGCGACGGCAAACCCGGTCGCGGTCGGCGGGTGCGCGTGCACGACGGCCTTGATCTCCGGCCGGTTCTCGTAGACCGCCAGGTGCATGAGGATCTCGGACGACGGCTCGCGCTCACCGGTGAGCTTGCCCCCGGCGAGGTCGGTCGTGACCATCATGTCCGGCGTCATGAAGCCCTTCGACACGCCGGTCGGCGTCGTCAGTAGCCGGTCGCCTTCGAGGCGGACACTGATGTTCCCGTCGTTCGACGCGACAAAGCCGCGCTCGTGCAGCCGACGCCCGACTTCGACGATGTCGGCCCTGAGCCGCTCTTCAGTCTGCATCTACTGACCCGAATCAGACGCTCGGTGCTCGCTTCCCCTGCTGAAACGCCGCGCGACAGTCTTCCGAGCAGAAATGGTGCACCTCGCCCCGACGACGCGTGGTCAGGGCACGCGACTGGTCGATGTAGGTGCCGCACACCGGGTCACGGACCAACCTGACCCTCTCTGCGGGAGGCACCTGCGGCCGGCTGGCTGCTCCTTGAACGAGACCGCCGAGAAACTTCCAGACGAGCCGCACCAGCAGCATCACGACCAGGAACCGGATGAGCCAGCCAAATACCATGAGATAGCGGCAGGCAATGCGCGATCGTGCCGCTAGTGCGCGGCGCGAAGGCGTTCCATGGCGTCGGCAGCGGCCAATGCCTCAGGGCTGCCAGGAGCAACGCGTAGAACCTCTTCCCAGGCCTCGAACGCGCCATCGAGGTCCTGATTACCAAAGGCGCGCACGATGCCGAGGCTCAAGATCGTCTTGGCATGCGCCGGGTCGACCTCGAGGGACCGGGCGAGCTGGGCCAACGCGCGTTCGGTGTCGTCGAGGTAGAAGTAGGCCACGGCGAGATCGGTGCTGACGTCGACCGCCTTCGGGTCGAGCGTGAGTGCCTCCTCGAACCACGGGATCGCATCCTCGAACTGTTGCGAGTTGAAATAGAGGTTGCCGAGATCGACGCGCACCTGGACGTCGTCCGGCGCACCCTCGGCGGTCTCACGCAACTGGGCCGCCCGCGTCTCATCGAGCGGCGGCGGCTCGGGCGCCGGCGGGACCGGGGCGGGGGGGAGCGGGGACGACGACGACGCGATCGCCTCAACCGGCTCCGCCGGCCGCTGGCTCCACACAATCCAGCCCATCAGACCGGCGGCGAGCACTAGCGAGGCGAGGAGTGGGATGGTCTCAGTACGATTCATCAGACGTGTCGAGTCCCTTCGTGCCGATCATAGCAACGCTGCCGGAACAGCGTCCAGCGGGGCACACCGGCGGCATCAACCAAGTAGGGCGATCATCTCCCGAACCGCGCGTTCGAGACCAACCAGCACCGCGCGGGAGACGATGCTGTGACCGATGTTCAGCTCGACGATCTCCGGAATGGCGGCGACCGGCTTGACGTTGGTGTAGGTCAACCCGTGACCGCCCAGCACCTCGAGCCCCTCCTCGTGGGCCTTGCGAGCCGCCTGCTGAACCCGCGCGAGCTCCACCGTTCGGCCTTCGGGGTTGGCGTCGGCGTAAGGACCCGTGTTTA